>DAIQOQ010000107.1:0-9676 GCA_036787795.1 Paludibacter sp. | reverse complement strand
TCGGAAATTCCGCCCACCTTCGGCATGACGGCAGGTTTGGTTATTGGCTTAATTGCCGGTGGCGAAAAAGCACTTCGTAATCCGGTAGAGAATGCTGAAGATGATGCTGACAAAGCCTGGGCAGAGTTGCAGGAATATCAGGTGAATCAAAATGACACGGTGATTGGTTTGGCTGCTTCGGGAACAACACCTTATGTAATCGGGGCCTTGAAGAACGCACGTGCTCATGGTATCCTGACTGCTTCTGTTGCGTGTAATCCGGATTCACCTATGGCAAAGGAAGCTGACATCCGTATTGAAGTGATTGTAGGACCGGAATTTATTACAGGAAGTACACGTCTTAAATCCGGCACAGCTGAAAAGCTGGTTCTGAATATGATCTCAACCGCTACAATGATAAAACTTGGTCGTGTAAAAGGTAACAGCATGGTGAATATGCAACTCAGCAATGCCAAGCTGGTAGACAGAGGAGCACGGATGATTATGGAAGAGCTACAGATAGAATATGAACAAGCTAAGAATTTATTGTTACTTCATGGTTCTGTAAAAAAAGCTTTGGAGAGTTATTCCCGATAGTATTTGCTATTAATCCTTATAAATACTAATTGCATCAAACTTACAGGCTTGTACGCACTTCAGGCAACCGATACATTTCGATGCATCATACATGCGCACCTGTTCAGATATCAGTGTGTTTGCAATAAAAAGAAGTGATTGGTCAATGACTTTGTTCGGACAAGCATCAATGCACTCTCTACACGCCGTGCAGGCATAAACGTTCAATTGAACAAAGGCTGTACGTGTATTGTCTTGATTAACAAATGTTGATTTCATCTTTTATTGGATGTAAGAAATGATACATTCATATAGTTGTTTTACGGGTTCAAATGCTAGTTCTTTTTCTTATAACTCAATACTGCCCAAGTATTAAAGAAAACTGCAAATCCTATCAATGCCAGCAATTGATTCAATAGTTGGAGTGGATTACTTCCTTTTAAATAAATGGATCGCATCACGATCATAAAATGTTTTAGCGGATTAAAAGCTGCTATCCATTTAGCCCATTCGGGCATACTGTCAATAGGCGTGTACAATCCACTCAACATGATGAATAACATCATAAAGAAGAATATCATAAACATGGCTTGTTGCAAGGTCGCAGCATAGTTTGAGACAACTAATCCCAAGCCGGAAATAGCCAGGACATAGATGGCAGTAAATAAGTAGATGGATGCAAAATATCCGACAGGTATTAATCCGTAAACGGCCCAGGCTACCAGAAACCCAATGGTGATAGCAATAAAGCCGATAATCCAGAATGGAATCAACTTAGCCAGAATAAACATGGTTTTGGAAACCGGACTTACATTAATCTGTTCCATTGTTCCTTTTTCCTTTTCAGTAACAATAGATACAGCAGGTAAAAAGCCACACAGCAAGGTCAGAATCATAACCATCAGTGCCGGAACCATAAAAACCCGATAGTTTAGGTGAGGGTTGAAACGATATTGCGTGTCAAGTTGAATATTCGGAGTGTTATTGATTGCTGCAGGCGACAGATCTTCAATGATCTGTCCGTTAAAGTCGGTCACTATGCTTGAAAGGTAAGTCATTCCAATGCTACCTTTCATTCCATTCACGGCATTGGCCGAAATCATTACTTTTCCTCCCTGACGGTTTACCAGATCTTTTTCAAAGTGTGGCGGAATCTCAAGAATGATATCCGATTCATTTTTCTCGATGCTTTGTAATGCTTTCTTGTAATTTGGCGAAACATTCGTCAGCTTGAAATAATTCGATGAAATAATTTTCTGAGTAAGCAGTTGTGAATAGCTGCTATGATCGTTATCGATCACACTCAAATTCAGATTTTTTATTTCGTAGCTGGCTGCCCATGGAAAAATGAGTAACACATTGAGTGGAAACATAAAAATCATTTTCGGAAGGAAACCATTCCGAAGTATTTGTTTGAATTCTTTTTTAAGAAGATATTTTATCATAATATGACCTTATTATAACTACCCCTAACCCCTAAAGGAGGATTGAATTAATACTATTTGATTTAAACCATTTTATAACTCGAAATACATAAGAGAAGAAACTAACTTAGTTCCCCTTTAGGGGTTAGGGGTGATTTCTATTCCAACCTGATCTTAAATTTTCGCAGACTTATTGTAACTAAAATCAACCCCATCAAACAAAGAACTCCTATTTCTTTTAAAACAGAACTAATACCCAGTCCTTCAATCATAATGGCTTTTACTGCCGCAATATACCATCGTGCAGGAACAATACATGAAAACCACTGAAGAGGAAGAGGCATATTCTCGATGGGAAAAATCATGCCGGATAACAACATGACCGGAATCATGAGTCCCATTCCGGAGACCAACATGGCTGCTTGTTGTGAGTTTGTTATGGTCGAGACCAGTAATCCAAACGATAATGCAACGAAAATATAAAGCAATGAAACTGCCGCTAAACTTATAAAACTTCCGGCAATCGGTACTTTCAGAACAAAAACAGACAGTACCATGATGGTGGCAAAATTCACACATGAAAGTACAAAGTAGGGGGTGATTTTAGATAGAATGATGTAAATGGGTTTCATGGGTGAGACCAATAAGATTTCCATGGTTCCCATTTCTTTTTCCCGTACAATGGCTATGGATGTCATCATAGCGCAAATCAGAATCAGAATCATGCCCAATACGCCCGGTACAAAGTTGAAAGCTCCTTCCATTTGCGGATTGTAAAGCATTTTTATTTCTGGTGTGATCTGATACGGATTCTTACTTTCACCCATCAACTCCTGTTGATATGAAGTAATAATGTTACTTGCATAAGATGTGAATGACGTAGCAGCATTCGGATCAGTAGCGTCTGCAATAAGTTGTATGTGAGCTTTTCCGTTATGGCGAAGCTTCTCGCCAAAATGGTCTTCAAAAACCACTACCAGTTTCGCTTTTGCATCGCGAAAAGTAGATTGAATTTCGTTGGTGTTATGAAGTCTTGCCGTAACATCAAAGTAAGCACTGGCATTTATCTTGTCGATGATACGACTGCTGGCTTCGTCATTTGTTGGAGCCAATACAGCCACCTGTGTGTCTTTCACTTCTGTGGTAAGTGCAAAGCCAAACAAAATAATCTGAATGATGGGCATCAATAGCAGAATCATCATGGTGGTCTTGTCACGCAGGATATGATAAAATTCTTTTCGAATAAAAGATAATAGTTGTTTCATAAATTAAACCTGAAAACTAACCCCTAACCCCTAAAGGGGAACTAAGTTAGTTTCGTTTTATATTTAGTTCGTAATGATTTATATTGAATACATTGAATAATCAATACTCTTATTTTTAACTTTCCGGTGTTAATCACTGAATTGTTTCTTATTCCCCTTTAGGGGTTAGGGGTCCGTCAACTGTCAACTCTTGTTGCTTTACGTGCCAATTGTTGAAAAACTTCATCCATACTATTGGCCTTAAATTGATTTTTGAGATTTCGGGGGGAATCCAGTGCCTCGATTTTTCCATCCACCATGATGGAAACCCTGTTACAATATTCGGCTTCATCCATATAATGTGTCGTTACAAAAACGGTTATTCCACGCGAGGTAGCATCATAAATCAATTCCCAAAACTGACGGCGTGTGATCGGATCCACACCTCCGGTTGGTTCATCCAAAAATACAACCTGCGGATTATGGAAAATCGAAACCGAGAATGCCAGTTTTTGTTTGAAACCTAAGGGTAATGAACCTACCAGTTTGTTCCGTTCGCTTTCAAAATCCAACACCTGCATTAATTTATCGGTTTTCTCTTTGATCTCTTTGTCTTTCATTCCGTAGATACCACCAAAAAGTTCTATGTTCTCCCAAACCTTTAAGTCGTCGTAAAGAGAAAACTTCTGGCTCATGTAACCGATATTTTTCTTTACCAGCTCAGTTTGCGTACCAATGTCGTATCCGGCAACAATACCTTTTCCTCCGGTCGGGATGCTGAGCCCACTCAACATACGCATAGCCGTGGTTTTTCCGGCGCCATTGGCACCTAGAAATCCGAAGATTTCACCCCGTTCCACTTCGAATGAAATATGATCGACTGCTGTAAAGTGCCCAAATTTCTTAGTCAGATTTTCGGCAATGATTACCTTATTAGAATTATGTTCGATTATATCGTTCATCTTTATTATCTCTTTTATTTTCGCACTTTATTTCAGACTCAGTTGCATAAAACAATCTTCAATAGTCGGCTCTATTTCCCGGATCTCAATATTTGTGTGTCCTTTCTGTTGCAGGTAACTATTTAAACTGTCAACAGTCAATTGAGCATTATCAACTGAAACATGATGTTTGTCGCCAAAGGCAAAACAGTTTTTAGATAACTCATTCGCACGCAAATCGGTTAGCAGTTTGTACATGTTGTCACTCTTTACCGCCCATAGTTTAGTCTCATATTGTTTCACTATGTTTGCAGGACTATCTATTTTGAGAAACCGTCCGTTTTGAATTAAAGCAATCCGGTCGCACAAACCGGCTTCGTCCATATAGGGGGTTGAAACAAGAATCGTGATGCCTTGCTTTTTTAGATTTTTGAGCATTCCCCAAAATTCCTTACGTGAAACAGGATCTACACCGGTAGTCGGTTCATCCAGAAATAGCACACTTGGTTTATGTATCAGAGCACAGCTTAAAGCCAGTTTTTGTTTCATTCCACCTGACAGTTTTCCGGCACGCCGATTCTTGAATGGTTCAATATGTTGGTAAATATCCTTCACCAATTCATAATTTTCTTCAATCGTTGTATTAAAAACGGTGGCAAAGAACTTTAAATTCTCTTCAACAGTCAAATCCTGATAAAGCGAAAACTTTCCGGGCATATAACCAACCCGTTTCCGAATCTCCTTGTAGTCTTGTACAACATCAAAACCGTCTATTGCAGCCATCCCATTATCGGCTAAAATCAATGTTGTCAGTATTCTGAAAAGAGTGGTTTTGCCAGCCCCGTCAGGACCAATGATGCCGAATATTTCACCGTCGGTGACATCAAAAGTGACATCCTTTAATGCTTCTGTTTCTCCGTAACTTTTACTTACCGATACACAGTGAATGGCCGATGGTGAAAATTTATTTCCTTTATCCATGAAAATTTATCTTATTGAAAATAATCAATTGAATTTTACGTTTCCGTACATTCCGATTTTAATTAATCCGTCATTCTTCACATTGATTTTTACAGCATAAACCAGATTGGCACGTTCGTCGCGTGTTTGAATAGTTTTTGGAGTAAATTCTGCTTTACTTGAGATCCAGGCCAGCGTTCCGGCATATTCACGATTCTGATCTTTTCCAAAATCGGATGTTACTTTTACTTTCTGCCCTATTTTAAGTTGGCTTAGCTGATCGGCAGTGATATAAGCCCGAAGAATCATATGGTTGGTATCTGCTATTTTAAATAAAGCTTTTCCCGGTGAAGCCACTTCGCCCATTTCGGCATATTTTACCAGAACAGTTCCGGCTATAGGGCTTATGATTTTACATTTTTGCAGTTGATCTTGCAGTTGTTCCGCCTGAAATGTGACCCCTTCACTGTTGTCACTGATTCCCTGATTGGTAGTTTGTAATGTTGTCTTCTGCGCATCCAGTTGTTTCTCCAGTACAGCAATTTGTGCGTTAATATCATCCACTTGTTTTTGGTTGGAAGCATTTGCTTTTACCAGATTCTCAAACCGTTTACGTTCAGATTTTGCTGTTGCAATTTGCTGTTGTATGGCTGCAATTTGTTTCTTTATATCAGGACGACTGCTTTGCAATGCTTTCTTGCTACTTATAGTCTGTTGTTTGTGCAGATAAAGCTGAGTGCTGTCAATTCGTCCTATCAATTCGTTGCTTGTAAGTATTTGTCCTTCTTCAATGTCGAACGAAAGAATTCTACCGGTTGCTTCGGCTGATACGATTACTTCTGTAGCTTCGAAAGTTCCGGAAGCATCATAGTCATCTTTCGATTTTCCGCAAGAAGTGAGCAAAGAGGAAAGAGTGAGAATTATTAAGCCGTAATTAAATGTCTTACTGAAATAGGATCGACTTTTGATGATAGTTGTTTTCATATTCTGTATTCAGGATTAATTATTTATATTGTTCTTAAGTTCATATACACTCATAATCAGTTGAATTTCGTGTAGGGACTTTAATTGTCTTGCCTGATTTTCGGCGTTTATTTCGCGAATCAGATCAGTGATAGTCAGCGTGCCGTTGTCTACTCTAGCTGAAGCCGATTTTTTGATATTAGTACGTAAACGAATAATCTCGTCATCGTTGGAGAGTGTAGACTGTAGCTTCTCAATTTCTGTTTTTTGCTGTCTGGTTTTCAAATCGCTGTTGAACAGAAAAGTTTCTTTCTGAATTTCGTTTGATCGTTTGTTGATTTCCAGTTTATTTATATTGTTTTTCTGCGTATATAATCCACTAAAATTCCACGACAGTTTTAAACCTCCTATGTAAAAAGGAGAAAACCCGGGTACAAACATATTCAGTCCTGGTTGTCCGTATCCTCCTTGTATAAATGCACCTAATCTGGGCCGGTTGCCAGCATTCAGCAGTAATTTCTGACTTTCATACAGTTGGTTCTGGGCATTGAAGAGGGTTAGTTCCGGACGATGATTGGTAGTATCGTTCAAAATGGCAAGATTGATTTCCGGTTTAGTCAACGATATATTCTCATCAATTTTCAGTCGGGTAAAAACCGAAAGCATGATAAAGTACGACTTACGTGTGCTTTTTAATTCGGTGTCATGTTGGGTTGCATTTAATTGTTCTACTTTTAATGCATCTATGTCTGCCTGATTAGCTACTCCGTTTTGCTGATAGGCAATCACTCTGTTCAGATTAATTGCCAACTCACTTTGCAGAATGTCGTTTTGTTTGATTTGCTCATCCAATAAAAGAATGCCGAAAAACAGCTGATTAATACGTTCGTTCAGTGAAAACAAATCTACTTCCAGCTTTTGTTTTTCTACTTCAGCGCTTGCTTTGGTAGTTTCCTTTTGTGAAGAAATCATACCTCCGTCCCATATAACCTGACTGGCTTCCAGTACCGCTTGATATTGATCTTTATTCTGTGATGGAAAACTTATCGGAGTTTGAGATACTTTGGACAGAATCTGTCCCAAAACTGCCGGAATTTCGGTTACATCCGATTGATAAGTTGCTTTGGCCGAAAGTGAAAGCTGAGGTAAATATCCTTTGTTTGCGTTGCTTAAATTAAACCGGGTGGTTTGCTCTATCAGTCCGTATTGTTTTATCAACGGATAATTCACTTTTGCTTTTGCCTGACATTCGTCCAGTGTTAGTTGCTGTGAAAATAAAGCTGAAGGGACAAGAAGTAATAGCAGGCTGTTTAAAATCAATCTTTTCATACCGAATTGTGTTAGGGTCTTATGTAGTTTAAAATAACTTGTACATTCTCTTCTCGTCTATGTGCCAGTAGTTCTTTTGTTTGTTCTTCGTTCAGTTGCATAATGCCACTGGCTATGGGTTGCATTATGAAAAGCCCTGCGTTCAGGGTAACCATGGTGATAACAATATCTATGAGTTCTACTTTACGGGCACGTCCTTCGGCTATTTCATGCTGAAGTTCATTGTTTAGTTTTGTAAATAGCTCGAAAGGTACATTTTGTAGTTTGTCTCGTAGGTTTTCGAGATTTTCGGGAAGGCGCGATAGTTCAGTAGCAACCAATAGCGGTAATTTAGGATTCTCCATCAGCAAATCGAAATGAGACTCAACCGCATGTCTTACCTTTTCTAAAAAAGGAATGTCCTCCAAATTCTGTGAAGCATACAGATGTTCGAAAAGCATCTTGAATTTTTTCTCGAAAATGCTGTTGAATAAATTATCTTTTGTTCGAAAATAGTAGTGTACCAGAGCTTGATTACATCCTACCGCTTTTGCAATTTGGGTAGTTGAAGTCGATGCAAATCCTTTTTCTAAAAAGAGCTGTTCTGCAACAGCCAATATGGTTTGTTCAGTTGTTTGTTCGGATTTAATACTCATATTTAATTATATTGTTTAATAGGTCTATTAATTGATTGCAAAGGAACAACTTTTATTTGAAAAATTGTTCATGTTTAGAATAAATATTTACTACAGTTCGAAACATTAACCTTTTTTTTACGGGTAAAGAACAACAATGGCTGACCTAACATTCATTAGACCAGCCATTATTGTTTTCCTTGTCTGCTATATAATCAATGATAAATAATTGAGTCCTGACGTACAGTACAAGCACTGAAATAGCCTAATGCCCCGTTACTGATGTTTGATGTGGGGTTTGTAGGTGAAGTAGATTGATCGCTGTTTCCTCTTGTTGTTCGGAAGTATTCATATACCCCTTTATCTATACATTCAAATTGTATTTTGACTCTGTCACCGCTTTGCAATACACTATCTTTTTTGATTGATGATGATCCGAGGGCAAAGGTGATGATCTTTCCGGGATAAAGTTTATCATTCCCCACATTTACGCCGGTTTTCAAACTGTCGTTGACATATTCGATAACACGGTAGTAATTATCAATGCCGGCAGGATCATGAAAATCAAATGCAACTTCCCGGTCACTTCCAATCTCACTTTTCCGAATATAAATTCGATCGATATTTACCGGTTCCGGCATAGTAGATACGGCTGTATATGTTTTACCTTCGACTTCTACTGTTAGTGTGTAAGTTACTCCGGATTTTCCTTTTAATATAGCTGTGATATAGGTTCCCGGACTGGTTTCTGTCAATGTTTCGGAGTTTCCCAGATTATCGCCGATTGTAACCTTAGCGTTTGTAACCGCTGGAAAAGTGTTGGGATCCGTGAAAGCTACTGTTTTTGATATCTGGACTTTATAAGGCCCGTCGTGATCAAATACATTACCTTGTATGACAATGCTTGGTGATGATGTGTCCAATTTCAGATCAATTACTTTTTCGCAGGAGGAAAATGAGCAGATCAGCAGTAGCGCTATAGCCAAATGAATTATAGGATGTTTCATTCTTTTAAAATTTGAAATTATAAGAAAATGAAGGAACAAACTTGAATAAAGTTGTTTGAATAGCTTCCGTTTTAGTCGGGTCCAGTTCATTGTTTCTGAAACGGATCATGTATGCATTATCTCGTCCGTAGGCATTGTATATCGAAAATGTCCAGCTCGATTCAAAGTCCTTGGTCTTTTTTACAAGCCAGGTTGCTCCGAAATCCAACCGGTGATAAGCAGGCATCCTATTGGCATTCCGATTGGAATAAAACATCATTGTTTTTCCGTCTATCTGGTATTTTGCGGTAGGAAACGTAACAGCATTGCCAGTGTTATAAACCCAGGTTGAAGAGAAAGTCCAGTGCTTGTTCAGTTCGTAGATACCCACTATCGAAATATCGTGCGTTTTATCCTGCCTTGCCGGATAGTAATTACCATTGTTTATACCATCAAACTGACGTTCGGTACGTGATAGTGTATAACTTATCCAACCGTTAAACCGTCCGTACTTCTTTTTTAAAAACATTTCCAGGCCATAAGCACGCCCTTTCCCGAATAATATCTGAGATTCAACATTTTCATTAAAGTTCAGCTCAGCTCCGGTTTTATAATCAATTTGATTCTGAAGCTTTTTGTAATAAATCTCAGTAAAAAACT
>DAIQOQ010000307.1:0-3129 GCA_036787795.1 Paludibacter sp. | reverse complement strand
TTATTTATTGAGCAAAAGAAAAATTGCATTCGATTGCAGGTCGGATTTCATACATTTTTGTCAGGGTATTTTTGGTCGAACTTCCTAAATGTATGAATAAATAATCTGTCATTTTTTTATCTACCACATTTTTAGTAATTTATAATTTATTTCCGGATGGCATGCAAATTGAACGTTTTTGTGCGAGCAATTAGTTCTATGGTAGCAAATTGCATTTTTTTTATTTTATCGATATTCCCAGGTTTGTATAACGATAAATAATAAGGTTGAATGCTATTTTTTTTGAAAAAGGGATATGTTATGAAGAAGGTAAAAAAGGGTGAAATGCCTCAGGTGGACGAAAATCTGATGGAGACAGTTTCGTTTGGCAGCTTGTGTCAGAAGCCGGGCAACAGGGAAACGAATATTACTAAAAATCTGCTGGAAGGTAGCGCAGCGTTTCCTGTTCTGTCGGATAAGGAAATGAATGTGGGGGTACTCAGGTATGACACGCCACACTTAAAGAAACACAAAGCCAATACTTTTATTGTTGCGATATTGCCGCTGGAGCTGCAAGCTGCATTCAGGACTTTGTTTGCCGGGAAATTTCCGCAATATGCCGATGAGGGGCATGGTTCGGTTGTTTTCAGTGGAAGTACACACCAGGAAAACATCTTTTATAACAAAATAGAAACATTGGCCTCAGCCAGTCAGTTTCCGGATATTTTGATAACTACCGACCTGAACAGTCTTTACCATCGTAACAGCAGGTTGCTGAACGATCGGAATTTTGAAACTTTCAATTATGCTCTCAATTCTATGTATGCTGATACAAAGATCAGTCATCCTGCCAGGGTGTTTGGTTATCTGGGTGCCGAAGCGCTGGTACTGGTTGCACATAAAGCAAAGTATGAAACTACCCAGCCTCCGCGCGAATGGTATGAATTGCTGAATCCGGCATTGAGAAGCAGCATTGTGTTTTCGGGCGATCGGGATTTTCATTGCAACACGGTTTTTGCTCATTTTGTAAAGGAATATGGATATGAAGCTCTGAAGCAACTGGGCAAAAATACGCTTACGCGGATTCACCCCGAAGAAATGCTGCTTACCATAAATGAGGGTAATAAAATAGATGCTTCCATCTATGTGATGCCTTACTCTTATGCCAAAAAGATTGAGAATAATCTGGATTATGAAATTATATGGCCCAACGATGGTGCTATTTTACTCCCTGTTCAGATGTTGGTAAAAAGAGGGGCTTTTGATAAATACAAAGATGTAATCCGCTTTTTGATTGGGAGGGAAGTGGGCGAGTTGTTGGAGCAGCATGGACTCGTAGCCGCCAATGCAAAAGTAAACAATGCTTTACCGGGCACAAAGCTGAACTGGATTGGATGGAACTTTATCCGAAACTGCGACATGCATGCCCTGAAAGAGGACATCAGACGCCACCTGTAAACGAAAATACTGTTAACCCTTATCTAATATCTTTATACGAATATCACTGCGAACCGGCATAGATACACATGCCCGAACAGTTGAATGAAGTACTAAAAACAAAAGAGAGGGAATAACAATGAATAGTCAAAAAACCAGAATAGCCGAACAAACAGTCGTTCATTTTTGTCAGGGTAGGAAGCCTGATACGGTGATTAAGTGCCGGGGAGAAATGCTTTCGCCTTTGTCGCAAATGAGCAAAATCGTTATTGAAAGCGAAAACCTGCCTGATACCTTGTCGCTTTTGTTGAAAATAATGAAAGAGGACATGGGTGTGATACGGGGCATGGTAAATTTGTTTAACAGCAAGACCGGTAAGATATTTATACACGACAGTATCGGACTTACCGACCGGGAAGAAACCCGGGGTGTGTACTCGCTGGGAGAGGGAATTACCGGACGTGTGGTACAAACCGGTCAGGCGGTGGTGGTGCCACGTATTGCCGACGAGCCGGACTTTCTGAACCGAACCAAAAGCCTTACCACACCGTCGGACGCTGAGCTTTCGTTTGTATGCATTCCCATTAAACTTGGCAAAAAGGTATTGGGAGCTATCAGTGTGGAGCGGATATGCGAAAACCCTTATCAGTTGCGCTACGATGTAGAAATTCTGGACATCATAGCTACGCTGATAGCTCAGGCTGTGGAGATTTACCTGATTGATAACGAAGAAAGCATTTTTCTGAAACAGGAAAACGAACGGTTGAAAGATGCGCTGAAAGAGAAATTCCATCCGTCGAATATTATTGGCAATTCGAAGCCTATGCTGGAGGTGTATGCGCTGATTGGTAAAATAGCGCAAACCAAATCTACCGTGTTGCTGTTGGGCGAAAGCGGAGTGGGGAAGGAGCTGGTGGCAAGTGCTATTCATTACAACAGCCCGCAAGCCGCGGCTCCATTTATAAAATTCAACTGCGCTGCCTTGCCTGAGAGCGTGGTGGAGAGCGAACTCTTCGGACACGAAAAAGGCTCGTTTACCGGTGCCGACAAAATGCGGAAAGGGCGTTTTGAGGATGCCGACGGAGGTACTATCTTTATGGATGAGGTGGGCGAACTGTCGTTGCCCATGCAAGCCAAACTGCTCAGAATATTGCAAGAACGGTCGTTTGAGCGGGTAGGGGGTAATGCCACCATAAAAGTGGACATCCGCATTATTGCCGCCACCAACCGCGATCTGTTTAAAATGGTGAAAGAAGGTACGTTTCGCGAAGATCTGTATTACCGCCTGAATGTGTTTCCCATTCTGATTCCACCGCTTTGCGAACGAAACAGCGACATTATTATACTGGCCGAACACTTTGTGGCTCATTTTGTGAAGAAGTTTAATAAGGAAATAAAACGCATATCCACCCCTGTGCAGGAAATGTTGCTTTCGTACTCCTGGCCGGGCAATGTGCGCGAACTGGAAAACGTGATTGAACGGGCAGTGATTCTGTCGGACGACAATGTGATACATAGTTACGACCTTCCGCTCTCGCTCCAAACCCCTCTGACAACCAGTACCACATTTAAAAAAGGACTGGTGGCTAAGCTGGAAATAGTGGAATATGAAATGATTGTGGAAGCACTCGAAAATCATAAAGGAAACATGTCTGCTGCGGCCGACGAGCTGGGACTTACCCGACGGATACTGGGGTTGCGGTTGGACAAATT
>DAIQOQ010000106.1:2165-9743 GCA_036787795.1 Paludibacter sp. | reverse complement strand
CCAACAAATTCGCGCAACAATGATGTTGGTGGAATTTCCCGATCTAAAATAGGAACGAAATAGTTTAGAAATTTTATTAGTCGGTGAGTCTCTGTGTATTCATCGCAGTATTTTGGAACTTCGGCTAAAATCGGTTCGGCATGCCTTTTTAAAACAGCCAACTCGAATAGAAGCGCGGAGTTGAACAGTACATCTGCATTTTCCTGATATGGGAATATCCATTTTTCCTCACCTCTGCGTACACTTGGCCAGCGAGCAATGGTTTCGCGTGCAGAATAGTTTCGGAAGCGGTAATCGCGAATTATCCGACGAAGTAAGCGGGTGTCGGTGGTTGGAATCCAGTTGTGGTTGTCAATGGAAATGGTCGTAAGGGCTGACACGTAAATTTTAAACGTTGTATCGACAGGTACATCTTGTATCAATTCAGGATTCAACGCGTGAATCCCTTCCATGATTAAAATGCTGTCTTCGTTTAGTCTGAGCTTTTCGCCTTTGTAGTATCGCTTACCATCTTCGAAATTAAAAAATGGGATGTCAATCTCTTCTCCGTTCAATAGTTGTTTCAGGTGTTGGTTGAAAAGAGCCAAATCCAATGCATGAAGATGTTCGAAGTCCCAATCTCCATTTTCATCGCGTGGAGTATCATCTCTGTTTACAAAATAGTTGTCCAATGATATTACAACGGGTTTCAGTCCGCTAACAATTAGTTGAATGGAGAGCCGTTTGCTGAAGGTTGTTTTACCGGACGAGGACGGACCTGATATAAGCACAAAACGAACTTTTTCGGCACGCTGTGAAATCATGTCGGCAATTGATGCCACCTTCTTTTCATGCAAAGCTTCAGAGACTTTAATCATATTGAAAGATTGATTATTCTGACAAGCAATATTAAATTCGCCAACATTGTTTATTTTCATAATTTTGTTCCAACCGACATATTCTTTGAAAATATCATACATTTTGGGGGATGGAACGATATCTTCCAACTCTACCGGGTTTTCGCGTTTGGGAATTCTGAGTAGCAGTCCGTCGTAATAAGCTAGTAAATCGTATATCCCTAAATGATCGGTTGATGGTAAAAGAACTCCGTTATAATAATCAATATAATTGTCAATTCTGAAATAACGAAAATAGGGATTTCCTAGTGTTTCAAAGAGTGCAATTTTGTCAGTTTGATGCTCTTTGTTTATAAATAGATCTCTTACTTCCTTTGTTTGTTTTTCTTCGCAAATGATCTTTTTCTTTTGAGAAATTATAAGGTTGATACGTTCTTTGATTTGTGCTATAATTTCAGCTGTTATAGGTTGTCTCAGGTTATCAAGTTTGCAGTAATAGCCTTTGGATATCGGGTGCTCGATGCGGAGTATAGCTTCCGGAAATAATTCGGCAATAGCTTTTGCCAAAACCATACTTAATGTCCTTACGTATACGCGCATTCCTGATGACGAACTTAAATCGATGAATTCAATGTCCTTTGGTTTGTATATCAAAAAATTCAGATCTTCTACTTTGTAATTGACCCGCGCGGCCATTACCGGGTATTGTAAGCGGATGTTCAAATCCTGATAAATTTCAGTCAAAGATATTCCCAGCGGGTAAGTGTGGTATGATTTAGTGTTTTTGCAATAGATTGTTACTTGTTTGTCCATGTTTGACCATTTTGATTGAGAAAATTCTGCATAAAATCAGTGTAAAATTACATTATTTTTTTTAAATGTATTTGTTTGAGTGTCTCTAAATTTTGAATTACATTTGTATTAAATTTTCAAGGATGTAAAGTTAATGCAAAATTCTTATTAGTTGAAAATTAGGTAATATAAAAATACTTATGAATATATGAATTTATTTAATGTTTATCCTCTTTTTGATATTGAGATTGCGAAAGGAATAGGATGTAGAACGTACGATAATCATGGAATTGAATACCTCGATTTATATGGTGGACATGCCGTAATATCTATCGGTCATTCGCATCCGTATTATGTTCAAAAGTTAACCCAACAATTGGAAAATCTGGTTTTCTATTCTAACTCGGTTCAAAATAAACTGCAGGTTGAGCTTGCTGAAAAGTTGGGTAAAATATCGGGATATGATGATTATTCTTTGTTCTTGATTAATTCAGGAGCTGAAGCTAATGAGAATGCATTGAAATTAGCTTCATTTCATACCGGTCGTAGTAAAGTCGTTGCTTTCAATAAAAGTTTTCATGGGCGTACATCGGCTGCAGTTCGGACAACCGATAATCCTAAAATTGTTGCACCTATAAATGAAGGATTCGATATTGAGTTCCTTGCTTTAAATGACATAGATGCTGTGCGCAAATCGTTGAAAAATAAAGATGTTTGTGCTGTAATTCTGGAAGGAATTCAAGGGGTTGGCGGTATTCGTATTCCTGAAGTTGAGTTTTTGAAAGCGTTGAGCGAAGAGTGTAAAGCTACGGGAACTATGTTGATCCTGGATGAAGTTCAGTCGGGTTATGGACGTAGTGGAAAGTTCTTTGCGCATCAGTACGCCGGCATTCGTCCGGATTTAATTACTGTTGCCAAAGGAATGGGAAACGGTTTTCCAATAGGAGGTGTACTGATCAGTCCTATATTTAAACCTTCGTTTGGAATGCTTGGGACTACTTTTGGTGGTAGCCATCTGGCCTGTACTGCAGCTATTGCAGTGCTCGATATCATTAAAGTAGAGCATTTGATAGAAAATGCTGAAAAAATAGGGAATTACCTGATTGAAGAACTGAATAAAATTCCTGGAATAAAAGAAGTCAGAGGTCAGGGATTGATGATCGGAATTGAATTTGAACAACCAATTAAGGAAATTCGTAATCGTTTGTTGTTTGAGAAAAAGATATTTACCGGAGCCAGTGGTGCTAATATAATTCGGTTATTACCTCCTTTGTGTTTGTCAAAGTCGGATGCAAACTTGTTTTTGAATAGCTTTAAAGAAATTCTGGAGTCGACAAATAATTAATTATTTGATGCTTGTTTTAAATTTACACACATTCTCAATACATTTTGAGATGGGTGTAAATTCAAAATTGATTACTCGTTTTATCTTTTGATTTGAATAAAATTCGCGATTGGTGGCAGATCGAGCGGTTCCGCGGTCTATTAATGGTTTAAAATGAAATATTTTCCCAAATGTCTCTGAAATCAGGCCAATAGTCCAAAGCAGTTTTCTTCCTATTGGTATAAATGGTCGACGTTTTCCAAATCCGTCGGCCATCCAACTAAGAATGTCTTTGTTCGAACAGTTTTCTGCTACCAGAATGAACCGTTCGTCTGAAATGTCGGAATTCGTAAGTTGAATCATTGCTTTTACTACATCTTGAACAGCAATATAACCACTACCTCCGTTGGTATAGAACTGCAAGCCTTTTTGCACTTGAGACAATAGTTGCGAGCTTCCGTTGTCGTTTGCCGATAAGCCTAAGATTACTCCCGGGTTGACAATTACGGCTTTTAATCCTTGACGAATGCCTTCCCAGACTTCTTGTTCTGAATAATATTTGCTTCGGGAATATAATGATCTGTTTGGATTTTCAACCCACTTTGAATTCTCATCTATTATCTTATTTTGGTCATCTTTGCCACAAGCGGCAATGGAGCTGACAAAACAGAATCTTTGAATACCTGCTTCAATCGATAATTTGACGATGTTTCTTGTCCCGGTTACATTAGTATCTAATAGTATATCGGCACTATTCCCGAGTGACACCATCGCTGCGCAATGATAAATCGTAGTTGCTCCTTTTATTGCTTCTCGAATAGAATCGATATCGAGGATATCGCCCTGTTTCCAGTTTATTCTGGCCGTGTATTTTTCTGGTTCTGATGTGTAAAAGCTGAAAATTGTATTTAATGCTTTCAAATTGCTTGATGAGCGGTAAATAGCTGTTATCTGCTCATTCTCCTGCAATAAATGCCAGCATAAGTTTCCTCCCACAAGGCCGGTGGCTCCAGTTACCAATATCATTTTTCCGTATTTTTGAATTGAATTTCAAAAATACGGAAAGAAAACAGTATTTTTGCATTTAATTTCCTGAAAGAGATAAATTCATTTTCCAATTTATGCAAAACGTTTGTGTTTACTGTGCCTCAAGTACTCAAATAAAACCAAGTTATTTTGATGCAACAACCCGATTAGGCCGTATTTTAGCTGATGCGCAACTTACTGTTGTGTATGGTGGGGGTTCAAATGGACTTATGGGACAGTTGGCTGATAGTGCTTTGAGTGCCGGTGGAAAAGTTATCGGAATTATTCCCCGTTTTATGTGTGAAGTGGAATGGAATCACACCAATCTGACAGAACTTATTTTGGTGGAAACGATGCATGAGCGAAAAGAAAAAATGGCTATGATGGCCGATGCTGTTGTGGCTTTGCCCGGGGGATGCGGTACTTTGGAGGAATTGTTGGAGATAATAACCTGGAAGAAATTAGGAATTTTTACTAAGCCAATCGTTATAGTGAATCTCGAAGGTTATTATGATGATTTGATAGCCATGTTGAATAGGACAGTTGATGAGCATTTTATGCGGAGCGAACATCGCCAAATGTGGGAAGTGGTGGAGACTCCTGAGGAAGTTTTGCCGGCAATTCAAAATGCAGTTGCCTGGAATTCTAATGCCCGTGCTTTTGCTGCACTTTAAAAAAAATATATGCTTCAGCCTGATACGATACAAACACTAAGCGATAGTACAAAGGTTTTTCCTGATTCATTGGCTCGATTGGACTCATTGGCGAAGGTTGATTCATTACATGTGGTTGATTCTTTAAAAGCAATTGCTCAAATTCCACGTGGCTTTATCGGCATTCCGCATCCTTCACTCCCTCAAACTGAAAGTTGGGTGTTTTTGGCCTTGCTCGGTTTCTTTTTCCTTTTTGTTTATGCTGTTTCGCAATCTTCCGGTTATATAACCGAAACTGTAAAGACTTTTTTTCAGGTAAAAGAGCGCTCAAGTATTTTTAGCAAGGCTACTGTGAATGATTTTCGGTTTCGGTTTTTCCTGATAATATTTACTATTGGAGTTCTAAGTCTCTTTGCTTATTTGACCTTTTATAAGCCTGGAAGCCCTTTTTTGTTGAAGGAATATGGCTGTTTCTTCTTAGCCACCACTCTTTTTGTTATTTTAAAATATTTGTTTTTTAATCTTGTCGGCTACATTTTTCTTTCTCCGGTTAGTTTGAAAATGGCAAAAGAGAGTTATCTGAATGTTGTATTATTCTTAGGAATTCTTTTATACCCGCTGTTGATTTTGCAAATTTATATTCCTAATCATTACGCTGGATTTACAGAGATTGCTAGTCTGAGTGTTTGCTTAATCGCATGTATTCTTGTCATAATTAAACTATTTCAAATATTTTTGCATAAATTCGTAGCTTCTTTTTATATATTGTTGTATCTTTGCACCCTCGAAATTTTACCCCTTGTCCTTCTATATCAGGTGTATCAATTCGTGCTAAAGATTGTCTAAATTTAAACGTTATTGTTTTGAAAATAAAGAAGATACTTGTGTCGCAACCTCAGCCGACAACTGAAAAATCCCCATATTTTGACATTAGCGAAAAGTATAGTGTCAAAATTGATTTTCGCCCATTCATTAAGGTTGAACCGGTTCCTGCAAAAGAGTTCAGAACTCAGCGCATATCCATTTTAGAGCATACGGCTATTATTTTTAATGCACGCCACGGAATTGACCATTTTTTTCGATTGTGCGAAGAGTTGCGTATTACGATTCCTGAAACAATGAAATATTTCTGTGTTTCAGAGTCTGTTGCTTTGTACCTTCAACGCTATATTCATTACCGTAAGCGTAAAGTGTTTTTTGGTGCTACAGGCAAGTTAATTGATTTGGTTACGATTCTGAATAAACATGTAGAAGAAAAATACTTGTTTATCACATCCGATGTACAGAATGAAGACACCTTGACTACGTTGGAGAAATCCAAGATTACGTATAACCAAGCGATTATGTACAAAACGGTAAGTAACGATTTTGGTCCGAAGGAAGAATTTAATTATGACATGTTGCTGTTTTTCAGTCCGGTTGGAATTAGTTCTCTGGTGAAGAATTTTCCTGATTTTGTTCAGGGTGATATTCAGATCGGATGTTTCGGAGCTACAACGGCTCAAGCGGTTCGCGATGCCGGGCTACGACTGGACATTGAAGCTCCACTTCCGGGAATGCCGTCGATGACTATGGCTTTAGAAAACTTTTTAAAGGAAAATAATAAAAAAGGAAAGAAGTAAATTCGTCCTGTAAAAACTTAGCTATCCCAAAAGTATCGAAGATTTTCCGTACTTTTGGGATAGTTTATTTTAAACCATGAACCATCCAAATTCATTTCCAAAATCCGAACATCTCTGTGGCGACAAACGCATTGGACAGCTGTTTACGCAGGGTGATGCATTTATTGCTTATCCGTTGAGGGTGGTGTATCTGATTGCACCTAAAAAGGATGTGGAATTTGCGTCGGTTATGGTGAGTGTGCCGAAAAAGCGGTTTAAAAGAGCTGTGAAGCGGAATAGGCTGAAGCGCTTAATGCGTGAAGCTTATCGGCTTAATAAACAACCGCTCGTTGCACTGCTGAAAGAAAATGATTTGCAACTGCACATTGCATTTAATTATGTGTCGGACGACGAGCTTGATTTTGTAGCCGTAGAAAAAAAGATGAAAGTAGCTCTGCAGCGCTTAATGGATAAGATTGTCCCTGCAAGCCCAGCAGAATCAGGTCCAATTGATCAGGCAACTTCAGGCAATTTATAAACTTCAGGTTTATGAAAAAGATTCTTCAATTTATTGTCCTTCTTCCGGTATATTTTTACCGCTACAGCCTGTCGCCACTTCTTCCTCCGCGGTGTCGGTACACTCCCACATGTTCTCAATATACCATCGAAGCGGTGAAAAAGCATGGCATTATTAAGGGCGGGTGGCTTTCCA
Organism: Paludibacter sp.; assembly: GCA_036787795.1. Classification (GTDB taxonomy): domain Bacteria; phylum Bacteroidota; class Bacteroidia; order Bacteroidales; family Paludibacteraceae; genus Paludibacter. The sequence continues at coordinate 2,799 of DAIQOQ010000106.1, read as the reverse complement.
TCAAACGCATTGCCAGTTGTCATCCGTGGGGTGGGAGCGGGTATGACCCTGTTCCTTAAAAGGCAGGTTTCCTATTCGTTTTTTACAAAAGAACTATTGTTCGGTTGTTGCACTAAAGAAAAATTGTATCTTTGCTATCCACTTTATTTTTTTAGAAATAGCACAACTGTTTGGCAGCTCCTGTAAAACATATTATCCTTCTCCCCTTCTCGCTTCTTTACCGGATAGTGACAGGGGTTCGTAATTGGCTTTTTAATAACGAGCTGATTAAATCCCGCTCTTTCAATATTCCTGTTATCTCTATAGGTAATCTGGCTGTAGGAGGCACCGGAAAAACTCCGCATACCGAATTTGTACTTTCGGCCTTGCAAGATGAGTGGAAACCGGCCATGCTGAGCCGCGGATATAAACGCAAAACAAGAGGATTTTACCTGGCCGACGAAAAGGCAAGTAGCCGGACGCTGGGCGATGAGCCGTTTCAGATTTTTCAGAAATTTCCCCGGGTAACGGTGGCCGTGGATGAGAAACGGGTGCACGGTGTAGTAAAACTGCAGGAACTGGTGCCAGATTTGCAACTGGTTGTTTTGGATGATGCTTTTCAGCATCGTTATATTCAGGCCGGCTTTTCCATTTT
>DAIQOQ010000106.1:0-2065 GCA_036787795.1 Paludibacter sp. | reverse complement strand
TTTGCCGATCATCATGCTTTTCAGTCGAAAGATTTTGGGCTGATAAGCAAAACCTTCGAAGCAATTCCGACATCGGACAAAATACTGTTGGTAACCGAAAAAGATGCAGCGCGGCTGCAGTCGAATCCGAACTTTCCGGACGCACTAAAGTCGCGCACTTTCGCATTGCCGATACGCGTAAAAATATTACATAATCAAGAACCATTATTTATTCAAAAAATTAAGAACTATGTTGTTGAAAATTCAAGAAACAGCTGATTTCCTTCGTTCCAAAATTCCATCGAGCCCTAAAACCGGAATCATCCTTGGCACCGGACTTGGAAACCTGGTGACACAAATTACCGATAAAACAGAAATACCTTACGAGATAATCCCTAATTTCCCTGTTTCGACTGTTGAAGGTCATAGCGGAAAGCTTATTGTAGGCAAGCTTGGCGATGTAGACGTGCTGGCTATGCAGGGACGTTTCCATTATTACGAGGGTTACGATATGAAGGCTGTTACCTTTCCGGTACGTGTGATGAAGGCACTGGGCATTGAAACTCTTTTGGTGTCGAATGCATCGGGTGGTGTAAACCCCGATTTTGAGATTGGCGATCTGATGATTATTACCGATCATATCAACCTTTTTCCCGAACATCCGTTGCGGGGTAAAAACTTCCCCGAACTGGGTACCCGTTTCCCTGATATGAGCGAAGCTTATTCGAAGGATTTGATTGCGAAAGCGAAACAAATTGCTGCCGAGCACAAAATTAAAGTGGTGGAAGGTGTGTACGTGGGTACTACCGGACCAACCTTTGAGACTCCGGCCGAATATCGTTACTTCCGTACCATTGGTGGCGACGCTGTGGGTATGAGTACGGTGCCCGAAGTGATTGTGGCCAATCATGCCGGCCTGAAATGTTTCGGTATTTCTATTGTGACCGACCTGGGTGTTCCCGGAAAAATAGTGGAAGTAAGCCACGAAGAGGTGCAGGAAATAGGCAATTCGGTACAACCACTTATGACGCTTATTATGAAAGAGCTGATCCGTCAGGTGTAAAACAGTGTCTTATGTTTCGCGCCTAAACAATTTTGTAGCTCGTAACTATTTACATGTAGGGGCTGTATCAAAAGTCTTTTTAGAACGCAAATGACCAAAATGCACAAAATCTCGCAATTGTATTGAATTGAAATTCGGTAAATAATATTCTGATTTCCAAATCTGATTTGCGAGAATTTGTTGCATTTGCGTTGTTTGCGTGCTTTTGATACAAGCTCAATAAATAGTTTTTCGCTGCGGTCGGTTTATTCGCCGAAATGGCATATCTTTGCACCCATTATTAATAAACGTGTACTTGAAAACCACGATAAAACAAGAAAAATGAAAAAACAAGTGTCGGTTGTCTACATGATGTGTGGGCTGCTATTTACCGTTTGTCTTATTATTGCCAACATTGTAGGACAAAAACTATTTACGGTCTCCGGATTCGATCTTACCGCCGGAGTACTTATTTTCCCCATTACTTATATTCTGAATGACCTGATAGCCGAGGTGTGGGGCTACCGCAAGATGCGCCTGATTATCTGGACGGGATTCTTTATGAATTTCCTTACAGTGCTTGTGTTTCGTATCAGCATTTGGGCACCGGCTTCGCCTCATTTTGCCAATCAGCAGGCTTTTGCTACGGTGTTGCAGGGCGCAGAGCGCATTGTGGTGGCCAGCTTTATAGCTTTTCTTTTCGGGTCGTTTCTCAACGCGTATGTGATGAGTAAAATGAAGATTATGCAACGCGGACGGCATTTCTCGGTGCGTGCAGTGGCATCTACCATTGTGGGCGAAGGAGCCGACTCGCTGGTGTTTTTTACCATTGCTTTCTCGGGCATACTTCCTCACCACGCGCTGTTGACTCTTATCATTACGCAAACGGCCCTGAAAACCGCCTACGAAATTATTGCTTTGCCACTCACCAACTTTGTTGTGCGGAAGGTAAAGCAGTTTGAACGTACCGACGTGTTCGACAAGCAGATTTCCTACAATCCGTTTAAAGTAAAAGAGCTCTGATCGGGTAATTTTATTGGTATA
>DAIQOQ010000306.1:0-3141 GCA_036787795.1 Paludibacter sp. | reverse complement strand
CGGCTAAAACGAATAGTATGACGGATATTTAATTGAAATCTATTATCTTTGGCGGCAAATAACAACAAAACGATGGATAGAATAACCGACACTTTTAAAGCGATTTATACTAAGTACCCTTACCTGTTGGTGCTTTTTGTGAGCATGTTGCTGACCTTGCCCTGGATTATGCAGGGGGAGTTTTACACCAAAGGCGAACCGCGCGAGGCTACTGTGGCCACCTGCATACTGAATACAGGAAATTGGGTGTTGCCGTCGGACTATGCCGACGAGGTGGCTTATAAACCCCCGTTTATGCATTGGTTTATAGCGGCATTCTCACTTCCTGCAGGACACGTTACCGAAACCACTGCCCGCCTACCATCGGCCTTGGGACTGATAGGTATCGTGATGTTGTTTTTTGCGTTATTATATAAAAGGGTGTCGGCTTTTCGTGCTGCACTGGCTTCGATTATACTACTCACGAGCTTCGAGATGCACCGGTCGGGCATAGAAGCGCGAGTGGATATGACGCTTGCTTTCTTTATGATAGGGGCATTGATCTCTATGTTTAAGTGGGAAGAAAAGGGACTGAAGGGTTATCCATGGCTTATCCCCGTGTTTTTGGCAGGGGCAGCGTTGGTAAAAGGCCCGGTAGGCATTGTGCTGCCTTGCCTGGTATTTGGACTGTACCTGTTGTTATTACGTCGATATTCATTGTGGAAAGTTATTCTGAAAAATGTGATTGTGGCATTGCCTGCTCTGGCGGTTTTGTTGGTTTGGTATGTGCTGGCTTACCGGCAAGGTGGCGAGCACTTCCTGAATCTGGTATATGCCGAGAACTTCGGTCGCTTTTTGGGCGAAGACAAGGCTAAGCTGGGTATCTCGTACGAACTGGGTCACAAAGGACCATTTTGGTACTACCTGCCTGCCATTCTGTTGGGCTTTATGCCATGGTCGTTGCTGGCGGTTTTCAGTCTCTTTACCATTTCGTTCAAAAAAAGGATACAGCGCGGCGCCCTCCGCTCGTCGCTACTCCAACGACTGGCCGGACTGGATAAACTAACGCTGTTCAGCATCGTGTCGGTGGTTATCATACTGTGCTTTTATGCCATCCCGTCGTCCAAACGAAGTGTGTATATTATGCCCGCCTATCCATTTGCAGCTTACCTGCTGACGCTGTTATACGAATGGGCGGTGGCTGCAAAACCCCGACTTATCCGAATAATGAGCTACATTGTGCTGACAATTTCGGGTCTGTTGCTGTTACTTGTAGGTATTTTTCATTTCGTAGACCTGCTGCAGGTGGCTACCCCGCTGGTACACGATGCCAAAACGCTGCGCGATGTGGGTACATTGTCCAGAGCATTTCAGGAAAACTCCGTGCCGGGCATACTCGTTTGGGTACTGTTGCTGGTTGCCTTTCTGTATTGTATCAATATTTTGAAAAAAGGCAAAACCGAACTAATACTGACTGCTACGCTGGCTTTGTTTATCTGCACCCAGGTTTTTCTGGAACAGGAGGCTTATCCGGCATTCAAAACTTCGTATTCGTCGCGCCCGTTTGCCGAAAAAATCAAATCGAAATACGATCTACAGCATAATATGTATGTGATGAATGACTTAAACAAGTATATGAATCTGTACGGATTAAACTTTTACCTGGACAACGACTTCAAAAACTTTGACAAAGAGCAACCCGACGAGGGATATTTCATCACCGGACTGGGCTACATAGACGATATACGGAAGATATATGCAGGAAAATACAAGTTTGAAGAACTGGAACGTTCGGCCGATAAGTACAATGACTTTGGCGACGTGATGGTATTGTATAAAATCATTAAGAACGGATATCCACAGTTTGAGGTTCCATCGCGGGAAAAATGGGTGGATGATGCCATGCATAGAATACCAAGATAAGATATTCGCGTCTGAAATAAGCCGTTAATTATTACTAACAATGCAGACCCTGCACAGATAATTGCACTATTTTTGTACTGCATATTAAATAAATGCAGGTTATCCCCGTTTACTAAAGCAAAAGAATAATTATAAAAATACATATAATTCTACGAATGATGAACTTACTTTCTATTTTACTTCAGGTAACTACTGATTCTATTGCCAATCCGGCTGCTGCCGCAGCTGCTAGTCCTGCCGCCGCAGCGGTTCATAGCCAAAACTATTTCGAATTATTATTAAAAGGAGGCTGGGTTTTACTGCCTCTTTCTATTTTATTAATCATATCCAATTACGTTATTATCGAACGTTGGGTGGCCATCAATATACTGGGCAAGCTGGATCCGCTGTGGACTGCCCGCGTCAATGAGTTTGTGGCCGAAGGCAAAATAGACAAAGCGATTAAGTTCTGTAACGAAAAACCAACCGTATACGCCAAAGTGCTGAGTGCAGGGTTGGAAGCCAGCTATGGCGAAGACAATGAAATTCAGGATGCTCTGCAGGCCGAAAGCCGTCAGCAGATCACCGAGCTGGAAAAAACGATGAATTACCTGGGTATTTCGGCATCCATTGCTCCCATGATGGGTTTCCTTGGAACTATCCTGGGGGTAATCAAGATCTTTTATAATATATCTATTACCAACGATTTGAACATCGCCAATATCTCGGATGGTTTATATCAAAAGATGATTTGTTCGGGTGCCGGTTTGTTTGTAGGTGTTATTGCCTACACCGGGTTTTATATCCTCAACGGACGGATTGATAAAGTTGTGTCGAGACTAGACAAGGCTTCGAACGATCTGCTGAAAGAGATCAGAAATTACAAACGCGGACAAAACGCCTAAACCTCTAAGTCAAAAACAAAGGAATGAAAATCGAACGTCGTAAGGTAAGAACAGCCGAGGTGTACACAGCCTCTTTGAATGACATTATGTTTTTCTTGCTGTTATTCTTCCTAATCGTATCTACGCTGGTAACGCCGGCAACCATCAGTGTACTGTTGCCAAAATCGAAAACATCGGAAGATGTAGTGGTAAAAAAGCAGCTGAACCTCACCGTTACAGCCGATCATAAGTATTATATTGAGAAAAAGGAAATCACTTTCGAAACCATTGAACCCGAACTATCGGCAGCACTGGCCACCAAGTCGAAAAAAGAAGAGATGATTGTACTGCTTCATGCCGACAAATCGCTCAACCT
>DAIQOQ010000105.1:0-9803 GCA_036787795.1 Paludibacter sp. | reverse complement strand
ACAGGGAAGCTTACTCAACTAATGCGGAAGCTTATTTTAGGAACACGGAAGCTTATTCAACTAATGCGGAAGCCTACTTTATAAACACGGAAGCTTACTCGACTAACGCGGAAGCTTATTTTAGGAACAGGGAAGCTTATTCAACTAATGCGGAAGCCTACTTTGTAAACACGGAAGCTTACTTGGAGAATTGGCTCTTTCAAAGCATATGCTCTACAGTGTAAAAAGAAGTAGAAAAAAAGAGATTAACGATTAGTAATCAATAATTCATCACCCTATCATCATATCATCATATCAACATATCAACATATCATCATATCAACACATCAACACATCAACACATCAACATATCATCATATCAACATATCATCATATCAACACATCAACATATCATCATATCAACATATCATCATATCAACACATCATCATATCAACACATCATCACATTATCATTACATTAACTCATGCTTGAACAACTATTTTACGGGAATACCTTACGCAATTGGTTAATATCGATTCTTATTATCGTGGGGGCCATGTTGCTCAACAAAGCTATTGATTTGTTGAACAAACATATTATTCGGAAATTTACCGCTAAAACAAAAAACCGTCTTGATGATATTCTTTTCAAGATGCTTGAAGCACCTGTTTTATTGGGAATTGCACTTGCTGCCATTTGGTTTGCTGCGCGACGTTTAGAGCTGGGTACACCAGTAGAAACTGTGATTTTAAAAGCTTACAGGGTACTAACCGTTATCAATATCACCTGGTTTATTGTACGCTTTGTAAATGCTTTACTCGAAGAATACCTGGCACCAAAAGCTGCCGATCAGAATTCTCATAAACATTTGGATATTCATCTGCTATCCATTCTCCGGCGTGCAGTTTTGACTGTTATTTGGTCACTCGGCATTGTAATGGCATTAAATAATGTTGGTGTAAACGTTGGTACTCTTATTGCCGGACTGAGTATTGGTGGTTTGGCATTTGCGTTGGCCGCACAAGATACCATTAAAAATGTATATGGAGGCTTTACCATACTTACCGACCGACCATTTCGCATCGGCGACCGTATTAAAGTAGACGGATTCGATGGCTTTGTCGAAAATATAGGCATTCGTAGTACCCGCCTCCGCACGTTGGAAAAACGCATGGTGACAATCCCGAATTTCAAATTAGTAGAAGCCTCTGTAGAAAACATTTCGGAAGAACCTAAGCGCAGAATACTGATGAAACTGGGTCTGACTTATAATACCACCCCTGAAAAGATGGATCATGCCATGAGCATTCTAAAGAATATACCCAACATAATTGCTGAAGTTGATCCCAAAGACATTACAGTAGCCTTTACCGACTTTACCGATTATTCGCTGGTTATTACTTTCGTCTATTTCATACTCAAACCTGCCGATGTAATGGAGATACCTTCCAGAGTCAATTCTGAGATACTTCGCTCATTCAATGCAGCCGGATTACAGTTTGCCTTCCCTACACAAACTATTTATATAGAAAAAGAGTAATCCGACAGAATTACTCTTTTTCTATACTCTACAGCTTAAGCTGCTTTACTTTATTGCAATATCCGAAGATTTAATCTTCTTCTCTTTTGCGATAATAATGGTTCCGGCATTAGGCACTGCGTCAAACTGAATATATTGGATCGATTTCTGCTCAACAAGTTGCGAGTTTAATTTTACCTTTCCTTGTTTTACCGAGGCATTCACCCAGCCTTCAGGCAATGGACGGCGAATAGAAATCGGATAATTGTAAATACTATTATCCAACGAATCGGTAAGTTGGACGACTACTTTTTTCGAGTATGAACTGACTACAACAAGCGACACTGCATCACGTTCTTTAATATAGCGTGCTACATTTCCAAAAGTTTCCACCCAGAATTTATCCTTGTTAGCATATACATATTCCAGATGGGCATTAAGCTCAGTTGCTTTTACCGGCGAATAGCCTCCATCGTTATCAATGGAATGCATCATAAACACACACCAACCTTTTATTTTTGTCGCCCAATCAACTTTAGAATTAAATTGAGGCATCGTAGTCACTTCGCCTTCGGTACCACAAATAATAGCCTGTACGTTCATAAAATCGGCCGGAGTAGACGCTTCCACATATCCATTGCAACCACGTGCAGCAATATAATAGTTATTACACAATTTAGTATTTCCGGGGATACAAAACGGATAAGCAATAGTCAAACAACTTTGTCCGCTAATCTTACTGTTTATTATTTTTTTAGCGCCTTCATATTCTGCAGCCTGTTTTGCATCATCGATACTATCCAAAGAAGGATGAGTAATGGTGTGACTAGCTATCTCGTGCCCGTTATTAGCAGCCGCCTGCAATCCTGCCCAATTAGGAGCCCAGGCTGTTGTAGTAAATAACGTCATTTTAAACCCAAGCTTATCAAACATGGGTACTCCAACAGCCAATTGATTTGTACAGTTATCGTCAAAAGTATAACTTACTGCAGCCGGTTTAAATGATTTCCAGGTTCCCACTTCGAATGGAGCCGCTACCTTTTGCCCTAAAACAATATGACCCATCGTTAGACAGGCCATCAATAGAATAATCTTATTTAAATTTCTCATAAATGAATAAATGATAGTTGTCAGGAATTTCGAGTATTAGGAAGGACGAAAAACGAATAATCAGACCTGGGCATTTTATTCAGTATAAGCAACCGAATCAATAAATCACTCAGACTCTAAAATTGTTTTAAGGAGGCGCAAAGTTCGTAAAAAAAATTGAATTGGCGAGATATCATTCTAAAAAATCTAATCCTCTAACAGCTATTGATCATCCTTTTTAAAGAACAGAAGCAATCAGAAATTCGAAAAATTTGAGGACTAATAAATCAATTCTCCGGCTCCCGCACGCACAATTTCAGGTTCATCATCGGTACAATCTACTATCGTTGAGTGTATCAAACCACCCATGCCACCATCTACTACCAAATCCACCTGGTTACCGTATTTTTCTTCAATCAGTTCGGGATCGGTGATGTATTCGGTTGTTTTTTCGTCGGTAAAAATGGAACTGGTCATCATTGGATTACCCAATTCACGGACTATCGAGAGAGCTATATCATTATTTGGCATACGAATACCAACGGTTTTCTTATTCTTGAAAAGCTTGGGAAGCTTACTGCTACCGTTCAGAATAAAAGTAAACGGACCGGGAAGATTCTTTTTCATCAACTTAAATGCCACGTCATCCATCTTGGCATACTCACTTATCTGACTCATCTCATGACAGACAAACGAGAGATTAGCTTTCCGCAAATCGTGGTTTTTCAATTTTGCGATAAACTCCACCCCCGCTCCATTGAATATATTGCAGCCAAAAGCATATACACCATCAGTAGGAAAAATAATTATCCCGCCTTTGCGCAACACTTCCACCACACGGCGTACCTCGGCAGGATTCGGATTAGTATCGTAAATTTTGAGTAACAAGTTGGTTGATTAGTTTAATGATTGATTAGTCGATCAGTTGATTTTCAGTGCAAAGGTACAAAAAAATCCTGCAAAGAATCTTCGCAGGATTTTTATTATTTTCAGAAAGAGATAACTGATAGACCAATTAATCTGTCAACTACATTTAAAATGCGTCAATAATAGCTTTGAAGTCGGCAACTTTCAACGAAGCACCACCAATTAAACCACCATCGATATCCGGTTGAGCGAATAATTCAGGAGCATTTTTAGCGTTACAGCTACCACCGTAAAGAATAGAAGTTCCTTCAGCGATTTCTTTACCGAATTTTTCGGCAATAGCAGAACGGATAAATGCCAAAGTATCTTGAGCTTGTTCAGTAGAAGCAGTTACGCCTGTTCCGATAGCCCAGATTGGTTCGTAAGCGATTACGATTTTTTTGAAATCATCTGCACTCAGGTTGAATACTGTTTCGTCCAACTGATTTTTCACATAAGCGTTTTGTTTGTTAGCGTTACGTACTTCCAACGCTTCACCGCAGCAATAAATCGGAGTCAAACCGTTAGCCAAAGCCAAAGCTACTTTATCATTTAAAATAGCACTTGTTTCGCCATAATACTCACGACGTTCAGAGTGACCAAGAATAACATATTCGGCACCTGTAGATTTCACCATAGCAGCACTGATTTCGCCGGTATAAGCACCTGATTCTTTGTTAGCACTGTTTTGAGCAGCCACAGCAATTACTTTTGTGTCGACAGCAGCAGCTACACTTGCAAGGTGAATAAACGGAGTTCCGATTACTACATCACACTTCAATTTTGCACCAGCCAATGCTTTGTTCAATTCAGTTGCCAACGCCAACCCTTCCTGCAGGGTTTTGTTCATTTTCCAGTTTCCTGCAACAATGTTTTTTCTCATCTTTTTTATTTTATGTTTAGTTTGATAATCTTTTGTACATTCGCGATTGTAATAAACTACTTAATACCTGCCGGTGACGATTTAAAGTCACGCCAGTTCCATTTTCCCACAACGGTACCTTGCTTAAGCAACACCAAACCCGGATTAGCCCGAATAATTGTTTTCAAGGTAGTAGGGTCAGTTTTCCAGAAAGGATAAGCGAGACCGTTTTTTTTGATGAATTTCTTCACGTCTTCATCATTCGAACCGGTTAAAGCATAAAACTTAATTCCGCTCCTTACTGCTTTTTTATAAATCGCATTCGCTTTTTTAGCACCCTCAACTGATGCTTCAGATACATCGTACATGATCAGCAAATAAGTTTGCCCGGGATGATTTAAAACCTGCTGAGTTATATCATCAAATTGCGCATTCATTATATTGAAGTCATGTATAGGAGCGTGATAACCTTTCGAGACTAATACCGATTTTTGGTCTACAAACACCCAACTTGAATCACCTTTAGGATAATTGTCAAGCGTAAATTCCTTTTGCTCGCCATTCTTTTCATAAATGAAAGTTGTTTTATATTCGTCAGCCGGAGCATTGTCGGGCACTGCCATAGCCTTTGGAATATTCACACCGACTTTATAAGGTAGAAAATCTATCATAGGAAGATGTCGATAACTATACAACGACAAAGAGACACCTATCACAATAAACAAGAAGAATGCAACAAACTGGCTTCTGTTAGTGAGAAAAGGATGAAATCTATAATGATAAATAAGCATCAGAATCGCAATAGCAATCAAAACCACATTTTTAAAAAAAGTAGCCCAGTTACTTATAATCAACGCATCGCCAAAACAGCCACAGTCGGTTACCGGATTTTTAATGGCAATGTATAAGGTAAGAGGAGTCATTACCAGCATAAAAAGCAACGCCAACACATTGGTAAGATCAATATGGATATTAAAAAGCATATTGAGACCGATAATAAGCTCAATGGTAGAAAGCGCAATGGCAAGAGGAAAAGCATAGTCGGCCATCGATTCAAAAAAGCCTCCGAAAGTATGCAAATAATCCTCAATTTTATACGTAGATCCAAGCGGATCAATTGCTTTCACAAAACCGGAAAAGACAAATACAAGACCAAAAAGTTTGCGTCCTATTTCCAATGAAATATTTCCAGCAGTTTGCAATGTTTTATTCATTCCTTTTGTTTTTAGTTTGTAATTAATAAATTTAAGTCAGGCATCAGTTACTGAGTGACTCTTCCATTTTAATTAATCCAAAAACAGCATAATTTATCATATCGAAATAATTCGCATCGATTCCTTCCGAAATTAAGGTTTTTCCCTTATTATCCTCAATTTGTTTAGTACGGTAAATCTTCATCAATATCAAATCGGTATATGATTCGAGACGCATACTACGCCAGGCTTCATCGTAATCATGATTTTTGTCCATCATCAATTTCTTTGCTTCCGATATATATTTTGTATAAAGATCAACCCCACGATCGTAAGTAAGATCATCGGTTTCGGAACAGCCCAATTCAAGTTGGATTAGTCCGATAATGCCATAATTTACAATGGCTATCAACTCCGGGCGAATTCCTTCGTTTACTTTTGATACACCTTTGGTTTCAATACTGCGTATACGATTAGCCTTGATAAATATCTGGTCAGTAACCGATTTTGGACGCAAAATTCGCCACGAAGCACCGTAGTCTTTCATCTTCTTAGTAAAAATATCACGGCAAATAGTAGCAACTTGGTCGAATTGTTGATCGGTGTGGCTCATAATGATAAGCTGTTTTTTAGGAACAACAAAGGTACTGTTTTTTGTTTAAACGACCAATCAATGAAAATCTAAATTTCCGCTATAAATTCTTATTATAAATATTGCATATTTATAATAATACTATTCATTTCAGAGCCTTTACTTTCGTTTATTAGCCCATTAAAAGGTTAAAACATCCAGCTTTTATAGTAGGAATGCGATATTTTTTCCTATATTTGTGACAGAAACAATAAAACTTATGAGAATATCAAGCCTATTGACCCTTCTTTTTCTGTGTATAGCCCTAACATCGATTTATGCTCAACAACGTGGAAATGCCTCGTTCTACAGCTCAAGGATGCACGGCAGACACACATCAGACGGGGGAAAATATCACACCGACAGTCTCACATGTGCTCACCGGACCTATCCTTTTGGAACCTTATTAAAAGTTCGGAATCCCAAAAATGACAAACAGGTAATAGTTAAAGTAACCGACCGCGGTCCGCACCGAAAAAGGTTACTCATAGATTTATCCTATTCGGCGGCCAAAGAACTCGACATTGTGCGCGCAGGAGTTGCTCAGGTTGAAATTACCAGAATGGATTCTGTTCCGGCGAAACAATTTATTCTACCTTCTGAATCGGTACTTGCCCAGGTTAGCGGCAAAACAAACAGCAACAAATAAATTCAGCAACCCTTTTAGTCTTTAAATTGGAGTATCTTAACTTCAGTCGGACTTTCTATTTCTAATAATCATTGTATCTTTGCGCCTGATTTTTTCAAAATTATTTTTAATCAGAACAATAAACGACATATGGGTATAGAAAAAGCCATCTTCCAACGCACGGAACTGCTTTTAGGAAAAAGTTTTATAGAACGTATAGCAAAAAAGCGGGTTATTATTTTCGGCATAGGAGGTGTTGGCAGTTGGTGTGCCGAAAGTCTGGTTCGCTCAGGGATACGTCACCTGACCATAGTCGATTCTGATCGGGTTTGCATAACCAATATCAACCGGCAACTTATGGCCACGACCAAAACGGTAGGCAAAGTGAAAACCGAGGTATTGAAGGAGCGTTTACTCGAAATAAATCCTACGGCCGAAATTACTGCCCTGCAAAAGATATATAGCCCCGAAAACTACGAATCCTTTGAACTGGATAGCTACGATTTCATTATTGACGGAATCGACAGCCTGGCAAACAAAGTTCATTTAATACAGCAAGCCACAAAAACCAATGCTACTTTCTTTTCGTCGATGGGCGCAGCCTTAAAGATGGATCCGACACGCATCAAGGTGACTGAATTCTGGAAAGTGCAAGGTTGTCCGCTAGGAGCAGCACTCAGAGGAAGACTCCGGAAACTTGGTGGGACAAGCAAGAAGTTTATGTGCGTATACAGCGACGAATTATTGCAAAATCAGGGCGAAAATGCCTCATGCGGAACCGAAAAATGCATGTGCCCCAAAGCCATTGCCGGACCCGGCGATCCGGATTTGGTAAACCACGAGTGGTGCAGCCTGAAAGCCAAAATAAACGGAACAACATCATACATGCCGGCCATGTTCGGGATGACTATTGCAGCACTGGTAGTGCAGGCAATAGAAAAAGAAAAAGAGTAAACCGCTTTATTGGTCCGGCAACCCACATGACCGGACCAATAAGCAGTTATTTTTGCACCTATTCAATCGTAGCAAACCGGAATTTTACCAACCAACTCCCGGCATCATTTTACCGAAAGCTTTTCGCCTCCTGTATGAGCCACAAACTCCGGTGCATACTGACACTGAACCGAAGCTATCCCACTGCTATAATCTCCGGCTGCATTTACCCACATTTCATATTCGAACACATACGTTCCCTTGGGCAAAAAGGAGAAAAAGAATTGCGTAGAAGCATCTTTCGTCGTCTCATAGTAACAAACTCCTTCTTTCCACTCACTGCCGGAACGTTGATTCACCGGCTCGAAGCACGAAGCCCTCAAATCTTTCAACGCCACAAACTCCAGGTTGCGATCGGTGGTAATAACCAAACGCGACACCACCTTATCGCCTTTATGCAAGCCCGCTTGCTCAACCGGAACCAATCCATTGAGAGCGTTACCAGATGCAGAGCCTTTGACTGACGGTTTCACAACAAATAAATTTCGCGTAATCTTCAGCGGACCGCCCTGTCCGGTCACTTTATCCAATGTCTGATAATATTGCCAGTACATAGCACCCCAACCAATTCCCGAATGGTTGGTATTTGACACCGTAACCTTTCCCATTTCCGGCCGGACATCAGCAGGAGCAATGGTTTGTTTGAAATAAGAAGTCCCCGCTTCTACATTTTCGGGCTTCAGCAAAGTAGAACCAAGCTTAATTTGTGCTACTCCGTCGTTGGCCAGCCAATCCGACCCGTGATACAACAAAGCGTAAACTGCATCGACGGTAGACAGAGGCGAATCCCAACGCTGAGTTTGCTTTTGCTTCAGCAACCAGATTTTCATTTCGTCCAGATCGGTCTGACTACCCGATAACTCAGAGAAAGCCCCGATCAGAGCAGCCTGAACAGTTACCGGACGTTCATTCCAATAATAACCCGGCGTATTCTTTGCCCAATACATTCCCAACTCATCGGTTTTTATTGCATTTTCTTTCAACGATTTCAGAATATCTGCTGCCAACTGAGACTTACCGTTGCGTTGCGCCAACACAGCCGTCATAGCTTTACCATAAAGCGTAAAACTTGTCCAGTATTTCTCGGACTGCGCCGTGTAAAACTTCAGCGCTTCGCGTGCCGACTCTGCTACAGGAATATCCGGATACTCAGACCGCAGGTGCAAATAGAATAATTGCATATTATCGATACACATTTCCTTTTGATAAGCCTTGTTTGACTTCTTCAGCATATCAAAATCGTGCGCAAGCTCCAAATCGAGATATGTCAATGCAGCAGTAAGCGGTAAGCGGTAAGCAGTAAGCGCATTTCCTCCCACCATTTTGTTTAACCGTGCCAGATTCAATACAATTTCCTGTGTAATATAGCGATTATCGCCCATTCCGCTAAACCAGGCGAAAGCTCCCGAAGGTAATTGGAGCGAAATTAGCTTATCAAGATACTGCTGAGCCTGATTTTTCCTGCTATTTAAATCAAACAGTAAAGCAATTTGTCGTTTCTGCTCGGTTTCATCTTTAGCAGCCATCACCCAGGGAGTTTCTTCGAGCAACATATTCTTCAGCTCGGTATTTTTTTGCAGGTTCGACAGTAAAGTTTCGCGCGTACCACCCGCATTTTTCCACCGGTCGAACACAGCAGCAATCTTAGGATTAGAATTGACAATATACGTAGCCAAGGTATTGGCATAATAGGCACTGAGATAATCCAAGGCATTGTCATTTTCAGGAGTAGCAATAGCAGGTAAGGCCTGCACAGCATACCAGGCCGGATTGGACGAAAATTCTACCGACAAATTGCGGGTATCTACCGTCGAACCATGCTTCAACAGGCTTTCGAAGCTGAATGTGCGGGTTTCATTACCCCTTACCGTCAGCGGCATGCTTTCGGTTACCAACACTTTGTCGGGCAGCACCGGCAGATACTTCTGTTCTCCGTCGTTAAAGTTGCCGGCATGCGCCACCACCTTGCAAACCACCAACTCATAAGGCGAAAATTCGGTCA
>DAIQOQ010000104.1:0-9870 GCA_036787795.1 Paludibacter sp. | reverse complement strand
ATAAAAAAATAACTTTGGACTGTAAAATTTAGTATTATGTTTTAGCATGTATTTTCATTATTAGGAATTGGCGAGAGTGTTGAATGATTGAATTGAAAATTTAGAAGAAAAATAGATATAATTAATGGCTATTGCCGCGAAAGCTCAATTCATTATTCATGTTTTTTGCGTATTTTTGCCATCCTAACTAAAAAAAGAAGTAAATTACGAATGAATAATATCCGCAATTTCTGTATTATTGCTCACATCGATCATGGGAAAAGTACCTTGGCCGATAGATTGTTAGAATATACTAACACTGTTGCCGGTAAAGAAATGCAAGCGCAGGTTCTTGACAATATGGATTTGGAGCGTGAACGGGGCATAACTATTAAGAGTCACGCTATCCAGATGAGTTATAAACTCGATGGAGAAGAATATGTGTTTAACTTGATTGATACTCCCGGGCATGTTGACTTTTCGTACGAAGTGTCGCGTTCTATTGCTGCTTGTGAAGGAGCTTTGCTAATCGTTGATGCAACCCAAGGTATTCAAGCTCAGACAATTTCGAATCTTTATATGGCTATCGAACATGATCTGGAGATTATTCCGATAATGAATAAGATGGATATGGATAATGCTATGCCCGAAGAAGTTGAGGATCAGATTGTAGAATTGTTGGGCTGTAAATCAGATGAAATTATTCGTGCCAGTGGTAAAACGGGCATGGGAGTCGCTGAAATTCTTGAAGCTATTGTACATCGTATTCCTGCTCCAAAAGGTGATCCTGAAGCTCCGTTGCAGTGTCTGATTTTTGATTCTGTTTTTAATTCGTTTCGGGGAATTATTGCTTACTTTAAAATAGTAAACGGTACTATCAATAAAGGTGATCTAGTAAAGTTTGTAAATACTGAGAAAGAATATTCGGCCGAGGAAATCGGAATTCTGAAGCTCGAGATGTCTCCGGCCAAAAGCCTGAGTGCTGGAAATGTGGGGTATATTATTTCCGGAATAAAAACATCGAAAGAAGTAAAAGTAGGCGATACTATTACGCATGTAAAACGCCCTTGCTCAAAATCGATTGAAGGTTTTCAGGAAGTAAAGCCTATGGTTTTTGCCGGAGTTTATCCAATAGAAACCGAAGATTTTGAAGATTTGCGTTCTTCTATTGAAAAGTTGCAACTGAATGATGCTTCTTTGACTTTTGAGGCTGAGTCGTCTGTGGCGCTAGGTTTTGGTTTTCGCTGTGGTTTCCTTGGTATGTTGCATATGGAAATTATTCAGGAACGCCTCGACCGTGAGTTTGATATGAATGTGATTACTACTGTTCCGAATGTTTCGTATAAAGTTTATACCAATAAAGGTGATCTGATCGAAGTCCATAATCCGTCTGGATTGCCTGATATTATGGCTATTGACAGAATTGAAGAGCCGTATATTCGTGCGTCTATCATCACTCGAACCGACTACATCGGGCAAATAATGACGCTTTGCCTTGGCAAGCGTGGAGAATTGGTGAAACAAAATTATATTTCAGGAAATCGAATGGAGCTACTATATGATTTACCGCTTGGTGAAATTGTATTCGATTTTTATGATCGTTTGAAAAGTATTTCAAAGGGGTATGCATCATTTGATTATCATATGAATGGATTTCGTCCGTCCAAATTAATTCGGTTAGATATTTTATTGAATGGTGAGCCTGTGGATGCCCTTTCATGTTTGATTCATGTTGATAATGCGGTTCCGTTGGGAAAACGGATGTGTGAGAAACTAAAAGAGCTCATTCCTCGTCAACAATTTGACATTGCGGTGCAAGCGGCTATCGGAGCTAAGATTATTTCGCGAGAAACGATTAAAGCTGTACGTAAAGATGTAACAGCAAAATGTTATGGCGGTGATATTAGTCGTAAACGTAAATTACTAGAGAAACAGAAAAAGGGGAAGAAGCGAATGAAACAGATAGGTAATGTTGAAGTTCCTCAGAAAGCTTTTTTAGAAGTGCTGAAATTAGATTAGATGACAATGTAAACAGATTGCGTTCGAGAATATTGATTCTGCAATCTGTTTTTTTATTGTTCTAATATGTTGTTTTTCTGTGAAATATAGAATGGCATATTTTGAATATAAAAAATAGTTTTATTTGAAACTATTTTTTATGAACCGAATTTTAAAGTTTTTTATACATGAAATCACGTAAAAACGGGAATTATATGTGTACATTTGCGGCGTAAAATTTAGAAACTAATAAAAGTAATCAATTACCAAAACGCTATAAATCTATGTCAGAGTTAATTGGACATATTTCACAAATTATTGGCCCAGTGGTCGATGTTTTCTTTGATTTGAAGGGAAAAGATGAAGTGAAATTACCTGCCATTCACGATGCGTTGAGCATCGACTGTGGAAATGGGAAAGAACTGATTGTTGAAATTCAACAACACATTGGTGAAAATACGGTCCGTACGGTGGCCATGGATACAACTGATGGACTTCGTCGTGGCTTGAAAGCCGTGGCGTTGGGCGCCGCTATTTCTATGCCGGTTGGCAATCAGGTGAAGGGACGCTTGATGAACGTAATCGGTGATTCCATTGATGGTATGAAATTGTTGAATAAAAAAGGTGCTTATCCTATCCATCGCGAGCCTCCGAAGTTTGAAGATTTGACTACCAGTCAGGAAATTCTTTCGACAGGTATTAAGGTAATTGATTTACTTGAACCATATTCAAAAGGAGGTAAAATTGGCCTTTTTGGAGGTGCTGGCGTCGGTAAAACAGTTTTGATTCAAGAGCTAATTAATAATATTGCCAAAGGACATAATGGCTTTTCTGTGTTTGCTGGTGTCGGTGAGCGTACTCGTGAGGGTAACGATTTACTTCGTGAAATGATTGAATCGAATGTTATTCGTTATGGTGATGAGTTTAAGAAAAGCATGGAGGAAGGCAACTGGGATTTATCTAAGATTGACTATTCAGAAGTAGAAAAATCGCAAGTTACCTTGGTGTTCGGACAAATGAATGAACCTCCCGGAGCACGTTCTTCTGTGGCTCTTTCAGGTTTGACAGTAGCTGAATCTTTTCGAGATGGTGATGGCGAGGGTGCTGGACGGGATATCTTGTTTTTTATTGACAATATTTTCCGCTTCACACAGGCAGGTTCTGAAGTATCTGCTTTGCTTGGACGTATGCCTTCTGCAGTTGGTTACCAACCTACGTTAGCCAGTGAGATGGGAGCCATGCAGGAACGTATTACTTCAACGAAAAATGGTTCTATCACTTCTGTTCAGGCTGTATATGTGCCTGCTGATGATTTGACTGATCCAGCCCCGGCTACAACATTTTCGCACTTGGATGCTACTACAGTGTTAAGCCGTAAGATATCTGAACTTGGTATTTTCCCTGCTGTTGATCCGTTGGAATCTACATCCCGTATACTTGATCCGTTAGTTGTAGGTGAAGACCATTATAATACAGCTCAACGAGTAAAGCAAATTTTACAGAGAAATAAAGAACTACAAGATATTATTTCCATTCTTGGTATGGAAGAATTGTCGGAAGAAGACCGTTTGGTTGTAACCCGTGCTCGTAAAGTGCAACGTTTCTTGTCGCAACCATTTTATATGGCTGCACAATTTACCGGGCAACCCGGAGTGATGGTGTCAATTGAAGAGACTATTCGTGGATTTAAGATGATTTTGGATGGCGAGTTGGATTATCTTCCTGAAATGGCATTTTTAAGTGTTGGAACTATTGATGAAGCCATTGCAAAAGGTCAGAAATTAATTGAACAATCGAAAAAATAAGCACATGAAGCTTGAAATAATCACTCCAGAACAAATATTCTTTTCAGGTCAGGTGACTTCCGTGTCGTTACCCGGAACAAGAGGACTGTTTACGGTATGGGAAAATCATGCTCCACTTATTTCCTCCTTGGTAAAAGGTAAAATCAGTTTTACAGCTGATGAAAAAGAAACGGAGTTAAGTGTAGATAGTGGTTTTGCTGAGATAAGTAATAATATTGTTACTGTTTGTCTGGAACTAGTGAATGAAAAAGCTTAAACAACATTTAATCATTTTGCACACGACAGCGTTACTCTTGAGTGGCTGGGGTGGTTGGTGGTTGATGCAGGCGGTTTTTCCTGTTTATTATTTTGCGTGGTATCCGTATATTCCGGCTTTCTTTTTGGTTATTGGTATTATTCTTATTTCTGTTTTGGACAATGTGAGGAGAATGAATCCACGTAAGTCGGTGAATTTATACATGTTATTGCGTTTTTCAAAAGTGCTTGCTAGTTTGATCTTTGCCGGTATTTATTTCTTTGCCGTAAAGGTTCAATTGCGTGAATTTGGTATTGTATTTATTTCATTTTATTTGTTATATCTCACTTTAGAAACCTATTATTTCTACTTAACAGAAAATGAAATTAAAAAGAATAAAGTAAATGAGTAGCTTCCATAAAATAATCAGTTTTATTGTCATTTCCCTGTTTCTGTTGGCTTCACCCATTTCGGCCAATGCTCCGGCTTCTGCTGCAGCTCCGGAAAAAGAATCTTTTGATGTCAAGTCATTTATTCTTGAACATGTGGGCGATTCGTATACATGGCATGTAACTAAATGGGGTGACACTGAAATATCAGTTCCGCTTCCAGTTATTGTATATAGTCAGACTACTGGATGGCATGTATTTTTATCTTCTGTTTTCCATGAAAAGACGGAATACGAAGGATTGTCTATTGCCTCTGATGGAAAATATAAAGGTAAAATTGTAGAAAGAGATGCAGTTGGAAACGAAATCCGTCCTTTCGATATTTCTATTACTAAGGTGGTGTTTGCATTATTGTTTAATAGTGTATTACTGATAATTATTATAATGTCAGTTGCCCGATCTTATAAGAAAGATAACTTTGAATCCAAAAAAGGGTTTGTTGGATTTATGGAGTTGTTTATTATGAACATAAACGACGAGGTTATCAAACCTGGAATAGGGAAAGATTACAAACGATATGCTCCTTATTTGCTGACTGTTTTCTTCTTTGTTTTTATCAATAACCTAATGGGTTTAATTCCCATTTTCCCTGGAGGTGCAAATGTTACGGGTAACATAGCCATTACGTTTGTACTGGCAATTATAACCTTTATAATTGTCAATCTCTCCGGATCTAAAGAATATTGGAAAGATATATTTTGGCCCGAAGTTCCACTTTGGTTAAAGGCACCTGTTCCGATCATGCCAGTCATTGAAATTGTAGGTGTGTTTACGAAGCCATTTGCATTGATGATTCGTCTTTTTGCCAATATGATAGCCGGACACTCTATTGTGTTGGGGTTAACCTGTCTGATTTTTGTTACAGTGAGCATGGGGCAGGCAATGAATACCAGTATGACAATTGTTTCGGTTATTATGACTTTGTTTATCAATATTGTTGAACTACTGGTTGCTTATATTCAGGCTTATATCTTTACTATGTTATCAGCAGTGTTTATTGGGTTGGCAAGGATTGAGCCGCATCATGCTCCTGAAAAAGTAAAAGAATAAAATAGAAATATCAGTTTCTTAAGATGCATTTTAGCAGATAAGAACTGGAAGATCTTATTATAAAATAAAATTATTATAAACTTAGTTTTTAATCTCCTGTGCGGGTTTAAGAACGTAAATATTAAAATTATGTTACTGACAATTTTATTACAAGCAGCCGCCGGTGCTGCAGGTTTGGGGAAATTAGGTGCTGGTATTGGTGCAGGTCTTGCAGCCATTGGAGCTGGTATTGGGATTGGACAAATTGGTGGCTCTGCCATGGATGGAATTGCCCGTCAGCCCGAGATAGCTGGTGATATTCGTATGAATATGATTATTGCAGCTGCTCTTGTTGAAGGTGTTGCCTTATTCGCCGTTGTAGTTTGCGGGTTTATTCTTTAATTTTAGTTCAAAGTAAAAGATCTAAAAGTCTGTTGATGTAAAATTGATTGACAATTATTAATTGCCAATTATAAATTTATGAATTATGTCGTTATTATTGCCTGATTCCGGTTTGTTATTCTGGATGCTTCTTTCATTCGGAATAGTTGCTTTTATCCTTGTAAAATATGGTTTCCCAGTTATTATTAAGATGGTGGAAAGTCGTAAAACGTACATTGATGAGTCATTACTTGTCGCTAAACAAGCCTATGAGCAAATGGCTGTTGTAAAAGCCCAAGGTGAAATTATTGTGGAAGATGCACGTCGGGAACAGGTTAAAATTATGAACGATGCAGCTCAGACCCGTGATTTGTTGATTAAAGATGCCAAAGAAAAGGCTGGTCTCGAAGCTGTAAAGCTGATAGCAGAAGCCAGAAAACAAATTCTGATTGAAAAAGAAGATGCAATTCGTGATATCCGTCGTCAGGTGGCCGAGTTATCCGTTGATATTGCAGAAAAAGTTCTTCGCGGACAATTGGAAAAGAAAGATGAGCAAATGGATATGATTAACCGCTTGCTCGACGAAATCAATATTTCTAAATCATAATCCTTCATGAATACAGGACTCATACCGGTTCGTTATGCTAATGCTTTATTGGATTTTGCCAATGTAAGCGGGGATCAGGATCGTGTTTATAACGAGATAAGAGCTGTTTCTCAGAGTTATTTTCAATTCAATGAACTGAGAACGGTACTTGATAATCCCGTGCTGGCGAAAGCCGAGAAGCGGAAAATAATTATTCTTTCGGCTGGGGGCAATGTTAGTCGGCCATTCGAAAAATTTGTGGATTTGTTGTTGGAGAATAATCGTGAATTTCATTTGCTTTCTATTGCGTTGAAATACATTGATTTGTTTAGAAAACAGAAGGGTATTCATTACGGAAAGTTGACTACAGCTTCACCGGTTGATGATGCTGTTGAGAAGCGATTGGTAGCCATGGTTGAAAATACCACCGGAGGAAGTATAGAGATGGAGAAAATAATTGATCCTGATATTTTGGGTGGGTTTATGTTCGAAGTGGATTTTGTACGCTGGGATGCCAGTATCTCAGGTCAACTGCGCAGGATTAAGAAAGATTATATTGAGAGGAATAAAAAAGTCGTGTAAACAATTAATAATTAGAAATGAACAATTAGTAATTGCACTCATCAAGACTATAGATTTTAAATGATAAATCTTGAGTAATGCTTTTATAGAATAATAAATTGTGAATTATTAATTATAAATTATTAATTAAATAAGAGATGTCTGATAA
Organism: Paludibacter sp.; assembly: GCA_036787795.1. Classification (GTDB taxonomy): domain Bacteria; phylum Bacteroidota; class Bacteroidia; order Bacteroidales; family Paludibacteraceae; genus Paludibacter. Next base: position 2,678 of record DAIQOQ010000104.1, on the reverse strand, counting down.
TATTAAGGTGAGCGAAGTATCTGAAATACTTCGGATGCAACTCGAAGGAATTGACACCAGTGTTCAGTTTGACGAGGTCGGCACTGTGCTGCAGGTTAGCGATGGTGTGGTTCGTATATATGGATTGCGCAATGCTGAAGCCAATGAATTGTTGGAGTTTGAGAACGGAATCAAAGCCATCGTGATGAATTTGGAAGAAGATAATGTTGGAGCTGTATTGCTTGGACCTACCAGCCAGATAAAAGAGGGGTATACTGTAAAACGAACAAAGCGCGTTGCTTCTATCAATGTTGGTGAAGGAATGCTTGGACGTGTTATTAATCCGCTTGGTGAACCTCTGGATGGAAAAGGAAAAGTATCTGGCGAAATGATCGAAATGCCTCTCGAACGTAAAGCTCCCGGCGTAATTTACAGACAACCGGTGAATCAGCCTCTTCAAACGGGCCTGAAAGCCGTTGATGCTATGATTCCAATCGGACGCGGACAACGTGAGTTGATCATCGGTGACCGTCAGACAGGTAAAACGAGTGTTGCAATTGATGCAATTATCAACCAAAAAGCAAACTTTGACGCAGGTGATCCTGTGTATTGTATTTATGTAGCTATTGGCCAGAAAGGTTCTACCGTTGCTTCTATTTTAAATACTTTGGAGGAACACGGTGCTATGGAATATACAGTAATTGTATCTGCCACAGCTTCAGATCCAGCTGCCTTACAATATTATGCCCCATTTGCCGGTGCATCTATCGGCGAATTTTTCCGCGATACCGGTCGTCATGCTTTGGTTGTTTATGATGATTTATCGAAACAGGCTGTGGCTTATCGTGAGGTTTCGTTGATTCTACGTCGTCCTTCAGGTCGTGAAGCTTACCCCGGAGATATATTTTACTTACACTCTCGTTTGCTCGAACGTGCCGCCCGTGTGATTACTCAACAGGAAGTGGCCGAACAGATGAATGATTTACCCGAAAGTTTAAAGGGAAGAGTGAAAGGTGGTGGTTCATTAACTGCTTTACCTATTATTGAAACTCAAGCCGGTGACGTATCTGCTTATATTCCAACGAATGTGATTTCAATTACCGATGGTCAGATTTTCCTTGATACTGACTTATTCAATCAGGGTAATCGCCCGGCTATTAATGTAGGTATCTCAGTTTCGCGTGTAGGTGGTAATGCTCAGATCAAAGCTATGAAAAAAGTAGCCGGTACATTGAAAATGGATCAGGCACAATTCCGAGAGCTAGAAGCATTTACAAAGTTTGGGGGCGATATGGATCCTGTAACTGCCATGACCATTGATAAAGGGCAAAAAAACACCCGTTTGCTTGTTCAGCCTTTACACGAAACTTTGTCGGTTGAGAAGCAAGTGGCAGTTCTGTATTGCGGAACGCATGGTTTGTTGGCCAATGTGCCATTGACCAAAGTTCAGGAATTTCAAAAGGAATTTTTGATGGTGCTGGAACTATCTCATCAGGCCGATGTGTTTGATGTTTTGAAAAAAGGAATTATCAACGATGAGGTGACTGCTATTATTGAAAAGGTTGCCGCAGAAGTAGCAAAAAGAATTTCAGTAAATAAATAAGTAGTTATAAGTAAATAGCTACAAGTTACAAGATTGTTTATCTGGATTTTGTTTTCAAAAAACAGATCATTAAATATTATTGCTTACTTAGTAGTTAGCTTTCTGAGTTTTCCAAGGAGGACTTAAATGCTTTGTATTTAATTGTGAATTATGCATTTTTAATTATGCATTAAAAATATGGCTTCATTAAAGGAAATAAAATCGCGTATTCAGTCGGTTCAGTCGACTCAGAAGATCACATCGGCAATGAAGATGGTGTCTTCGGCTAAGCTGCGTAAAGCGCAAAAGACCATCGAGAATTTCTTCCCGTATGAGCAACGATTGACTAGTTTACTGAATAATTTTTTAAGTGCTGAAGAAGACAATGCTTCTGCTTTTTCTGAAATAAGGGAAGTAAAGCGTGTTGCCATTGTTGTCTTTTCTTCAAACTCGAGTTTGTGCGGAGGATATAATTCTAATGTGGCAAAATTGTTGGCTCATGCTGTCGAAAAGTATCAAAATCTGGGACGCGAGCATATATTGATTTTCCCAGTGGGAAAAAAAGTAGCCAAGGTTAGTCGTAAACTGGGCTTTGAACCCGATGCTAATTTCGATGATATTGCTGATAAACCAAGTTATTCCGGTATCTTGAGTTTGGCCGATGATTTAATTCAGATGTTTCAGGACAAAAATATTGATAAAGTAGAATTGATATATCATCATTTTGTAAGCAAAAGTTCGCAGGTACTGACAGAAGAAACCTTGTTGCCTATCCAGCTCAAACCGGATGAAAAAGGAAAGGTTGCACTTGATTATATTGTAGAACCCGACCGTGAAACAATTATTGGCGAATTGATTCCTAAAGTGCTTCGTCTGAAAATATATACAGCTTTACTTGACTCTAATGCTTCGGAACATGCAGCTCGGACTATAGCCATGCAAATGGCAACCGATAATGCTACAGACTTGTTGCAGGAATTGTCCCTTCAGTATAATAAATCCCGTCAGCAAGCTATTACTAATGAATTGCTCGATATTGTGGGCGGTTCATTTGGGCAAAACTAATAAAAGTTCTATTTTCTATTCTAAAAGGCTGCGGATTCTCGCAGCCTTTTTT
>DAIQOQ010000103.1:0-9922 GCA_036787795.1 Paludibacter sp. | reverse complement strand
TCAGAGAAATATTGCTAAATTGCAAAACTTTAAACGAAATATATAATTGTCAACCTCCCCCTGCATGAACATACTTATTGTTGAAGATGAGAATTTATTAGCTATAGAGCTGGCAGAAAGACTGATTAGTCTAGACAATACAATCAAGATTGTAAGCCAAACAGACAGCATTGCTACAACCGTTGAATGGCTGCAACACAACAGTTGTGATCTCATATTTTTGGATGTACACTTAAGTGACGGAGTATCTTTCTCAATTTTCGACAAAATAAAAGTAAAATGCCCGGTAATATTCACCACAGCCTATGATCAGTACGCCATCAAAGCCTTTGAAGTTAATAGTATTGCGTATTTACTGAAACCTATAGACGAAAAAAGATCTGGAAAGATCGTTGAATAAGTACAAAGAGATAAAAAGTCTGTTTCGTAGCGATTTCGAAGACCTTTTAAACTATCTCGGCAAACCTCAACCGGAGACAAAACCGTTTATAAACCGTATCATGCTTAGTTCAGGCAATGCGCAAATGGCTCTGAACGTAGAAGACATTGCGTATTTTATGGCCGATGGGCGTTATCTTTTTGCCGTCTCGGTTCACGGAGAAAAATATTTTTGTGACAGCACCTTATACAAGTTGGAAGAAGAACTTGATAATAGCAAATTCTTCCGTCTCAATCGCCGCTTTATTGTAAGCTTTGCCAGCGTAGCGTATTTTACACCCTATTCCAAAAGCCGGGTAAAAGTAAAACTCAAACCGGAACCGGAAGAAGAGATTATTATCAGTTCTGAAAAAGTAAAAGAGTTTAAGGAATGGTTAGTAAGATAACAGAAGGTCTATTTAATAGCGTATACTTCAAGGTTAGTTTAGTGATTCTAGTGACCTTTTTTGTTGCAACCTGGTATGTAAACATTCAGCTAGAGAAAGAAGCAGTGCAGAGTAATAACGCTATAATGAACAGCGTAGCGTTAAACAACATACAAGTAACCACCAATATGCTCGACAACTACGGAGAGCGGCTTACGTTTCTGAAAGCAACACTTGGCAAAAGAACCACAACAGAAGCATTACAGAAGTCGATGCTTCAAATGCAAAACATAGATCCAAGCATCAACAGCATCTATCTGGAGCCACTAGACCCAATGCATAAAGATAGTACGGAGGTTTGGAGAGAGGTATCGCTAAAAAACAACCGTTATTTTCTGAAATTTTCTTTAGCTCTCGACCCAAACCACAAACTCAGTATGCTGGTAGACCTGATGGGATTCCATCAGAAAATTTCGGAGATGGATACAAAAAGCTTAAATGCTTACATCACGATTGCGTGGGGCGAAGTCTATTTGTATCATCCGGATGAAAAGAAAATCGGAACTAAAGTCAGCTCAGAGGATATCCTGAATGGGAAAAAAGCTCTGGTTCTTAATAAAAATCTGATAGAAAAGGTAAATTCCGACTTCTTGAACATGCCCGTTTATCGCTATTATTACCCAATGGATGCCCAAGGTGGAAAATGGATGTTTACAGCCAACATACCAAACCTGGACTTGATAGAGTCGATCCGAAAAATGGGTAATTCACTTTTAATTATCTCCTTATTGGCTATATTTTCTTTTCTTTCTGTATTCAGTATGGGTATTTTAAGATGGCGAAAGGAATTTATTCGCCGCAGAGAGATAGAACAACAGAATATGAGTTTGCAGCTCAAGGATGAGCAATATAAACAAACCATGGTTGCAGCCGAGTTGGAACGTCTGAAAAGCGGACTAAATCCGCACTTCCTGTTCAACTCACTAAGCAGCCTGAGAGTGCTCGTCAGCAAAGACTCTGAACTAGCCAAGGACTTTGCCATTACTTTGTCAAGCCTGTACAGATATATGCTCAGACACGAATATCAGAATACGGTTAGCCTGAAAGACGAACTGGAGTTTACCGAAGATTATATCAGCCTCCAAAAAATCAGATTCGCAAATAAGATAAAAACCGATATTTCTTTGCCAGAAAGCTTGATGAACCGCAAGGTTCCTCCCATCTCGTTACAGCTGCTAGTAGAAAACTGTATCAAGCACACAAAAATATCGGACACAGAGCCACTTTGTATTCACATCTTCGAAGAGAATGATTTGCTGGTGGTGACCAACAATTATAATCCGCGCGAATCGGAAACAGAATACTCCGGTAAGGGAATTGAAAATTTAATTAAAAGATACTCCTTCTTAACCCAAACAAATTGTCATTTCGGAGTTAACGACAACTATTATATTGCCAAAATTCCATTACTTTTCATTTCATAAATACACAATATATCCCAATTCACTACTCATTTTTCCCGATTCATTACATTTCTTTTTCAAATAAGAAACATCTCTATTACTTTTGGCGTAAAGTTATAGTTTATGAAATATTTGCTTATTAGTATTTTATTGTTCTGCTCGCTTGGAGTCGGGGCAAGTTTGAATTTTCTGACAAAGAAAAAGTCAAAACAAGTGGAGAAAGTTGAGAAACCCAATAAGTTCAAACAACTGACAGATAGTTCTACTTGCGACACAGGGCTTTTCTCGGTTTACAAACAGAAAGGAGATTACTTCTTTCTTATCCCCGACACCCTTACCCATCGCGATTTACTGATTGTAAATAAGATTTCGCAGGTACCGGCAAACTTTAATGACGCCGGGATAAACAAGGGGATGGAATTCGAAGATCTTGTTATCCAGTTCGAGATCAATAAAGAACAAAACAAAGTGTACGCTTTGCAGTACAAGCCTTTTGTTGACGTATCAGACTCATCCAAAATCAGCAAGAGCGTCGCAAGCAATTTTGCTAAATCGATATTAGAATCGTTTGACATTGAAGCTTACAATGCCGATAGCACTGCCGTACTGATAAAAGTGAACAAGGTATACGACGGAAAGAAAACCAGTTTCAATAATGTTTTTGGAATGACTTCGCTGGGCACCTCACCTATCAGCGATTATTCCTACATTTCGTCGATGAAGAGTTTTCCACAAAACATTGTGGTTAAATCAATGCAGACCACAAAGATTCCATCGGCACAAACAGAAGCCAACCTGACTGTGGAAATTACGTCCAATCTGGTATTATTACCTAAAACACCTATGACTCCCCGTTTCGAAGATTCGAGAGTGGGTTACTTTACTACACCCCGTTGGTATTTTAATGACGGGCAACACGAATTGGAGAAACAGAATCTAGTAACACGTTGGAGACTGGAGCCCAAAGATAAAGAGGCATACGCTCGCGGAGAACTCACAGAACCTATACGTCCGATTGTATTTTATATAGACCCGGCCACCCCAACGCAATGGGTAAAATACATTATTGATGGAATTAATGACTGGCAAAAAGCTTTCGAAGCAGCCGGATTTAAAAATGCCATTATTGCAAAAGAAGTTTCGGCCAAAGACAGTGACTTTGAAGTAGACGATTCGCGTTATTCGGTGGTAACCTATGTGGCATCCGACAAGGCTAATGCCATGGGACCATCGGTTTTTGACCCCCGTTCCGGTGAAATCCTGGAGTCCAACGTCATTTGGTGGCACAATGTAATGACCTCCGTTCATTCCTGGATGCGCGTTCAAACAGGAATTATTGACCAGAAGTCCAGAGCTAATAAGTTCAGCGACGAACATATGGGCGAAGCAATTCGTTTTGTATCCTCACACGAAATTGGTCACACATTGGGTTTAAAACACAACATGGGGGCATCTTGCTCCTATCCGGTGGACTCATTACGCAGTGAAACCTTTTGTTCAAAAATGGCAACAGCTCCTTCGATTATGGACTATGCTCGTTTCAATTATATTGCACAACCGGAAGATAACGTAAAATCTCTAACTCCAAAAATCGGAACATACGATAAGTTTGCCATTGAATGGGCTTATCGCTATTATCCTGAAGGAGAAGCTCACAAGGAAGTAGCTAAATTAAAAGACATGGTGGCAAAGGCTTATAAAAATCCGGATTGCCATTACCTGCCACAGCAGGACATGCGTACGGCTGTTGACCCCAGAGCTCAAAGTGAAGATTTGGGCGATGATGCAGTAAAGGCCAGCGAATACGGAGTAAAAAACCTGAAAAGGGTTATGCCTAATATTTTAAAATGGACTACTGCCGCAGGCGACGATTATCTGGAAGCCGGAAAGCTGGCCAATGATGTAATCGGGCAATGGTATCTTTATGCTTATCATGTACTGACGAATGTGGGAGGTGTATACCTCAACAATACCATCTACGGCGACAACACAAAGAGCTATGTATTTGTATCACGCGACATGCAGAAAAGATCTGTCCGGTATTTAATTGATCAGGTGATTACCTATCCGGCATGGCTATTTAGCGACAAACTGTTCAATTATGTGTATCCGGTTAAAGAAGCTCCAACCAAATATCAGGAGTATAGTCCGTTTGCCATCTATAAAAACATGCAGTCTTATATCATCTGGGACTTACTGACGAATGAACGACTGGACAGAATGGTGGCCAACGAGGTACAAAACGGAAAGCAGGCTTACGCCGCTTCGGAGTTACTGGACGATTTGTACAAAGCCATATTTGCCAAAACAAGACTAAACAGTCCGCTGAGTGTAATGGAAATGGCCACACAAAAAGGGTTTATTGACGCACTGATTGTGGCAGCCGACAGAAATGAGGTGAGCAAAGAAAAGAAAACACTGAATGATAACCCGACCGGTTTTAGCTCCAATCTTATTTTCTCAGGACCACAAAGGGTGTCGGAAGCTATTTCGATAAAACGGGGAATACTGCTTCGCATAGAGCAACTATTAAAAACAAAAGTAGCGACGGCTGAACAGTCGAGCCGCTATCATTATCAGGATATGTTATTGCGCATTGACAAATCTTTGCGATAAAAAAATCAGAAAAAAAAATCGAGTATAAACAATTATAAAACAGTATAGCAATGAGATTAAAAGTGTTATTGTTTCTTTTTACTTTTTCTTTCACACTGTTGGCACAACAAACCGTGCTGATAAAAGGGAAAGTGGTTGGAGTGGATGGAAATCCGTTGCCGGGTGCTTCGGTGTATATCGACAAAAGTACTATTGGCGAAAAATCCTCAACAGAAGGAGTAGTGGTTAATTATAACCTCGGAACAACTTCCGATATTAATGGTGCATTCTCTGTAGCCGTACCCAAAGGCTTACAGAAACTGATTTGCAGCTTTATCGGCTATGAGTCGCAGCAAGTGAACATCAGTGATAAATCATTCGTGACTATCGTTCTGAAAGAGTCGGAAGGTGCGCTGGGAGAAGTGGTGGTGACCGGTTACCAAAAGATTGAAAAGCGTAAGCTTACTTCGGCGGTATCTACCATCAAAGCCTCGAATATTATTCAAGGCGGAGTTTCCAGTGTGGACATGATGCTTAACGGACAGGTAGCCGGCGTGCAAACCAGCGCTGTAAATGGCGCTCCGGGTGCACCGGCTAAAATACGGATACGTGGAACCGCCTCGCTAAGCGGAACACAAGACCCGCTTTGGGTGCTGGATGGTATGCCTCTTGAAGGTACTAACCTGCCCGACATGACCGATAAAAACATTGACCAATTGTTTTCATCATCTATAGCAGGCATTAATCCGGCCGATATTGAAGATATTACCATTCTGAAAGATGCTGCAGCAACCGCCATTTACGGAGCAAGAGCTGCCAACGGTGTGATCCTCATCACTACTAAAAAAGGAAAAGAGGGTAAACCTACTGTTCAGTTCAGCTCTAAGTTATCTTTCACATCCCGACCAGATATGAGCAAGCTCAACCTGATGAATTCATCACAAAAGCTGGACATGGAATTGCAACTGGCCAAATACAGCGACCTGGATTCAGACAACTCGGCAACTAAAAAAGGAGCCATCGGAAGACTGTTTGAAGCCAACGGTTTGTGGGATCAGTACCGCAGCGGAGGATTGGAAAGCCTGCCATCGGACGTACAAAGCGAAATAGCACGTCTGCGGGGCATTAATACAAATTGGGGAAATGAGCTTTACCGCACTTCAGCCAATCAGGACCACAGTTTAAGCATCAGCGGAGGTACCGACCGCGCATCCTATTATTTCTCGGCCGGTTATTACAATGAGTTGGGAACAACCATAGGCACATCGCTAAACAGACTGAATTTTACCATTAAGGGAGATTACAAACTGGCAGACAATCTGAAAGTGGGTGCATCTATCTACACCAACGAAAGAAAACAAAGCTCTTATCTGACCGGTACAGGTTCGATTACCAATCCATCCAGATATTCAAGAATAGCTAATCCTTATCTGGCTACTTACGATACCAACGGAAAATATGTGTACGACCCTGACATTGATCTATACAATGGTAATACGCTTAATTATAATATTCTGGAAGAAAGAAACAATACATCCAACGAACTCAAGGCCCGCACATTAAATGCAGTTTTTGATGCCGAATGGAAAATTATTCCAAAATTAAGCTTCCGGACACAGTTGGGACTGCAACGCGACAATAACAACACTCAACAATATGGTAGCAAAAACAGTTATTTTGCCCGGTTGGAAAGAGCAAAGAGTCAGGTAGGTGATACTTACTTCGTACCCGAAGGTGGAGTGATTAAAAACACCGACGAGACCTACTCTCAGTGGAACTTAAAATCCGTACTGGAGTACAATCTTTCGTTGTCCGACAAACACGAGTTCGACTTTATGGTGGGAAATGAATTGCGACGCACAAAAGACGAAAGCATATTCTCGGCAGGTTACGGATTCAACAAAGAAACCCTGACTACCGAACCGGTTATTTTTCCGGATGCATCATATACCAAAACTTTCCCCTTATTCACGAAAAGCTATGTTGAAAATGCTTATGCATCCTTCTTCGGAACGTTGGGATATACATTCAATAAAAAATACACCTTCTTTGGAAGTGTGCGCATGGATGGGTCCGACCTGTTTGGGGTTGATCCGAAATACAAATACCTCCCATTATGGGCCGTTTCCGCAGCATGGAGAGCCAAAGAGGAATCTTTTCTAAAAAACCTCAGCTGGTTGAATGATCTGAAGTTCCGCTTATCCTACGGTTTGCAGGGAAACATTGACAAATCGACATCCAAATACATTATCGGAGTGCGCGGTACGACGACTTTACTGCCTGGCCAAACCGAAGCTACAATTACGCCAACCAATTTGCCGAATGACCGCTTGCGCTGGGAGAAAACAGCTACCTGGAATGCCGGATTTGACCTGGCCGTACTCAACAACCGCATTAGTCTGAGCACCGATGTATATCATCGTAAATCCACCGACCTGGTTGCATCTAAATCTGTAGCATTAGAAAACGGACTGGAAAGTGTAGGACTCAACTGGGCTTCGCTGACAAACAAAGGATATGAAATTACGCTGGTAACACGCAATATTGTTAGCCCGACTTTCAGATGGAGCACCACCATCAATTTGGCTAAAAACATCAACAATGTGGACAATATTGAGGTTCCCGACAACCAGACCACTCCTTCGCTGAAAGGGCATCCGGTAAATTCTCTTTTTGCATTCAAAACCGCCGGACTAGACGATCAGGGTTATGTCCTGTTTCAAAAAGGCGACAAGAAAGTATCGGCTACCGAATTTTTCGGGCTGACAGATCCTTCTGGTTTTGGATTGTATCAGAGTTCATTGACTAACGATCAAATCCGCAACCTGTATACTTACGTAGGCAGCAAAGATCCTAAAATATCAGGTGGATTGATCAACAACTTCGAACTAGGTCACTTTTCGTTGGTTGTGTCTTGCAGCTTTAACCTGGGACAATGGGTAAAAACCGAGCCTTTCTACAATATTATTGAGATGGACAGAGGACTGAACCGCTCAACAAAGATGAGTCAGGTGTGGACCCCCGACAACAAATCGGGCATTTATCCGCGTATGATCAGCGCAACGACAGAAGACGGCAACCGTTTGGGAGATTATTCGGTATTCAACACCGGATCCGTTTTAGCTAACGACGTATTCCGCGACCTGGACATCTGGTATAAAAAAATCAATTATCTTCGGTTCAACAGCATTCGCTTTGGATACGAATTGCCTAAGAAAATAATAAGCAAAGTGGGTATTTCGAATGCAAAACTAAGTGTGGAAGCACAAAATGCATTTGTGATTGCATCCAACTACGATGGATATTTTGACCCCGAAACGGCCGGTAACATTTACGCACAACCCATGCCCAAGTCGGTAACAGTAGGATTGAATGTCACTTTCTAATTTCATAAAAAACAGAACATAAAATGAAAAGAATTAATCTATACATAGTGGTTATGCTTACGCTTATGACCACAGCCTGCGATACTTTTTTGGATATAAAACCCGTGGGTAAAGTTATACCAGCTACCTATCAGGATTATCGCGACCTGATGACCTATGCTTACCAGATTGTGCCAACCGATCGTTCACTGAGCACGGTGCGCGGTGACGAACTACAGCTTCCGTACGACGACTGGGGCGATTATATTCCTTATCACAGCATTTTCATCTGGCAGGATGTGAACCCGGATGCAAACACCAACAGCTTTCCGTGGCAGGAGTTTTACAAAGCCATCTTAAATGCAAATCAAACCATTATTGACGGAGAAAAGGCTACCGACGGTACGCAGGCAGATATTGACCAACTCAGAGGCGAAGCCTATATGATGAGAGCCTATATGCATTTTGGACTGGCCGGGTTGTATTCCGACGTGTACAGTGCCGACAATCTGAATAAAAAATCGATACCGCTGGCTACCACCATCGACATTTGGAAAAACTACCAACGAAACACCATAGGGGAAGTATACAACCAGATTTTTGCTGACATCGAAGCCGGGATTAAATTGCTGAACGTAGACGAACAGACCAAGGGATTAAACTACCGGTTCTCCAAAGTGTCGGCCTACGGATTTGCAGCACGCGTATATGCCTACGCCGGCGACTGGGCTAATGCCCGCAAATATGCTTTGGAAGCATACAACATCAATCACACGCTTATTGATATGAATGACGCCAGTGCTAAACTGCCGATGAACTATGCTTCAGGCGAAAATGTGTTGGCCATGGAGCAAACCTTTTATTCGTCACTGAAATCCAGATTTTATGTTTCGGACAAGTTAATCGGCGCGTTTGATAAAACAAACGACCTGCGCTTTGCTAAATATTTTCAGGCCAGCGGTAGCAAGTATCGGTGCTTGCTGGGTTATAAGCTGGACAACAAAGTATCTATGCGAACTGCCGAGTTCTACCTGTTATTGGCTGCCTCCGAAGCTCAGGTGCCGGGTGGCGACCTCAGCAAGGCAAAAGACTATTTAAAACAGCTTATTGCCAAACGACTGAAACCGGGTTATTACGACACACAGGCAGCGGCCATCGATGCGATGGACAAAACCACATTTATTCAGCGTGTGGACGATGAGCGATTCAGAGAGTTAGCTTGTCAGGGCTTCAGGTGGTACGATTTGCGCTACTTTGGCAAACCCGAAATAACCAAAACATTCAACGGAGAAACCTTTACCCTGAAACAAGGCGATAGCCGCTATGTGCTCCGCTTCCCAACCGAGGCTACCGAAAGTAACCCCAACTTGTTGCTCAACTAAGCCCCGCCCTTATCGGGCATAAAGCGAACACCTACAAACCCCACTAACCCGCCCAAGCGGTTAGTGGGGTTTGTGCATATAAAATCGCCGGAATTTCGATATAAAAACAACCATACCGGACTCAATCAACTGATGAAATACTACCCAAAAACGGTTTTCAATTTAGCCTATAAATACCAATGCCGAAGTTATATAAATACCCCTTTGTAGAGCAATATCGGTTGTTAAATCTAGCTATTTTTCGCCCTTTTCACTTCCGATGTCCAAAAATATTTTTGGCTCAAAATATTTCTGCCTGATGATAAATAATTTAG
>DAIQOQ010000305.1:0-3240 GCA_036787795.1 Paludibacter sp. | reverse complement strand
TAAGACAAATAGTCCGGCCAAAGCAAATATCCACCAGTCGAGGGTAGTTTTATGGGCAAAATCCTGTAACCAACGTTGCATAATGAAATAAACGAGTGGGATGGCAATGATGAATGCCAGTGCAATCCAACGAATAAAACTAAGATTGAGCATCCTGACTATTTCTATCGATTTTGCACCGTTTACTTTTCGTATTCCTATCTCTTTTGTCCGACTCTTGATGATAAATGCCATAAAAATAAGCAATCCCAGATTAGCAATAATCAAACAGAGGATGGAAAAAATTCGTACCAGCATTTCGGCATTTAGTTCATTGCGATACACTTTGGCATATTCATCTTGTAAGAATGAATAGCTGGCCGGATAATCGGGGTTGACTTTGCTCCAGACTTTATTGAAAGTAGCCAACGATTTTTCCGGATCCTTCGGGTCGAGGCGCACCATAATGCAATTCAGAAAGAAATGGAGCGGACGTTGAATAATGATCAGTGGGATGGTATCTTCGTACATGGTGGTGTAAGTGAAATTGTTCACTATTCCACAGATATTGCCTTGATTGATATAGCCCAGTGAACCGTGGTTGAGAGTTAATTTTTTATTGATGGCTTTTTCGGGCGAACCTAGCCCTAACAAAGTTACAGCTTTGGTATTCAAAACATATTCTTCGGATAAATTTGAGTGGTATTTTTCTTTTTCTTTATTCATTTGCAGAAAGAGCTGCATATGTTCGTCGGATGTCATTTTATCGGGCTGAAAACTGCGTCCGGCAATAGGCTTTATATTGAAAAACGGAAGAAAATCTTCACCAACAACCAGCAGCGGAATCTGTATCTCCTTATCTTTTCCTTCGGGTTTTATGCCCAGCATATCCCGAATAGCACTGCCAGGTAACTGCATGGCAGCTGTTACGCCTTTTATTTCGGGGTGCTTTTGTAATTCAGCTTTTAATATCTTGTATCGTATTTTTACCTGGTCGGGTTGTTCTTGCATGACCAGAATAGTGGAGTCATTTCCCCCCACTTGCGTATTTTTGATAAATGAAACCTGTTTGCTGATACCTGCTGCCAGAATGATGACAAACATCACAATGGAATATTGTCCCACTAACATGTATTTGACGTTCGAGAATGAGAACCTGAGTGGTTTAATTTCGCTACTGGCATTCATAAATAAGGTGGACGACAGACTAAGAAGTACAGGTAAAAGCGATACAATTATGATAAGTCCGAGAAAGCCAATACTCAGCATTGTTATTTCGACCATGCTCAGAGCCGATAGCGAATAATGCAAAACAGATGCACCATAAGCGGCAATCAGAATTCCGGACAAAACAGAGAGCAGGCCGAGCAAGAATGCCAACAAGGCTTCGTCGCGCAAAACGGTGGAAGATGAAGCGCCATTCAACCGCAACAGTTGGTAATACTTTTTATTATCGGAAAAAATAAGACCAGCATTGAGCCATAGATTAAATAATACAATGACGAGCAAAAGAACATTGGAACCGACAATAAGATAAACGAAATAGATATTTCCATTTGGTTCCAATTCGCGCATTACCCTGCTATGTAAATGTATATCGGTTAATGGCATCAAATGAGCCTTTGTTTTCATCTCTTTGTTTGCTGCATCTTTGTTATACAAATTGCTGATTTTTTTTGCTATAACCGATAAATCAGCATTTTTATTCAGCAAAACGTAAACGTATGGCCAATCGTCTCCAGCATTATCCGGTCGCTGAACAATCATGTCGGTATGAAAGTGTGAGTTTGCCGGAAAATCCTTAAACACTCCGGTAACAAAGGCAGTCGCCGTATTTATCATCCGGCCTTCAAGTTGAATTCCTTTGCCTATAGGTGATTCATTTTTAAATAATTTGCGTGCAAAACTTTCGCTTATAACTACACTATTAGGCGATTGCAATACTTTATCTTTTTGCCCTTCCAACAATGGATAGCTGAATACCTGAAAAAAGTTGGAGCTGGAATAATAAATATTTTGTAGTATCTGAGGTTTTCCTTTGTAGGTCATCACTGCAGTATTTACATGTGTCAGAGCAACGGTTTTCTCAATTTCAGAAATTTTAGACATCATATCAGAACCTGAAAACCCGTAAATTCGTCCATCAATAGGTTCATCGTTGTATTGTAGAGTTAAACGGGCCATTCTATCGGCATTTACATTGAAACGGTCGTAACTCAGTTCTTTTTTGACATGAATATACGATAAAATCAGGCAGGCAAAAATGATGGATAAGCCTAGCAGATTCACTGCTCGTAGGTATTTGCTTTTCAGAAAACGGCGAAAGACGAATAAGATATTGGTCATGCTAATTGTTGAATTGTGTAGTTGTTGAATAGTCTATGATTCAATGATGATAGACGTTCATGAATAATTTATTCTTATTGAAAGATAGAGTAAAACCGCAGAAATCGTAAATACTCAACGTAAATAGATTTGGCAAAGAAGATTAATTTTCGGATGTTGAACCGAAATAATTCATATTATTTTGAGCTTTACTATTTCTGCGGTTGTTTTTAAAAGAGCATAGTTTACATTTTGCTTTCCACTTCCGACACAATCTGACCATCGAACAGGTTGATGACCCGGTGGGCAAAGGTAGAATCGTGTTGCGAGTGTGTTACCATCACGATGGTTGTTCCTTCCTGATTCAGTTCCGAGAGCAGGTTCATTACATCTTTTCCGTTTTTCGAATCCAGATTTCCGGTCGGCTCATCGGCCAAAATAAGTTTAGGGTTAGCTACCACTGCCCGCGCAATGGCCACACGCTGTTGTTGTCCACCGGAGAGTTGATTCGGAAAATGCTTGGCACGGTGACTGATGTTCATGCGTTTCAAAGCCTCTTCCACTCGTCGTTTACGTTCCGTTGCCTTTACCTTCAGGTAAACCAGAGGTAGTTCCACATTTTCATACACATTCATCTCTTCAATCAGGTTAAAGCTCTGAAACACGAACCCGATATTGCCTTTACGCATATCGGTACGCTGTTTCTCTTTCAAATGTCCGACTTCGGTGCCGGCCAGAAAGTATTCGCCCGAAGTTGGATTATCCAACAGTCCAAGGATGTTCAGCAAGGTTGATTTTCCACATCCCGAGGGTCCCATAATGGCAATAAATTCACCTTCGGCTACATGTAATGAAACTCCGTTCAATGCCACTGTTTCAATTTCTTCCGTACGGAAGCTCTTTTGTAAGTCATTAATCTTTATCATAATGTTTGTT
>DAIQOQ010000304.1:1804-3258 GCA_036787795.1 Paludibacter sp. | reverse complement strand
GATGAGAAATTTTCCAGCACCAACGGTCCCTGATAGTTGATTTCGGCCAGTGCGCGAAACAGATCGTCCCAATGCACGTTGCCTTCGCCCAGCATACCGCGGTCGCTCTCGGTGATGTGCAGGTGTTTCAGTCGGTTGCCGGCCTGTACCACGGGTTCATAGAAGTTTCGTTCTTCAATGTTCATGTGGAACGTGTCCAGATGCAGTCCGATATTGTCGGCACCGATGGTATCAATCAGGTTCAGAACTTCTTCGGCGGCTGTAAACATGTAGCTTTCGTAGCGGTTAATAGGCTCGGGAGCAATGATGATATTACGCTCACGGGCATAAGCAGCCACTTCGGTAAATACTTGCTGAACAATAAGTCGTTCCTCGGCTGTACAGGGTTGTCCGCTGAACTGTGCAATGGCCGAATGCAGTACACCACCCAGAAAATCGCCTTGCATATCGGCTACCTTGTCCAATGCGGCTTTAATAATCGCTGTTGCTTTTTCGGGATAAACGGGTAAGTGGCATTCGGCAGGCAGGTTCAGCGTGAGCCGACCGGCAATACCGTGCTTGTCCAGTTGCTTCTTTACGCTTATAGCATCAAAATCCAGCGAAGCCGGCAAACAGACTTCCAGCATATCGAAACCGTATTCTGCTGTTTTCTCTATTGCAAAACGTCCCCCTTCGGCACTCCAGCCGGGTATAAATGATAAAATTGTTGTTCCAAAAATAGGCATCGTGATAATTATGAATTATAAATTATGAATTATGAGTTATGAACTGCTAACTGTTCGCTGTCAATTGATCACTGCCTAAAACAGCCACCATTCCGTTTTTACGCCGATATAGGTTCCCCAACGGTTTTGGTTGGTTTGCAGATAAGGCGAATAATGATTGTCGCGGGCATAATCGTTGTACCGGGCTGCCGAGAACACCAGGCGGATATGAGGTCTCGTCCACGGATCGCGTTTGCCCAGTGGCGCAATAGTAGGCGCAAAGGAAAACTTCCACATGGCTGCTTCGGGATTGTCACCGTCTTTTCGCGACGCATAATGCACTTCTTCGATCAAATGTAACCAATTTGTGGCATAAAACAGCAAGCGTCCGCCCACAACGATATCACGCTTGCGGTTATACATCTCCGTTCCATTGAAATAAGTATCCATATTTGAGCTCGATGAACCGCCATGACTTTGCGTGAAAACGCCATAGCCATTCACACTTACACTCCTCGACAGGTTGAGCAGAAAATGCTCCACTGTGGTGAACGAATAGGCATGCGAATACTTCCCGTTTTCATCGGGTGCTCCGTAGGTTGCCCAGGTAAAGGTGTTCCCATTGTCGCCACCATTGGCAATGCCGGTTCCGTATCGTACCGAGAACTGGTTAAACGAGCCGGGTAGGAGAGTTTTTAGCAAATTGCTGAACTTAATCCCTGCCACCCAACCGTTGTCGGCGGCATATTT
>DAIQOQ010000304.1:0-1704 GCA_036787795.1 Paludibacter sp. | reverse complement strand
TTAGCAAATTGCTGAACTTAATCCCTGCCACCCAACCGTTGTCGGCGGCATATTTTTTCAACGCAAACCTGGAAGATGCCGGTACGGTGTGGTATTCGCCGAGCAATTTCAGTACGCTTCCGTTGTTGAACTTAAAGCTGTGCTCGCCTATCCAAACCATTCGCTGACGAATGGCCGGATTGGTTGCTCCGGCAACGGTTACCTCATAGTTATACGGATACACTCCAGCCGAATCGGTTGAAGCCGGCATCAGCAAAGTCAGCTCGGTGGTTTTGTAACTCACACCAAAACCCTGAGATGAATGATCGTCGAAATAGAAATAGTCGGATATGTGAATGTCATCATAACGGCGGAAACGATTTCCCACCCATGCCGACCATCGGCTTCCCAGTATGTTGCGGGCTTCTACGAAGGCTTCGGGCAGGATAATAGTCAGTCCGTTATTAGTACGGGTGCTGGTGTTGCCCATAAACTGTCCGTTGGCCGAATACATCCCTATTCGCGCCTGAAAAGTGACGTTGGTACTGTCGCTTCCGTTTAGTTTAGGCGTGAAATGAATGGCGGGCAACAGGTCCATATAGTCGGTTTGCTCCATACGCCCGGCCAGCGAACCTTGTCCCGAGAGATTTAAGGGTTTCCATTCGGATCCTTCGCCATTTGGCGAAAACCCTACGCCAATACGTCCGGTGGTACCCAGCGAAAAATTGCTATTGGTAATCACTACCTGCGAAAAAGCGCAGGTAGGTAGCACAGCGAAGCAGAAATATATAAGTGTGTTTTTCATGGCAGTGTAATGTTTAATCGTTTAAACAAAGTGCTAAAAAAATTATTGACTGTGAGAATAAAATGGATACATGATTCAATAATCCGGAAACAATCTGTTTGCCTGTTTATAATTATATTAGTCAATTACTTCTGCTTTTTCTTTATACCCTTTCACACCATAGTAGGCTACTACCAGAAAACATAGAAATGGAACTACGATGGCTTTTCCGATGCCGAAGTGAACGGATGCCAAACCCATAATGGGGGTGATCAGTGCACCACCGATGATGGCCATTACCAATACCGAGGCAGCCAGCTTGGTGTGTTCGCCTAAATCGCGAATTCCGAGTGAAAAGATGGTGGGGTACATGATGGACATAAAGAAACTGGTAGCTACCAATGCCCAAAGACCTATAGTTCCGGGGAATATAAGTGCAATGCTGATCAAAGCCAGATTGATGACGGCGTAAATCCAGAGTAAGTTGTGCCCTTTAATTCGTTTCAATATGGCTGTTCCGATAAATCGACCGGCTGTGAATACAACAAGCGAAAGCGTAAGAAAATTGGCTGCGGTTTTTTCGGGTGTTCCGGGGATGGTTCCCTGTATGTAACGGATTAAAAAGCTCCAGATGCATACCTGTGCACCAATATAAAAGAACTGAGCCACAACCGCGAGTTTAAAATGACGCTTCCCGAAAATAAACTTCAAAGTTTGTGCGGGGGTAGAGTTACCATGAGTTTCTTCGTCTTTTACTACCGGAAACTTAGTAAGTAAAATAACCACCGCTGCAGCAATAATCACTATACCAATAATCAGATATGGAGTCTGCACAGCATGTACTTCCGACGAATAATAGGCTTTTACAGCCTCGGGTGTCATTCGGGCCAGTTGTTCTTTGCTATATTCAATACCCGAAAGAATGAAATTCTGACCAATAA
>DAIQOQ010000303.1:0-3264 GCA_036787795.1 Paludibacter sp. | reverse complement strand
ATATCTTCGCCCCGCGATGCCCTGATCGTCACAGTAAGGCCTTTTGCTTTCAGATGGTTTTGAAATGTCACCATGTTTTCCGGCGAAGTTCCTTCGAGGGGTGTATCAGGAATGGCATGAAACCGGATCAGATTCACCCTGCACTTAATACCATGCAATAACCGCACCAATTCATTAGCGTGTCGCGGCGTGTCATTGACTCCTTTAAACATAATATATTCGAAAGATACCCGGCGCTGACGACCCAGTTGCCAACGACGGATCTCACTAATGACCTGCGTAATGGGATAAACGTTTTGTATGGGCATGATTTCGCGACGCTCATCGTCGAAAGGAGAATGCAAGCTGACTGCCAGATGTGCCTGACTTCTTTCCAGAAAAGTATTCATAGCCGGAATAATACCAATGGTGGATACCGTGATGCGCTTCGGACTCCAGTCGTAGCCCCAGGACGAAGTCATGATTTCAATACTGTTCAACACAGCTTCTACATTATCCATCGGTTCGCCCATGCCCATATACACTATATTGGTAAGTTTCTCAAACTCGGGCAGCGACTGTACCTGATTAATTATTTCGCCCGTTGTGAGATTTCCCTGAAAACCCTGCTTACCTGTCATGCAAAATAAACAACCCATCTTACAACCTATCTGAGTAGACACACAGAGCGTGGCGCGATCGTCATCCGGTATATATGCTGCTTCGATAAATTTCTGAATTTGTGTTGGGTAAAGATACTTTTTTGTACCATCAGTCGAAGTCTGAACCTTCGAAGGTTCGGTCATCCCGATGCAGTATTTACTCTCCAGTTTCTCCCGCGTTTGTTTAGACAGGTTGGTCATGGAAGCAATACTTGTCACCTGTTTTTTATACATCCAGTCGGCCAACTGCGTAGCCGTAAAGGCCGGGAGTCCGAGTGAGCTGACGACTTCTTTGAGTTGAAGCAGGGTAAGCCCGAAAAGATTTGTTTTCATTGTCAGTTATGCTTGTTGTTTCAAAAATAAGTTTCCGAAACAATATTTTGAAAGGGGATGTCTTTTGAAATCAGAATATCGCGCACCTGTACCACCATCTCGGCACTACCGCAAAGATAGTACCGATTATCTGTAGCCAGATCATGCTCTTTCAACCATCCGGTGAGACGCCCCTTGTAATAAGCCGTATCTTCCTGTTGCGAACAACAACGGATATATTTTCCGCTAAAGTTCTTCTCTATCAACGAAGCAAAGTAGA
Organism: Paludibacter sp.; assembly: GCA_036787795.1. Lineage (GTDB taxonomy): Bacteria > Bacteroidota > Bacteroidia > Bacteroidales > Paludibacteraceae > Paludibacter. The sequence continues at coordinate 2,031 of DAIQOQ010000303.1, read as the reverse complement.
AATTCTCGTCATATCTGCCTCCGTGTACCAATGTTTTATGACCCGCTTTGCCCGATCGAATCATCGATACAAAAGGCGCTATTCCCGTTCCGGCTGCTAACCAGTATGCTTCTCCTGAATCGCTGCGAAACGATCCGAATGGTTCGGACACATAAATGCTGTCTCCGGCGCGAAGTCTGGATAGGATAGGAGTGAGCCGGCCTTCAGGTCGCTCATCGAAAAGTATCTCTATATCCTTGTCCTGCTCGCCACTGGCTATGCTGTATAAACGAGCCTCTCCGTCAGGTATAACATCAATTGCTATTACCTGTCCGGCTGTAAATGTGAAACTACGCTGAAACGAAAGCACATAAACACCTTCGGCTACCGAATGGATAGCCGAAATCTGCTTTTTATATAATGTATGATTGTGTGACACTGAAAGGAATTAATAACGACGGGTATCTGTTTTATTTCGGAGACTAAACAAGCCTTGTCGGCGTTTTGTTCATTCACCAGCCAGGTCCTCCTGAACAAGCTGGCTCTTATTGTTCCGGTTATAGCCAAATAACTCTTTGCTCTTAATATGATTAAATACCTCTTCCGGCACATACTCCCGAAAACTGTCATCACCATTCTCAATCAGACTGGTGATATGGTCTGACCTGATTTCAAGACTTTTATAAGGAACACTTCTCAATACAAGAATTTTCTTCGTCATATTCAGATATTGCCAAAGTAATTTGTTTTCAGCCGAAAAATGAGCATCATCCGGATAAATCAGTTCGCCCGAATGCGCATCAATATACGGATACAGATAGACTTTTACATTACTCTGAAACAATGCACCCATAGCTTCGAGCAAACCTCCCCGCAAATCGGTATAGTAGGAAGCATCCAGTGTTTTATCAAAAGTAGGCAATCCGATAATCACACGTAGCTTAATCATTTTGAACTGACCGAAATAGGTTACCAGTTTGAAAAATCGCTTAAACCGCGATATCATCACACTTTGTCCCATCATATTCAACAGGTCGACACGGTGCAGAAAGTCTTTTTCGTCCACTTCTTCGTCCTGCATCAGCGAGTTCAGCGACAGTTCGCAAAAGGCAATGGTATTATCGGGTTTGTAATCTTCATCCTCTTTGAAAATAGCCAGACTATCATGTATAAATTCCATACCCAGCTTATTGATAGGCCTGAAATTACCTCTGAGCAGCAATACATTTTTTTTATAAAGCATATCACTGGGTTGGCGTACTTTCCCCGACTGATCAAACATGATGGCCGGAGTCATGTTATGGCTCACCAGCATCAGGTTGAGCAAGCGGTTATCTACCCAACTCATATCTGGACCTTCCACATACACATAATCCACTTCCACCCGGTCGGTGTTCAGATTATCGAGTAGCGACAGCAGGATGGTACGAGGATCCTCCCACTGAAACAGCCCGCCATAAATAAGATTAATCCCTAATGCACCAAGCGTATATTGTTGCAACAAAGTATCCTTTTCGTGCAACTTGACATGAATAAAAATCTTATTCGGGTGATAACGGTCATTTCCTTCCACCGCCATGCCCAACCAGCCGTTACCGTGATTTGTCTTGCAAAAGTTGAGCGTTTCAACCGTGTTGGCAAAAGCAAAGAATTTCTGATTGTTCTTTTTATCCAGTATTTCTATCAGCTCGTCATACTCATAATCGAGCATTTTCCGCAGACGGTCTTCTGCGACATAACGCGACGGCATTCCCTGATTGTAAAAATGATCACTGAAAAGTTTGTCGTAAGCCGAAATGGACTTGGCTACTGTATTAGAAACTCCACCGGCCTGAAACAAGTGCCGGGCAGTTTCCTGTCCACCGCCTATCTCTGCTATCGTGCCGTAATACTTTGAATCGATATTGATGTGTACCGACTTTTCTTTTATACTCAGTGTATTTGCCATATTCAAGTTGTATTCCCCGTTTTAAATTATCATTCTAACAACTTGAAAGGAATTCTGTTTAATAATTTAGAGTCATTTATTTATCTTTTCATGATCTTCAAAGC
>DAIQOQ010000102.1:6845-10149 GCA_036787795.1 Paludibacter sp. | reverse complement strand
TTCTTTACCGCCATTGAGAGTAGAATAGACACCGTAAGTAATCCCACAATTACACTCAACGAAGTAAAATTGGAAATGTGGAAACTGTAATCAAGTTCTGAACAGAACTCGTTCACACACATCTTTATTCCAATGAATGATAAAATGCCGGATAAAGCATATTTCAGGTAATGGAAATAAGTCATAATGCCGTTAAGCGCGAAATAGAGAGAACGCAAACCAAGAATCGCAAAAATATTGGATGTATAAACAATAAACGGATCTTTAGAAACCGATAACACTGCTGGAATAGAGTCCACAGCAAAAATAAGGTCTGAAGCTTCGATAACCAGTAATGCAATGAAAAATGGTGTTGCATAAAGTATTTTGTCCTTTTTGATGAAAAAGTGTGGATGAGACATGTCATCAGTTACCGGAAAGACTTTCTTAAATCCACGTATAAGGACATTTTTGTTTGGATCGTAATCATCACTCTCTTTCTCGAATAGCATTTTTATACCGGTATATAGCAGGAATACTCCGAAGATATACATAATCCAGTCGAATTTCTGGATAAGTGCTACTCCGGCAAAAATAAATACTGCCCGCATGATTATTGCACCTATAATTCCCCAAAATAAAATTTTATGCTGATATTTAGGTTCTATCTTGAAAAAACTGAAGATCAAAATGAATACAAATAAGTTGTCGACACTCAATGATTCTTCAATCAGATAACCGGTGAAAAATTCGAGAGCTTTGACTTTTCCAAGTGTATAATAAACTCCGATATTAAAAATAATAGCCAACGAAATCCAGAATAAACTCCAGAGTAAAGCTTCTTTGACATGTACAACCTGATTCTTCTTATGAAAAACAAAAAGATCGAGGGAAAGCATGATAAATACAAATGCTATAAAGCCGATCCAAAAGCTAATAGTAACGTCCATTATTAAGTTGTTTGATTGTTTCTGTTTCTTTGTTGTTGTGCCACCCGATTCGAGAAAGCGATGCAAAGTAAATGAATAAAACGCAAATATACAAAAAGGTTCGAAATTAAGGTTGCCTAAATAATTATTAAAGCTGTGGCCTTTTAAAGTTGAAAAATAACTACCTTTGCACTGTAAAAGGTTTGTTCTATTGGATTTGAATGTTGATTAAGTAGCTGTTTTGTCTGAATTGTCGGCTTTAAATCTTAATATTGCGTTTGTTTAAACTATTAAATTATTCTCATGAAAAACACGCATTTTAAGACATGGTTTTTTTATGTATTGATGTTGATTGCTTTTGGCGTTTTTACGTATATTCTATTTCAAAAAGGAGAATCCTATAGGGGTTTAAATGCAATAAAACAACATGTATTGACAAGTGAAAGCGGTTTCGACTTGTTTAAAAGTTCTATTTTGCACAATATGCTGGAACCGGCATCCATGCTACTTCTCCAAATAATTTCCATTTTACTTGTGTCCCGTATTTTTGGTTACTTGTTTGCTAAAATAGGTCAGCCAACTGTCATTGGCGAAATTTTGGCAGGTATTGTGCTTGGGCCCTCTCTTCTCGGTTATTTTTACCCTTCTGCTTTTCATTTCTTATTTGCAGCAAATTCACTCGGAAACTTATATATTTTAAGCCAAATCGGGCTTATCTTATTTATGTTTACTATTGGAATGGAATTGAATTTGAATACATTAAAAGAAAAAATAGGAGAAACTTATGTGATAAGTCATGCCAGCATACTTATTCCTTACTTCCTGGGAATGCTGCTAGCTTATTTTGTTTACGAGGAATTTGCGGCAAGTCAGACTACTTTTATCCCTTTTGCATTGTTTATTGGCATTTCGATGAGTATAACAGCATTTCCGGTGTTAGCGCGTATTGTACAGGAAAAAGGTTTATCCAAGACGCACCTCGGAACTATTGCTATTGCCAGTGCGGCAAATGATGATGTGACAGCCTGGTGTATACTCGCAGCTGTGATTGCAATTACTAAAACAGGAAGTTTTATCAGTTCATTGTATACGATTTTGTTTGCAGTGATTTATGTTGTGGTAATGCTGTTGGTAATCCGTCCATTCCTGAAACGTGTAGGAGAGATTTACAGTAATAGTGAAGTGTTGAATAAAAGTATAGTTGCTTTCTTTCTACTGATATTAATTCTTTCAGCTTTTACTACTCAGGTAATTGGAATTCATGCTCTTTTCGGAGCATTTCTAGCGGGTGTAGTTATGCCGCAACTACCTCATTTCCGCAAATTAATTATAGATAAGATAGAAGATGTGTCGGTAACTTTGCTTTTACCTTTGTTTTTTGTTTTTACAGGTTTACGAACAGAGATTGGTTTGCTAAATACTCCGTATTTGTGGTCTATTTGTGGTCTTTTTATTCTTGTGGCTGTAACTGGAAAATTTGCTGGAGGAGCCTTTTCTGCCCGGATTTTAGGTGAAACATGGAAAGACAGTCTTTCTATCGGTGTGCTGATGAATACACGTGGACTGATGGAACTCATTGTACTTAACATTGGCTACGAAATGGGGATTCTACCTCCTCCTATTTTTGTTATGCTGGTGATTATGGCTTTGGTTACGACTTTTATGACTACACCAGCTCTGTCGCTGATCAATCATCTGTTCCCCGAAAAAGATGTAGAACAAGAATATATTACTCATCAGGCACAAGGCATCTTTAAAGCATTGATAGCATTAGGAAATCCCGAGAATGGAAAGAACCTGCTTAATGTCGCTAAAACAGTGCTTGATGGTACTAAGAACAGTTTGGCTGTAACCGTATTGCACATTACTCCGGGCACTGATACAAATCCTATTTATGGTGAGCAATTTTCGGTAGATAGTTTCAAGGCCATAAAGGAAGAGGCTAATATATTGGCTACGCCTCTTGATACAGCCTATAAAGTTACCGATAATATTGAGTTAGGTATTATTAAATCGACAAACTACAATAACTTTGATTTTCTATTGGTAGGAGCCGGAATTTCGTTGTCTGGCGTACCTTTTTTTAAAGAAAGCTCTATTTTTCAAAATGTAACATGGTTGAATAAAATAGTCAACAGCATTTCGAAGCAGCAGACATTCTTTTATCCGGGAACGCTGATAAAAGATAAAACCCGTTATTTTATTGAAAATAGTAACTGTAGTGTAGGTGTATTTGTCAATCGTGGTTTTACAACTATAACTTCTACGCTGGTATTAATTCAAAGTGAGTCGGATGACTTTTTATTGCGTTATGCACGCCGATTGATAAGAAATAATAGTGAGGTTAGTATTAGTATTTTGGATATAAATAAGCTGGCAGCAAGCAGTGAACTCAT
>DAIQOQ010000102.1:2223-6745 GCA_036787795.1 Paludibacter sp. | reverse complement strand
CCAAACAATGATTCGTAATCGTACATTTTGGGATCTAAAACACCGGTTTCTCGGTTCGACTGTTTGCCCACATCGCAGGATGCATACATAGGTTCATTGGCTTTGATTGAAGCTAATGCTGCTTTCTTTATGTCTTCGTTAGGCAAGTTCAGATAAATCCAGTTTACACCCTCAACGGTATTCCGATCGTTTTGTATTTCATATACTTTGTAATATTCCCGGGTTGGATCATTCATAATCATGATATAATTTTCTGGCGAATAATCGGCTGGTTTAATATCATTGTAGAATTGTTTTGGTGTGTAATTCTTCAACTCTTTTATATCTCCTTTTTTGTCTTTATAACGCCATGTAAATGTGGTAGGAGGTTCGCCAAGGCAAAGAGCCAATATGCGATAAACATCTGCCAAAATTACTTTCTTTTGTTGGCGTAATTCAGTGCCCGTTTTACCGTTTGCAGTCATTTCACGTAAGTCGTACCCACCTTTGCGTAATCGTTCGTTCAGGATTTTCACAAACTGACTGGTATTGTTTGATTGGGCAGTTTCCGGCATTACATCTTGTGGAACAATGCCGTATTTCTCGGCGGCATTGAAATATAAATTCCAGACTCCTCCGTCGCCAACAGGTGATTTAAAAAACTCCGATACGGCTCTGTCGTCCATCGAAGTTTGACCTGTCGTAATGATGTTTTCGAGAAATAAGTTTGATTTTTCAAACAAATCCCAGAAATATAAATAATTATGAGAGAAATCAAATTTGTCTAAACCATATTTATCCATCGCCAACGGGCGCATTACATTCATGGAAGTAAACATCCAACAGCGTCCGGAACTTTTTTGATCGGTAATTCCTTTTACAGTCACCCGGTATTTAAAGAAATGGTCAATTTTACCTTGCAAATCGCGATTTAACGCCAATGATTTGATGTTTTCATCGGTGGTTAGTGCATTCTGAATGGCTTTTGTAGCTGGATTCAGAGTGAAAGAACTACGAATTTCTTTTAAATCGCTTTCGGTAATGGTTTGCGCATTCATACCTAAGGTGGTGAGCAGAATAAATGCGCTAAGTAGTTTAATCTTCATAAATGTTATAGTTGGAAATTAATATTTAATCAATAGTTAATAACTTATTCCAATGAATTCCAGCCTTGCGCTTGCAATTCAATTTCTTCACCTTCACGGCCGACTAATTGTAATCCTAGTTCCGGTTTGGTCATGTGCCCTACAATAGCAATGCCTTCCATTGTCACAATTTTATCATAGTCTTCGAGCGAAGCGGTGAAAAGAAGTTCGTAGTCTTCACCGCCATTCAGTGCGGCTGTAACTATACTCATGTTTAGCTCTTCGGCCATGACAGCGGCTTGGTAATTAATTGGAATTTTATCTTCATAAACACGACAACCCACATTGCTCTGCGAACAAATATGCATAAGTTCGGAAGATAGTCCGTCGGATATGTCCATCATGGAAGTCGGAACAATGTCTTTCTCGCGGAGAAGTTCAACGATGTCTTTGCGGGCTTCCGGTTTCAATTGACGTTGCAGAATGTAATCTCTTCCTTCAAAGTCGGGTTGAGCCTCATCGTTGGCTCCAAAAACTATTTTCTCGCGCTCAAGCAACTGTAATCCCATATAAGCCGAACCCAAATCGCCGGTAACGCAAATCAGATCGGTAGATTTTGCTCCGTTGCGGTAAACAATTTTGCCTTCTTCGCCTTCACCTATGCAGGTAATGCTGATAGCTAAACCAGTTAATGAAGCGGAAGTATCGCCACCTATTAAATCAACACCATATTTTTTGCAGGCTAATTCAATGCCGGCATAAAATTGTTCAAGGTCTTCTACCGAGAAACGTTTGGAAACGCCGATGGAGATGGTTATTTGTTTGGGTGTGCCATTCATGGCATAGATGTCAGAGAAATTAACTACGGCAGCTTTATAGCCCAGATGCATTAATGGAACATAGACTAAATCGAAGTGAATGCCTTCCAGCAAAAGATCGGTGGTGACCAATACTTTTTTGTGTTCGTAACTGAGCACAGCTGCATCGTCACCTACGCCTTTTAGTGTGGAAGAGTTCTCGATGCTGAATCGTTCGGTCAGGTGTTTAATGAGTCCGAATTCGCCATATTTAGATATTTCTGTTCGTTGCATAGTTTGTTTTTTAAAAACAACTTTCCCAAAGTGTCAATCTTTGGGAAAGTTGTTCGGTTAGGAGAATAGTTTATTTTTCGAAGAACCGGGCATTCTTGAAAACGTTTTTAGCAAGGAATTTTATCCACACGTGTCTTGTGTCTTCCACCTTCGAAATCTGCAGTAAAAAATGTATCTACCATGTTCAACGCTTCGGCTTCGGTAATGAAGCGAGCCGGAAGCGAAAGCACATTTGCATCGTTGTGACGGCGAGCCAATGAAGCAAGCTCCGGTTTCCAGCAGAGTGCGGCACGAATGCCTTTGTGTTTATTCAGAGTCATACTGATGCCATTACCGCTTCCACAAATAGATATTCCGAAATCAAATTCATTGTTTTCAATGGCCGAGGCCATTGGGTGTGCATAATCAGGATAATCACTGCTTTCGGCCGAAAAGGCACCAAAGTCTTTTAATGCTTTTACACCTTGCCCCTGAAGGTATTCCACAACTTTGTTTTTTAGTTCGAAGCCAGCATGGTCGTTGCAAACTGCAATTCGAAGGTTTTTGAATGGATTCATAAATAAAATGTAATTTTTTGTTTTGCAAAAGTAGAAATTAATTTCCAACAATTTGACAGATAAGTAGTCCGAAATAAAGAATATTGTACGATTCCTTTCTCTTTTTGCTCGAGTAGTGCGCTATTGAGATTTATGCATTTTTTCTCCAAATACTGACCTCTGTCAATCGTTGTTCTATGATGCGAGACGATTTTCGGAGCATCAGCGGCAACTGAAATGGTGCTTTTTCGAGAGTGAAATGATCGCTGAGGATGGTTTTAATTCCATCCAGCGATGTAACAGGCTCGCCATCTTGTTTAAAACCTCCCGGCCAATGTTCATGTTTTATGTGGTTATCATCCCAGGTATAGGAAGAGGCAATAATTAGCAAACCGTTGCTATTTAATCGCTCATGAATGCTTCTCAGAAATAGTATCGGGCAACTGAGTTCTTCCAACATGTTGGGTGCCACAATTAGGTCGTAGCCCGTATAAATAGGTTTCAGGTTATTGGCATTATCCTGCATAAACATAATATTATTTTTACCATCGCCCAATCCGGTGTCCGACAACACTAGTTCGCGATAAAAAACCAATTCACCTTCGTCTTTCACAATGTAGCGCATAAATCCTTTCTCCTGTAACTGAATGGGAATTCGGATAAACCGGGCGGAGAAGTCGAGTGCAGTGATTTGTTTAAAGTAAGGAGCCAGTTCGAAAGCTAACCGTCCTGTATCGGCATTCAGGTCGAGCACGTTCATTTGTTGCTGTTGATCGGTAACTTCCAAAATTTCCCGTGCCAGCTGGCTCGACATGTTGGCATAAGCATTTTCGCCCCACATGTTTTCGCAGGAGTTCGCTACTTCGGGGTCGGTTTCGTATTCATCGTTATGGATTAGAAGAGACTCTTCCGATTCTACCAACCGGAATCCGGCATGCTGGTAAAAATGGCGGCGAAAAGCATAACGCGCATGCAAAGTAGCTTCGTTTCCGGTTGAAATCCACGAACCACCCTTAATCAGATTGTGTTTTCCATCGAAAGTTGGCGTTGAAAAATCGTCGTACATCGGATGAACTTTGAAACCAGCATAACCTGTGATGGGTGTTTCGGTCCATTGCCACACATTGCCGATTACATCGTAAAAGTCGCCCATTTTGAATTTGTCAACCGGACAAGGTGATGCAAAATGTTCCAGATTAATATTCCCAGGAGCAACTGACCATTCCGATTCATCCGGAATATGACAGACCTCAATCAATCGTAACCATTCAGCTTCGGTAGGTAAGCGAAAGGTTTTGCCTAACTTCGATGTTTTCCAATTACAAAAAGCTTTTGCCTCGAGATAATTTACTTCTACCGGCCAGTTCCAGGGCATCGGAATTTCTTCGGCAACCAATCGTAACCAATATTCGTTGTTTCGTTTTATCCAGAAGAGAGGCATATCAGCTTGTTTAAATGTTCGCCAGTTCCAGCCTTCTTCGGTCCAATACTCCTTCACCTCGTATCCGCCCTCTTCTACAAAGGACAGAAACTCACCGTTTGAAATCAATAATTTTGATGCTTTGAAGTCTTCTACCTTTTCGTTGTACTTTCCATATTCACTATCCCAACCATAAAGAGGGTGATCGTGCTGTTTACCCAACTGTATTTCAGCACCCGGAACGGGTAACATTTCGTTTTTAGGAGCTATGCCTTGTTCGTCACAAATCTTCCCAAACCTATCGGACACCACCTCGTTCAGTGGCAATTGACGGATCAATACCGATGATGTTTCCAGATGAATTCGTTCGTGTTCAATTCCCATCATGATAATCCAGAATGGATCTTCCCA
>DAIQOQ010000102.1:0-2123 GCA_036787795.1 Paludibacter sp. | reverse complement strand
TGATATATTGGGTGGTGAAAGCTTCGATATACAATGCCATTATAGCTTGGCGGTAAATTGGATTTTGAGTTTGAATAAATTCCATAAATGTGGTTGAGAATAAAAAGCCGATAGTCGGATCTTGTTCTCCATCTTTAACGCATCTGCGTCAATTTTGTTTGAAAATAAAAGCCCGCACATAAAAAATGTACGAGCTTTTATTCAATGAAGAAAATCAATCTCTGTGGTCCTGATTTATTGCGGAGTCCATGCAATTGAAATATTAGAGAAGCTTGATACGTTTGATGGAGTTTGAGTACTGGCTGTGGTCCCTTTGGTAAAGGTAAAACTGGAAAAATTGCCTGTTCCGTTTTTGTCTGTCAGTTCCATGCAAACCTTATATACTCCATCGCCTACCACGGTTCCACTGGTATTTGTTCCATTCCATGTACAAGTGCGGACTGCATGGCTGGACTGCGTAGCTCCGGTTATGGCATCGGTGGTATTGCTTGACGAGTTCGAAGTCCAGTTAGTCAAATCATACTTCCGCGCAGCTGCATATACCAGCAATGATTTCACAAAGGTTCCCGAATTACTTTCAACCCAGATGGCAACAACATTATTCGGAGCATATCCACCGCCGGCTGTACTGGTTAGCGTACTAACGGTTAAGGCTCCAGCTGTTTTTACAGAATTATCTATAGCCGGGTCGTTATTGGTGCTGGATGACTTGCTACAAGCAGTTGCAATTAAAATAATTCCAAGAAAAAGCAATAATCTATTATCTTTCAATTTTCCCATTCTCATATTTAATCTGTATTAATTATAAATATGAGATTAGAACGCTGTTTGTTTTGAAAAGTTGTGTGATGTATCTCCTTCTGGGATCGGTTTAACCTCTTTTACTGTTGTTTTTCAATCAATAGGTTCTTCTTTGAAATGTTTATTCTCCCGAGATCTTCTTGGTTGTGTTGATTTCCAGGTCAATTGAAACAAGCTTTTTCTCAATGTTTTTTTTGAAAGTACTAATCTCGTTGTTTAGTTTCGGGTCTTTACTTTTAATCTTAGACATAAGTGCTGAAGCTTCTACCGTTTTTTCTCGCGATGCATTTAATACCTCCAGGAATTTTGGAGCTGTAGCAGTTGTAATTCCTTTGCCTTTTTGAAGAGTTGAAATATATTTGTTGTAAATCAATACACCTTCGTTGAATAGGCTTACTGCCTGATTGAAGTTTGCCGTTTCGGTTCCTACTTCTTCGCTGGCAATATGGTCTGACAGATTAGTGAGCCTTTCGCTGACAAGTTTATTGGCGGTACCTCCGCGAGTAATTCGAAGTTTTTCGCGCTTCAGTTTTTCTTTGGTGTTTAGTGTTGGAAGCTGATTAATGGAGTCGGAAAAATTGAAACGACCAATTTTAGAAGCCGTTTCTAAATTATTATTATCAAAGTCTTTGAATGAAACGGGAGTGGATAAAAACTGCCAGATAGGATCGAAGGGCATATGGGTTTTAATGAATTCATCAGGCAAAATCATAAACTGCATATCGCGAAAATGCCGGGTGAATTTATTGTTTTCAACAAAGCCGGCAGCAAAGGTGGCATCGACATTATAAAAGTGGTTTTCAATTTTTACAGCATTCCAGGCGTGACCTATCGGGAGTACTTTGCCGTTTTGGCGGGTGTATCCTTCAATGACGTACGACTGTACGCCTACCGATTGGCAGCAGGCATGAAACAAAGAGGCATAATTGGCACACACCCCTTTTCGTTTTTGGAGTACTTCATCTACCAGTTCCTGCGGATCGGAATAGCTGTAGTTTGTGCTTAGTTTGCTGACATCATAATTGATATTGTGAGTAATCCAAAAGTATATAGCACGGGCTTTGTCGGTTGGCGTGGTGAGATTTCGGGTTAGATACCGGGCAATATCTTTCGCCGTTTTCAGGTTTGCGGGGACGGTTTCCGATTGTTTGTCAATCCTGCTATAGTCGGTGCCAAGTGCTAAACCTATATGTGCAGAAAGAAGAATAAGTATGATAAATCGTTTCATTGTTTAGGGTATTATTTTTTTATGTAAGAACGGTTAAAATAGAAAAATAGCGTATCCCGTTCTGAATTATGGACGGAAATACGCTATTTAAATT
>DAIQOQ010000302.1:0-3281 GCA_036787795.1 Paludibacter sp. | reverse complement strand
ACAATAACAGAATTAAAGTTATGAAAAACATAATAAAACTCTTGGTTCTAATACCTCTGTTAGTTTCCTGTGATGATCTTTTCACACCTGCTATAGAGAATATTCGACCTCTCAATGCCATGTATAAGGAACCTACTTATGCGCAGGGTATTTTAGCTAATGCATATATTCTTTTGCCTTATTCATCTTCACCAAATAGTGATGCAGCAACAGATGATGCGGTAACGAATGAAAGTGGTAGTAGCTATTTGAAAATGGCCACCGGTTCATGGACTTCTAATAATGATCCCATGTCGCAATGGCAAGCTCGCAAAAATGCAATTCAATATTTGAATATTTTTCTTGCAAATTCCGACTCGGTGATTTGGGCCAAAGATCCACTTATACGCACAATGTATAACGACCGTTTAAAAGGTGAAGCGTATGGTTTGCGTGCACTGCAAATGCTTCATTTGTTGAGAGCACATGGTGGTTGGACTGCTGATGGAAAATTGATGGGTGTACCCATTGTTACAGTACCAGAATCGCCGGAATCTAATTTTAATGTGGCTAGAAATACTTTTCAAGAATGTGTTAAGCAAATATACGATGATGCTGCCACGGCTCTTAATCTTTTGCCACTTGATTACGGTGATATAAGCGATGTAAACATTCCTAATAAATATAAAACATTAGGAATTACGAATGCCGGAGATTATAACCGTGTAAATGGGAGTATAATGAGAGGGCGTATCACTGGTCGTATTGTAGAGGCTATCAGAGCTCAAACAGCTTTGTTAGCAGCTAGCCCAGCATATAGTGCGGGTACAACAGTGACTTGGGATGATGCAGCTAATGATGCAGCAATTGTGCTCGATCGAATTAATGGTGTAAGTGGATTATCGGCAACCGGAGCTACCTGGTATTCTAACGCAACTGAGATTACAAATCTTGCTTCCGGGGTAAACCCAGCTGAGATTATTTGGCGAAGTGGCAAAGATAATAGTGCAACAGCAGGCGGACTTGAGTTAGAGAAAAATAATTTTCCACCATCTTTATATGGTAAAGGGCGCATAAATCCTACTCAAAATCTAGTGGATGCTTTCCCTATGGTTAATGGTTATCCGATCTCGGATTCTCAAGGAAATTATGTGTTGGCAACTCCTTATAGTAATCGCGATCCTCGGTTGGCTCAATACATCCTTATAAACGGAGGTACACAAGGTTCAAGTAACACTGCTATCACCACAGGAACATATGGTACAAATACCGATGCTATTAATAAGGAAAATGGGTTGTCTACACGCACAGGTTATTATTTGAGAAAATTATTACGTTCTGACTGTAATCCTGATCCTAGTTTCAATACTGCACAATTTCACTACAATGCATACATACGTTATACAGAGATATTCTTGATTTATGCCGAAGCTGCTAATGAGGCTTACGGTCCTACGGGTCAGGGTTCTCATAACTACAGTGCTTATGATGTCATTAAGGCTATCAGAGCAAGAGCAGGTATTGGTGTAAGCAACGGAGATGCTTACTTAGAGAGTATTAAAGGTAATAAAGATAAAATGCGTGAACTTATTAAAAATGAGCGCCGGTTGGAACTTTGTTTCGAAAATAAACGATTTTATGATTTACGTCGTTGGAAGGCTAATTTGAATGAAACTGCGAAAGGTATGCAAATTGATAAACAGTCTGATGGTACGTTGAAATATACACCTATAGACGCTGAAACGAGAAATTATAAGGAATATATGTATTATGGACCTATACCTTATAGTGAAACGCAGAAATGGAGTCAATTGCAACAGAATGTGGGCTGGTAATTTTGCCAGAATAATAATTGAAAAATATTTAAAACATGAAACAGTTTAAATTTTTAACTATACTATGTGCCGGAGTTTTTGCACTACTTGTAACGTCTTGTAAAAATCAAGAGGTAAATTTTCCGAATTTTGATTACACTACGACGTATTTCGCTTATCAATATCCGGTGAGAACCATTGTATTGGGTGAGGATACGTATGATACCAGTCTTGACAATTTGCACAAATGTAAGATATATGCCACCATGGGAGGTGTTTATGCCAACGACAAACAGATAAATATCGATTTTGTGGTAGACAACACATTGTGCAACAATTTGTACTTTAGTGCTGGTGGACCTGCTGTTCAAGCGATGCCTGCAAACTATTATACATTAGGTGGCAACAAAATATCTTTAGACCATGCTTTAATGGGAGCTGTAGACGTACAACTGACTGACGCATTCTTTGCGGATAATAATGCACTTCAAAATACTTATGTGATTCCATTGCGAATGACTAATGTTGTAAATGCGGATTCAATACTGTCTGGTATGACAAATGTAGCCAATGCAGCCAGATGTAATCCTGCATTATGGAGTGTTCAACCGAAAGACTATGTTCTTTATTGTGTTAAGTTTATCAATCCATGGCATGCCAATTACTTGCGTCGCGGTAAAGATGTAATTACTGTAGGGACTACAGCTACAACTAATGTCCGTCATCAACAATATGTTGAATCTGATGCTGTTTGTAGTATGACAACAGCTTCGTTGACTACTGTGAAATATCCGGTAACGATAGCTGATCCGACTGGTACGAACGTAACTTGTACATTACTTTTGACGTTTGATAGTGACGGTAAATGTAATGTCTCTTCTGCAACAAATGGATTTACCGCTTCCGGAAATGGTTCGTTTGTCAAGAAGGGAGAAAAAAACAGTTGGGGTAATAAAGATCGTGATGCAATTTATCTCGACTATAAGATTGATATGACTGGCAAGAGCTATGCAACAAAGGATACTCTTGTTGTGCGTGATCGAGGAGTTAAGATGGAGACATTTACTCCTTCATATAAACTAAACTAATCATTTAAATCATGATATATATGAAATATAACTATAAACATATACTGGCTGCTATAACTTTAATCCTTTTAGGATCATGTGCAGATAACAGTTTGCTTGATTATCAGGTAACTGAACCCGATAGTTATGCTCAGTTGAAATACTTGAATGATTATGACGTGTTGAAATCATACGTTGATCGTACTGCTAATCCTAATTTTAAATTAGGAGCAGGTGTTTCTCTGGCTGAATACAACTCAAAAGGAGTTGCATACAGATTGGCAAACAGTAATTTTGATGAAATAACTGCAGGATACGAAATGAAACATATGGCTGTAGTTCAATCAGACGGTACTTTAGCATTGGATGATGTGACTAGCTTTTTAGCTGCGGCCCGAGCTGCAGGTACTTCTGTCTTTGG
>DAIQOQ010000301.1:0-3285 GCA_036787795.1 Paludibacter sp. | reverse complement strand
GCACTGAAATTTTCAATCCGTTCCTGTCTTTTCTCCAGATAATAAGAGTAATTTCCGTTGTATTGATAAAGAGCCTGATGGTCTATTTCCATAATGCTGGTACAAACCCTATCCAGAAAATAACGGTCATGTGTTACCATAAGCAAGGACATGGTAGAGCGTTTCAGAAAATCTTCGAGCCATTCTACCATTTCCAGATCCAGGTGGTTGGTCGGCTCATCCAATATCAGCAAATCCGGCTCGGCAATCAATACATTGGCAAGCGCAACGCGCTTCAGTTGACCGCCGGAGAGTTCGCTGATTAATTGCTCAAAGTTGGTAATCTTCAGCTTGCCCAGAATTTGTTTGATGCGGGTCTCATAATCCCAGGCTTTGTGCAAATCCATTTTAGAAAGAATTTCGTCGAGTCCTTCCTGATCTTCGGACATCATGCAATGTTCATAGGCGGCGATAGTCCGAACGGCTTCATTGTCGGTACGCAGGCAAGCGTCAATTACCGATAGCTCTTTCGGAAAATCAGGATTTTGATCCAGATAGCCTACGCGTAAATCGCGGCGAAACGAAATGGTTCCGCCCTGATAATCCTCATTTCCTGCAATGATGTTGAGCAAAGTTGTTTTACCGGTTCCGTTTTTGGCTATTAAGGCCACACGTTGGTTGTCGGAGATGCCGAACGATATATTTTCGAAAAGCAGATTATCACCAAACGACTTGGTGAGATTTTCTACTTGGAGGTAACTAATCATATTTTAGTAAGAAGTTTGTAATCGGTATTTTGTCATTTGAGAATGCAAAGATACGGATTTTAAATCATCATTTGAATTTATTGAGTGTCTAAGCTGTCGGAAAAGAATATTGGTGCTTTCAACCATTCATTGAGAATTATTTGTTGAAAATGGGTCAAAATAAAAATTGGAATCATTTTTACTTTGTAATCTATTTTTCTTATCTTTGTTCGGTTCAATTGAATTTATGAAATAACTAATCATCAATAAATATCAACATTATGAAAAGTATTAAAGGTACAGAAACCGAAAAGAACTTGCTTAAATCATTTGCCGGCGAAAGTCAGGCTCGTATGCGTTACACGTATTTTGCTAAAGTTGCAAAAACAGAAGGTTTTGAACAAATCTCTGCTATTTTTCTGGAAACAGCAGACCAGGAAAAGCAACATGCTAAGAAATTTTTCAGCTATTTGGAAGGTGGTGCTGTAGAAATCACGGCATCTTATCCTGCAGGGGTTATTTCAACTACTGCCGAAAATCTAAAGGAAGCAGCCGATGGCGAAAATGAAGAATGGAGTGACTTATATCCTCATTTTGCTGATGTAGCAGAAGCAGAAGGCTTTGCCAATATTGCGGCTACATGGCGTAAAATAGCCGCAGTAGAAGCTCAACATGAAAAACGTTACCGCAAATTGCAGGTTCGTGTTGAAACCGGAACCGTTTTCTCTCGCGAAGAAGAAACAGTTTGGCAATGTCGTGAGTGTGGTCATATTCACATTGGTAAAGAGGCTCCAAAAGCTTGTCCTACCTGTGCACACCCTCAGGCTTATTTCGAAGTAGAAAAAACTAACTATTAAAGTGTATGATTTGTAATATGTAATTCTTGTTTTGCAGTTATAAATTTATAATTTAGCAGCCACCACTCTTTTCTGAATGGTGGCTGCTTTGTTTGGATAGTAATTTTGACTACTTTTGTCGACAGATAATCATTGTAGTATGTATTCAGAATTATTTATTACAGAAGATGGCTCTCATACCCTTTTTGTACCTACAATAGATGAGTGTTACCATTCCACCCACGGAGCTGTACAGGAATCACAACACATTTTTATCAATTCGGGCTTTAAACAATGTGATAAGTCGGAGATTAGGGTGCTGGAAATCGGGTTTGGTACGGGTTTGAATACTTTTTTGACCTTAATGGAGGCCGAGAAAACGGGGAAGAAGGTTTATTATACTTCACTTGAAAAATATCCAGTGGAAGTCGAGCAGGCTTTGCAACTTAATTATGTAGAAAATCGATTTCCGGACTTAAAAAAAGAGTTTGAACTGTTGCATACTTCGCCGTGGAATACTAAAGTTCCAATTACATCGTTTTTTTTATTACAAAAAATACAAGCAGATTTTACGATCTTTGATCTTGATGAAATGTATGATGTGATCTATTTTGATGCTTTTTCGCCGGAGAAACAACCTGAGATGTGGAGTGAGACATTATTTGAAAAAATATACAGCCATTGTAATCCTGAAGCCATTCTGACTACTTATTGTTCCAAAGGTATTGTGCGTCGTGCTATGCAAGCCGCCGGATTTCTTGTGGATCGTTTGCCGGGTCCGCCGGGGAAAAGAGAAATATTAAGAAGCCGAAGACTCTGATTTGTAAATAATTATTCTTTGCTTCGTTCGGTTATCTATCCATTTTCTCTCTTGTATTCATTGAATTTATTATTGTGAAGCACTTTAAACGATATTCAGCATTTTACATTCCATATATTTTATTTGTATTGGTTGTTACGTCACTCGTGATATTCTGTGATAAGGCTTCTTTGCATCTTTGGATGGCGTCTCATTATACTGAGGCCGGAGATGTTTTTTTTAAATATTATACCGAGGTTGGTGGTAACATTCCTTTTTTTGTAATTGCAGTACTTCTTTTTTATAAATATCGAATAGCTTTTATAATGTTAGCAACACAGCTTTCAACAGGTCTGGTTGTTCAACTAATGAAGCGTATCTGGAATGAACCCCGACCGGTTAAGTATTTTGCTGAGAATTTTCCGAAAATAGAATTACATAAAATAGCGGGTGCTCATTTATATTCGCATAATAGCTTTCCGTCGGGTCATACTACTGCTGCTTTTGCATTTTTTCTGGTTCTGGTCTTTTTTACAGAGAAACGCTGGTTGCACTTTATTTACTTTATTTTAGCGGTTCTGGTTGGCTTTTCCAGAGTCTATTTGTCTCAGCATTTTATGTTGGATTTGTTGGTCGGCTCTGTTGTTGGGGTGAGCATAACGGCTATTCTTTTCCTTTATATAGAGAATAAACCAATGAAATGGGCAGATGGGTCGTTGCGAGATGTCGTTTTCAGAAAAAAAGAATGATGACTTTGGGTATTCAAAATTAAATACCTATCTTTGCAAGCTCAAAATCAAATATGTAGTTTTGCGATGTGTGCATTGCTAAGTTTGTATTTTAAAACATTTATTTTTAATAAATTATCATGTATTTAACAGCTGAGAAAAAGCAAGAAATCTTCGGTCAATACGGAAAGTCTAAC
>DAIQOQ010000010.1:19604-28598 GCA_036787795.1 Paludibacter sp. | reverse complement strand
CAGGAGGAATTAAAAGCTTATCTTGTTTTGAATGAAGATTATTCGCCGGAATATGATGCTTTAGAATGGAAAGATGAAGGCGAAAAACAGCTGATAATCCACCGCTTATCGGTCGGTGCCGGTTGTCAGGGGCAAGGTATTGCCGGGACATTGATGAACTTTGCGGAAGAGTATGCTCGCGACAGTGGATACTCTTCTATTCGGCTGGATGCTTTTTTGCAAAACAAAGCTGCTTTGAAACTGTACGAAAAGCGGGGGTATGAGAATGTAGGAACCGTTGTTTTCAGAAAAGGAGTATTTAATTGTTATGAAAAAATTCTTTAGACTGCTCGCAAACTAAAAAGAAGAACCGACCTGTAAATAAGAAAAAAGAGCTAATTTTACCGCACTATTTGTTTGCTTAAATCAGATTTTAAAACACTGATTTGCAGCCTAAATACTTTCACGTTATTTATTCAAAAAATCAATTAGTTATGAAATACAATAGCTATAAAGGAGGAATTGTTTCGTTCCTTTTGTTTTGCTCCGTAAGTTTATTTGCTTTTCAGGGACAATATCCTTATCCCCTGAAATCCTTTCCGATAAGCATGGAGAGAATAAACGTAAAGATGGTGTATATGGATGTCCCTTCGCAACATCCGAACGGGAAGTCGGTAATCTTGTTTCACGGCAAAAACTTTGATGGTGCTTACTGGCGTGATGTTATTCCAGTTTTAAATGATCTGGGTTACCGGGTTATTGTTCCTGATCAGTTAGGTTTCGGATCGTCCGACAAACCGAATATCCATTACAGTTTCCATCAAATGGCAAGCAACTGCAGAGCCTTGCTTGATTCCCTGCACATTGATAAAGTGACGGTCATCGGTCATTCCATGGGTGGCATGCTGGCTACACGGTTTAGCTTACTATTTGGATCACAGATAGAAAAGTTAGTGCTGGAGAATCCGATAGGACTGGAAGATTACAAAACCTTTGTACCCTACACCGACTTAGGCACCTTGTACAAGCAAGAACTTTCGGCAAGCTACGATTCATATAAAAAATACCAGCAAACTTATTACCCGGTATGGAAACCGGAATATGAATGGTTGGTAAAAGAACAGGCCGCAGCACTTGCCAAACCTGATTTTGCTGAAACTGCCTGGGCGAATGCGCTTACTTATCAAATGATTTACGAACAGCCTGTATGTTATGAATTTAAAAATATAAAGGTCAAAACATTATTGATAATAGGTACCTTCGATCGAACCATTGTAGGCAAAGGACGATTATCCAAAGAGCTTATAAATGAACACGGACAATATCAGAAACTGGGTAAGCAGGTTCACGAACAAATTAAAGGAAGTACCCTGATAGAATTACCCGGTGTGGGACATATTCCGCATATTCAGGCATTCGATTCGTTCAAAAAAAGTATCGTTGAGTTTCTGAAATAACTAAATAGAACCGGGGTGTATACACAAGCTGTATCAAAAGCACGCAACTGACACAAACGATACAAATTTCTATTGTATATCAATTATGATGTTATTTTTTAGCAGGTCAGATTTAATTCTTAACGGGGTATTCTCCCTGATAACTTTATTCAGCTGAATCCGAACTCAGGTTATTCTGATAAATGAGTATTGAAGTTCTCTTCAGTTAATCCACTTTTAATAAATGTCTCAATACGAATACATTCATCACGATAGTTTTCATATTCCATACCTACGTGAATGGCATATACACTCCATCCATCTTCATCCAGTTTTTGTATCTCCGGATAATATTTTAAAATACACTTTTGAATCAAATGAAAAAAATAGAATTTTCGGCGCTCATTCCGCTTAATATCCCGAATTTCAGCTTTATTAAATTCATCGGCCAGCTCTTTTTTTCTTTCCGAAGAAAGTTGCGGAATAGAATCGTAAAGAGAAATATCAACCGAGCGTGGCTTATGAGGACGAACATGCAATTCCAGTAAATCCTCAAAATCAGGATATTTTTTACGCAAATCAATCCCATTTTTCTGATCCTGCATCAGACTGTATAATTTGAAAAGTATAAAGCGACCCGAGTTTTCTATTACATCACTGATTGCCTGTAGTACCATCGTGCGCGTATCTGTTTCTAAAATCGGAAATTGTTTTATCATCAGATTCCGAAGTTGAGGACGCAACTCTTCCATTGTATTTTCGTAGGTGCGAAAATAAAATGGAAGTGTATCCATGGCCATTTCCATGTTTTCTCTGAACCCGGGAGAAAAGAAATATTTATTGTTTTCAAACCAGATTTCACTATCAGTGAACTTATCGTTATCAGACATACGACTAATTAAATTCAGGGGTTAAACTTGCAATAACTAAGTGCAAATATATGCTTTATCTCAGAACTAAACGAATAATAAATAATATTTTACACAATAAAAGTTCAGCCTATACTATCAATCTGTTTGGAGATTACAATCTCAATTTCAAAAAAACAAAAAAGTCTGATTTGGTTTAACCCAAAATCAGACTTTTTTGTGTCAATCAGTCTCGTACTTATACCTGATAGGTAGTTGAAGAGGTATTTCCTCCCCTACCCGTCCAGTTGGTATGGAAGAATTCTCCACGAGGTTTGTCTACACGTTCGTAAGTATGTGCTCCAAAGTAATCACGCTGTGCTTGCAATAAGTTGGCAGGCAATTGTTCAGTGCGTAATCCGTCGAAATAACAAAGAGCTGAAGTCAAAGCAGGCACAGGCACTCCGTTAGTCAACGCAGCAGCACATACACGACGCCATCCTGCTTGCGCTTTTTCAACAACATTTTTGAAATATGGATCAAGCAACAGATTTTCAAGATCGGGATTGGTATCAAATGCTTTTTTGATATCGGCTAAGAATACCGAGCGGATAATACATCCACCACGCCACATCAAAGCAATACCTCCGTAGTTGAGATTCCATTTATATTCGTTGGCGGCTTCCTTCATCAGGTTATAACCCTGTGCATACGAAATGATTTTGGCTCCAAACAATGCATCTTTCAGGTCGGAAATCAATTGAACTTTATCATAGCTGAGCTGAGCTTTAGGTCCGCTAATGGTTTTGGATGCCAATACACGCAAGTCTTTCTGAGCCGACAGGCAACGGGCAAATACCGATTCGCCAATTAATGTCAGCGGAATGCCAAAGTCGAGAGCTGTAACAGCTGTCCACTTTCCGGTTCCTTTTTGTCCGGCGCTATCCAGTATTTTTTCAACCAACGGTTCACCTTTTTCATCTTTAAAAGCAAGTATTTCCGCTGTAATTTCTATCAGGTACGAATCCAGATCACCTTTGTTCCATTCCTTAAACACTTCGTGCATTTCGTCGGCACTTAATCCCAGCAAATCTTTCATTACCTGATAAGCTTCGCTGATTATTTGCATATCGCCGTATTCAATGCCATTGTGTACCATCTTCACAAAGTGTCCGGCACCACCTTCACCCACCCAGTCGCAACAAGGTGTTCCATCTTCCACTTTAGCAGAAATAGATTGGAAAATTTCTTTTACAGCCGGCCAGGCAGCAGGAGAACCTCCGGGCATCATGGATGGTCCCAGCAGAGCTCCTTCTTCGCCACCCGAAACTCCGGTACCAACAAAAAGAAAACCTTTGCTTTCAACGTAGTTTGTTCTGCGGGTAGTGTCGGGGTAATGCGAATTTCCACCGTCGATAATAATATCGCCCGGTTCAAGTAATGGAATAAGTTGTTCTATCAGTTCATCAACAGGTTTCCCTGCTTTTACCATCATAAATACTTTACGGGGAGCGGCTATAGATTTTACAAATTTAGCCATATCATCAGAGCCTATGAAATTTTTTCCGGCACCACGCGAATTGATAAACCTGTCGACAACTCCTTCTTCTATTCCGGGAACCGTTCTGTTGTAAACAGCCACCGTGAAACCTTTACTTTCCATATTTAAAGCAAGGTTTTCACCCATAACGGCCAACCCGATAAGTCCAATATCTGCCTTTTGTTTCATAAAATTGTATTTAAATATTTCGTTGTTTATTTTTAGGACATAGAATGTTTTCTATGTTGTATAATTTTAAATTTCAAAGCCTAATTCTTTCAATTTATCCAGGGTTGCTTTCTCTACATGTTCGGTTCTTATGGCAAAGGCTCTATATTCACGACGAACGGGATAATCACCACGAAGTTGCTCAAACATACCCGGATTTTTTCTGAAGGCTGCATCATCATTCCGGATATTGTAGGTATGAAGAATTGCTGCTGAAATAATTTCCTGTTCGCTCAATCCCGCTCCATCCAGTTTGAAACTTGGATTTATCGGTAATTCAACCCCAAAAGGTGCCCACTTGTTCAGTTCGAGTCCAAAAAAATTACTGACTGCCCGGACACTCATCTGTGTCCCTATTACTTTTCCATCTTTGGAATAACCGGCAATATGCGGAGTAGCAAGTTCGGTCATAGCCAATAACTCTGGGTCAATATTGGGTTCATTTTCCCAACAATCGCAGACAAAACCGGAGAGTTGTCCGGCCTGTAATGCTTTTTTCAGGGCATTGGTTTGAATCACTTCGCCCCGGCAAGAATTCAGTAGTATCGGACTTCGTTTGAGATCTGAAAAGAACACTTCATTTCCCAGATGATAGGTAGCATCTTTTCCTTTTATATTCAGCGGAACGTGCAAAGTAATAATGTCGGCCTGATGTTTTATTTGTGCTAAGCTTACAAATGCATTTCCCCCTTCGGCGCGTTGTCGTGGAGGATCGTTCAGCAATACATTCATACCCAACAATTCACAAACCCGCGCCACTTTACTTCCCACATTGCCCACTCCTACTATACCGATGCACAAATCTTTCAACTGCAGTTTTTTCCTTTCAGCTAAAACCATCAGTGCTGAAGCAATATACTGTTCTACGGATTTAGAATTGCAGCCGGGTGCATTAGTCCACTTAATTCCTGCTTTATTGCAATAATCGGTATCAATATGATCATAGCCAATGGTAGCGGTAGCGATAAACTTTACGGAAGAACCTTTTAGCAATTTTTCATTACAGATGGTGCGGGTACGGGTTACAATGGCATCGGCATCTTTTACTATTTCCGGTGTTGTTTTGGCCCCGGGCAAATAAATAACTTCAGCCACACTCTCGAATGCTCCCCGTATATAGGGAATTTTATCGTCAATAATAATTTTCATTGTCCTTTAAGTTGAACCATAAAATGGAATAAAGTTGTGTTTATGGATAGCTTTAGAAGAATTACTCTAGCTTTTTTTGTTCTTAAAACACTTAAAACGCAATAGTGTTCTATAAGCCGAATAATTATTTAGCTATGTGCTTTAAATACTGTAATATGATTTTGTAATTTTTTCCAATACGTCGTTAGTACGGGCTGCCGAATACATCGTACTGACACAATTATTGGTTCCTTGTAAGCTTTCCACCACTTGTTTTATCAGGAAAAATGAAATATTTTCAGGATTTTGAAAAGTAAATCTCTCAGTTCCACTTTGTGTGGTGAGTTGTATTTCACCCGGGTTGAAACAAGGGAATGTGATTTTGGCATGTGTGCCTGTAATTTCAATAAAGTCTTCTTCGGATGCTTTATCCACCACAAAACACCAACTGCCTGTTCCCTGTACACCCGATTTAAACGTGAAAACAGCCGAAACAGTATCTTCTGCTTTGTAATATCCGGTTATATTGGAAGCTATTCCACTGACTTCGGTGACCGGTCCGAATAAGAAGTCGAGATAATCAAACTGATGAGAAGCCAGATCGTAAAAATGACCTCCCCCTCCTACTTCCGGATTTACGTGCCAGTGTTGCTTGTCCGGCAACTGATCCTGTTCGCCAAAAGCTTTATGAAGTTTAATATGGATTGTAAGCGGTTTGCCAATTGCATTGTTTTCAATCAGCTCTTTTACTTTCAGAAAAGCGGGAAGTGTACGGCGGTAATAGGCTACGAACAGAGGCATTCCGGTTTCTTCCGATACCCGAATCATTTCCTTGCATTCTGCATAATTCCTGGCCATCGGCTTTTCCACGTAAACAGATTTTCCGGCTTTCATTGCCTGTATGGCATACGATGTATGCGTATCAAGCGGAGTAGCTATGTAAATGGCATTAATATCCGGATCATTGATTAGCTCAGTGGCATCGGAATAAAATTTGGGAACCTGATGTCTTTGAGCATAGTCCTGAGCTAAAACTGCATTACGCCGCATCACTGCGACAAGTTTTGAATGTGCTACTTTGTTGAATGCCGGTCCGCTTTTAAGTTCGGTTACATTTCCACAACCAATAATTCCCCAATTTATTTCCATATTGTTCTTTAATTATATAAATCAATAGATTGCAATAGTATCATTTTCTAAAACAAGTATGCACACAAATCCGGTATTTTTTAATTTGGTAGGTTCAACATCAATTTCAACCTTTTCATAGAGCAATTCAATATTTGAGCCAACTTACCGTTATGAATAGCTTGTCTATCAATCAGAATTATGCACACAAACAGATTGGGTGATTATAAAATCAGGTGATTATAATTTCATTTCAACTATGAGCGAGTCATTAGGTACATTAGTTCCATTTAATTTATGTTGGTTGAAAAGCAAAATTGCCTTTCAACCAATACTAAATTAAAACAGTGATTTGGAAATTCCCATTTGCAATCCACGCAATTCGGCTAAGCCTCGCAACCTTCCGATACAGGAATATCCCGGATTACTTTTCTTATGCAAATCATCAATCATCTGATGTCCGTGGTCGGGACGCATAGGAATATTACGTTTGTAAGTTTGCTGTACTTCTAGCAAGGCTTTCATGGTTTCATACATATCCACATCCCCTTCCAGATGATTATCTTCATAAAAATCGCCTTCGGCATTTCGTTTGGTACTCCTGAAATGGACGAAATACAAACGTTCGCCAAATTCGCGTAACATGGAAGTCAGATCGTTTGCCGACGATACACCAAAGGAACCCGTGCACAGACACAAACCATTCGCTTTGCTTGGCACTGCTGCAAAAAGCTTGCGAACATCCTCGGCTGTACTCAGAATGCGGGGTAATCCCAGAATAGCCCGTGGAGGATCATCAGGATGAATAGCCATTTGAACACCAACTTCGTCGGCTACAGCAATTATTTCATTCATGAAATAGAACAGGTTATTCCGTAATTGCTCTTCATCCACGTTGGCATACGTATTCAGTGCCTGTTGAAATTGTTCCAGCGTAAAACTTTCTTCAGCACCCGGCAATCCGGCAATCATGTTGCGAGTCAGTTTTTCTTTGTCCGCTTCGGTCATTCCTTCAAAACGCACTTTGGCTTTGGCTATCTGCTCAGGGGTATATTCTTTCTCGGCATTTGGCCGTTTTAAAATGTATAAGTCAAAAGCAACAAATGCAGCCATTTCAAAACGCAGGGCTTTTGATCCGTCGGGCATTGTATAAGCCAGATCGGTGCGGGTCCAGTCGAGAATCGGCATGAAATTGTAGGTAACCACAAAAATACCGCATTCAGCCAGGTTACGAACTGTTTGCTTATAATTCTCAATGTACAGTTTATAATTCCCGGTTCGTTTTTTAATGTCTTCGTGTACCGGAACACTTTCCACTACCGACCATATTAAGCCTGCTTCAGCAACCATCTTTTTCCTTTCCTGAATAGCCTCTACCGACCATACTTCTCCGTTCGGAATTTGGTGTAATGCCGTAACAATATCTGTTGCACCAGCCTGACGAATATCCCATAATGATACAGGATCATTGGGACCGTACCATCTCCATGATTGTTTACATAAATACATATTATTACTAAGACCCTGAAAACAAACTAAAAAATGAGAATTATTCATTTTCCACCGGTTTGCCGAGGGATTTTTTTATGATTATATCTTGTCTTGTTTTTACGAAAGTAATACTAAAATCAAGCTGAAAGAGTAATCTTTCAACGCTTATTGTTTTAAATGCAGAATGCATCAAATCCACCGTCCACAACTGTAAGCGTTCCGGTAACAAATTTAGAAGCATCGCTTGCCAACCAGTGTAATGTTCCAAGCAATTCTTCCGGTTCGCCAAAACGTCCGAATGGTGTATGAGCAATAATAGTATTACCTCTTGCTGTCAATGATCCATCGGGATTGGTCAATAAACTCCGGTTCTGTTCGGAAATAAAGAAACCGGGTGCCATAGCATTAACGCGCAATCCTTCTCCGTATTTGGTTGCCAATTCAATTGCCAGGTACTTGGTGAAATTGGTAACAGCAGCTTTTGCTGCACCGTATCCAACCACACGAGTCAAGGGGCGCAAAGCCGATTCGGATGATATATTGATGATATTTCCTTGTTTTTGTTCGGTCATTACCTTGGAAAAAACCATGGTAGGAATAACAGTTCCGAAAAGATTCAGATCAACAACCGTTTTAAAGGCATCTACATCCAGATCGAAAATGGTTTTATCCGGTCCGATAGTGGCACCAGACATATTTCCGCCGGCAGCATTTATCAACACGTCTATCCGACCGTATTTCGCTACAATGTCCTGAGCATTTTGCTCCAGAATAGCCTTATCATTCACATCCGATTGAAGAAAAAGAGCTTCAAAACCTTTGGCCTTAATTCCAGTCACCAGTTTGTCTCCGTTTTCTTTATTTCTTGCCAGCACGACCACCTTTGCACCTTGCTCGGCCAGGTATTCCACCATGCAACTACCTAGTACACCTGTACCACCGGTGATAACCACCACCCGATTTTTAATCTCAAATAAGTTTTTCATTCTATTTTGCGTTTATATATAAATGAAACAAAATGTCTAACATGCATACTATCATATTCGAAATTTTGTAATTTTAGTTTGCTCTCTTTACGGATATATAATTCTAGATTGCTGATAACATTTTCTCAGAGCAGATTTTGTCTGGCTCCATAGGCACACAAAGAATCTTTTTTTCCAGACTCCGGTTTTTTATTTTCTAAAAAGTTTATGTACTATGAAACCGAATCACA
>DAIQOQ010000010.1:9884-19504 GCA_036787795.1 Paludibacter sp. | reverse complement strand
TTCAAATTTGCCAAATGTCTGGCTAAACGATAAACTCTTGAATTGAATGTTATGGCAGCTTTGATAGATCCATATTGCTGAAACGCTTGCTCTAATAGCTTTACATTGGCTACTTCATCTTCATTATTGAATTCAATATTAATCACTTTCAGCTCTTTTTCCAGATCATTGTTTTTTATGTACTCCATAAACCCATTGTATCTTGAAATAGTCTGATTGGATACCGAGCCATTGCGATGTGTTCGGATTACGAGAACTTCCGAACCTTTAGGAAGAGAACTCAACAACAACTTAGCAGCGATATAGCCGCTTTTAAAAGAGTTTTGTCCATAATATGTCAGAAAATCAACATCTTCGACTATTGAATCGATAAATGAGAATGGAATCTGTTTTTTACGAAGTTCGTTTGTAAATGCAATGGTCTCTTTTCTGAAAATTGGTGCTAAAAAAATAGCATCCGGTTTGTTTTCTAGTATCTCCTTTGATGCAGATACAAAAGAATGAACATCAAACTGATTATAAAACCGCTTTTCAATATGGATATTATGATGAACAAAATCCTTTGCGGCCAGATTAAGGCCTTTATCTACTGTTTCCCAATAATCGCCCGACTGATAGGCCGGAAATAAACTTACAAATCGATATTGTTTTTTTGAAGCAAGCGATCGGGCAAATATATTTGGAGTGTAATTCATCTCTTCCAATACTTTTGTTACCGCTTCCCGGCTTTTTGCGGAGACATCACTCCGTTGATGAATAACTCTGTCTACTGTACCTTCTGAAACTCCGGCAAGTCTGGCTATATCTTTTATTCGAATTTTATGATTCAACTCTTCCATCTATCTGTAGTAAATTCTGACTCCGTGTTCGCGCACAATCAATTTTCTTACAAAAATACAATATATATTGTAATCATAAAACTATCCACTAGCCCGAAGGTGCAGATAAAAACCGAGAGCTATTTATCAGCTTTCTGTTATCGTTTATAAAACAGAAGATTAAATTAAAAACATGCTTGTCTTATGTAGTGTAAATACTGTAAAAAAACGATTTGATAAGTTAGATTCTAGTTTGATTAAGTGTTTAATATACTCGTGATAGTATTTAGCAAACAAGATAATAATAAAAATCAGTCGAGATTGAAGCAAAGTAATAATTTATTTTCCACAAAAGTTCTTAGCCGGACAATCATTTCTATTAATTTTATCATAGCTATTTGAGAAGGAATACGTTGTTTTACATATGAATTAGATCAAATTTAATATTTCCATTTCTAAAGTATTAGATCTAGTGTAAGTTTTTCTTTCAGATAAATACATATAACTAATATTGTAAAAACACGGCAGAATACATTCTACTGTATGCTACTAATATATAAACATTTAATGCGAAAAATAAAAATATACATATTTTTATTTGAAAGAATTTGAATAAATTTGTGAACTGGGTTGAACAATTTAATTATCTATCTTGTTAAAGTTAAAACAAAAGTTCAAGTTAAATACTTTTCTGCATTCTATTATTAATACATATTCTTCTGTTCACTATATTACATACTAACAATTAAAAATGAAGCAAAATGGAAAAAGAAAAAAACTTATTTAGAGGAACAAATGAAGTTCTTGAAAAATTGTTGAAAGTACCGTCTTATAAAATTGGAGCTTATACAATCGATGTTCCTAAAAAGCAACTTATTATTGGAAGTGAATCTACTAAATTAACAAATAAAGAGTTGCATTTGCTCGTATTATTAGCTGCAAACCCTAACGCTATGCTGGAACGTAAGTATTTGCTGGAAACCGTTTGGGACGAAAACAACTACTTCAATGGAAGAAGCATGGACGTATATCTTTGCAAATTGCGCAAATTACTAAAAGCCGATTCTAATCTGATAATTATTAATATACATGGTAAAGGTTATAAATTAATTGCTCCATCTAAGTAAATTAATAATATTCGAACTATTTTACTGTAAGGCAACCAAAATATAGAGGCACAATAAGTATCTGTGCCTCTATTTTATATTATATCATCTTATTATCTCTCCTCCCTATCTTACTCATTTCTCCTTTTGAAAATATATAGCTATTAATAGGCTAAATATTGTTTTTTATCCGTGTCCGCACACAAAAACAGTCTGAACTTTGCGAAGAACATATTTCATAGATATAAAATTATTTGTATCTTCGTGGGCGAACACGGAAATGTTTTTTATAAACTCAATTCAAAATAGCATTAATAATAAGCAACTTAATATTTATCATTGAGTTTATTTGAAGTGTTGCAGCTATAAAAAAAACCTTTACTGCTTTGAAATTTAATACTAGAATAGGATTTAAACGATGAAACTAAACATCCGTAGAGCATTAAATCTTATTGAATTAAAGTTGAATATCGTTAAAACAACAACATATAAAAATAAAAACAGAATAAACATGAAAAACTTTTTAGATGAGAATTTTCTCTTACAAACCGAAACAGCTCAAAGGCTATATCATGAACATGCTGCAAATCAACCAATCATTGATTACCATTGTCACCTGATCCCATCAATGGTAGCTAATGATCATCAATTTAAAACATTGACCGAAATTTGGCTTGGCGGTGACCATTACAAATGGCGTGCAATGCGTACAAATGGAATAGCTGAAAAATATTGTACCGGTAAAGACACAACAGACTGGGAGAAATTTGAAAAATGGGCCGAAACAGTACCTTATACAATGCGTAATCCATTATATCACTGGACGCATTTGGAATTGAAAACTGGCTTCGGTGTAGAAAAACTACTTTCGTCTAAAACAGCACGTGAGATTTATGATGAATGTACTGCAAAACTTCAAACTCCTGAATATTCAGCGCGAAACCTGATGCTTAAATACAAAGTAGAGACTGTTTGCACTACTGATGATCCAATCGATACACTCGAACATCATATTAAAACCAGAAAAGATAATTTTGGAGTTAAGATGCTACCTACATGGCGTCCGGATAAAGCAATGGCTGTAGAAGACTCTGCAAATTTCAAAGCTTATGTAGAACAACTTTCGAAAGTTTCAGGAGTAAGCATTTCTGCTTTCGACGATATGATTGTGGCATTACGTAAACGTCAGGATTTCTTTGCAGAACAAGGCTGTAAGCTTTCAGATCACGGGATCGAAGAGTTTTATGCCGAAGATTACACAGAGGCTGAGATTAAAGCTATATTCAACAAAGTATATGGTGGAAAAGAGCTGACTCATGAAGAAGTTCTGAAATTTAAATCGGCTATGATGGTTATTTTCGCTGAAATGGATTGGGAAAAAGGTTGGACACAACAGTTTCACTATGGAGCAATCAGAAATAACAATACCCGTTTATTCAATCAATTAGGACCTGATACAGGTTTTGATTCTATTGGAACATTCAATACAGCTAAAGCCATGTCTAAATTCTTAAACAGACTGGATATTCAGAACAAATTAGCAAAAACAATCATTTATAACTTGAATCCTGCCGATAATGAGATGATTGCTACAATGATTGGAAACTTTCAGGATGGCACGTTTGCCGGTAAAATTCAGTTTGGTTCCGGATGGTGGTTCTTAGATCAAAAAGATGGAATGGAGAAACAAATGAACTCACTATCCGTACTCGGTTTATTAAGCCGTTTTGTTGGGATGTTGACCGATTCGCGTAGCTTCCTGTCTTATCCCCGTCATGAATATTTCCGTCGTACACTTTGTAATTTAATTGGTAATGATGTTGAAAATGGTTTACTTCCACATCAGGAATTAGACTTCATCGGAAAAATGGTTGAAGACATTAGTTATAACAACGCAAAATCTTTTTTTAATTTTTAAACAGCAATCAAATAGTTCACCAAAGATGTCATTTTTTGCACAAGAACGGCATGAAAAGTGTCTACTTTTGTTTTTCATTTAAAAATAAAGCAGTACTTTTGGTCGACCAATTTTAAATATATCAGTATAAACAATCAGACAGAGAAATGAGTAAAAAAATTGTAACTTTTGGAGAAATTATGCTTCGTTTAGCCACTCCGGGCTTCGAACGTTTTAGTCAGGCAACACAATTCACGGCAACCTATGGTGGTGGAGAAGCAAATGTAGCAGTGTCACTGGCTAATTATGGAATGAATACCGAGTTTGTAACACGCTTACCCAAAAATGATATCGCTGATTCATGTATTATGAATTTACGCAAATATGGTGTAGGCACTAATGAAATCTTACGAGGCGGTGATCGTGTAGGAATTTACTTTCTTGAAACAGGAGCAGTAGCCCGTGCAAGTAAAGTTGTTTACGATCGTGCAAATTCTTCAATTGCTGACATTAAACCAGGCATGGTAAACTGGCGCGAAGTTTTTAAAGATGCCGATTGGTTTCATTGGACCGGTATTACCCCTGCCCTATCGCAAGGTGCTGCCGATGCTTGTCTCGAAGCTATCCAGATTGCAAATGAAATGGGAGTCACAGTTTCAACCGATTTAAACTATCGTAAGAACTTATGGAAATATGGCAAAACAGCTTCAGAAGTTATGCCTGCATTAACAGCAGGATGCGATATTATTTTAGGAAATGAAGAAGATGCCGAAAAAGTATTCGGAATTAAACCGGAAGGCTTTAATGTAGCTCATACAGGCGGTGAAGTGAATGCAGCCGAATTTGAATCGGTTTGTACGCAAATGATGAAAAAATTTCCACGTGCTAAAAAAGTAATAATCACTCTTCGTGGTTCTATTAACGCGAATCACAATACATGGAGAGGAGTACTTTACAGCAATAATACATTATATACATCAAAATGCTATGATATAACTCACATTGTTGATCGTGTTGGTGGTGGTGATTCATTCATGGGTGGTTTAATTTATGGTTTACTGACCTACACAGATAGTGATCAAAAAGCATTGGAGTTTGCTGTAGCTGCTTCATGTCTGAAACATACAATCTATGGTGACTATAATTTAGTTACAGTGGCCGAAGTTGAAGCTTTAATGGGTGGAGACGGATCTGGTCGTGTTTCAAGATAAACTCGCTTAAAATTACCTTTAAAAGGAATTATTTCCTAAAAATATATATTTATACCAATTTAAATTGTCAACCTCATTCGCCCCTTTTTTTAGAGGGGTCGGGGCTGGCCTGATAATATGAAATTCAACAAAATTCAAGTTCTCACAGTTATGAAAGAAACCGGTATGATTCCGGTATTTTATCACAGCGATATCGAAGTAGCTAAAAGTGTAGTAAAAGCATGTTATGCTGGTGGTGTTCGTGCATTCGAATTTACGAATCGTGGTGATTTTGCTCATGAAGTTTTTCGTGATCTAGTGAAATTTGCAGCCAAAGAATGTCCGGAAATGATCATGGGTGTTGGTTCCATCGTTGATGCTCCAACTGCAACGCTTTATATACAAATGGGCGCTAACTTTATTGTAGGTCCACTTTTTAATCCGGAAATAGCTAAAGTAGCTAACCGTCGTTTGATTCCTTATACTCCGGGTTGTGGATCTGTATCCGAAGTTGGTTTTGCTCAGGAAATGGGATGTGATCTTTGTAAAGCATTCCCCGGCGATGTATTGGGAACAGGCTTTATAAAAGGACTAAAAGCTCCTATGCCCTGGTCTAACATTATGGTTACCGGTGGTGTAAAACCGGAAGAAGCTAACTTAAAAGGATGGTTTGATGCAGGTGCAACTTGTGTTGGTATGGGTTCAAATCTTTTCCCTGCTGATATGATTAAATCTGCCGACTGGGCAGGAATTACCAAACTATGTAGTGATGCATTGGCGATCATAAAAAAAGTACGTAAATAAGTTTTAATTCATTATCCTTAAAATATTTTTCATGGACAAATCAACAGTTGAAAAAATTGGAAGTTATCGCTGGACGATAGTAGGATTACTTTTTTTCGCTACTACAATTAACTACATGGATCGTCAGGTAATTGGTTATCTGAAGCCATTATTTTCAAGATCATTGGCCGAAGGTGGTTTGGGTTGGACAAATACCGACTTTGCATTGGTTACTTCGCTCTTTACCGGTTTTTACGCGATAATGACTTTTTTTGCAGGCTTTGTTATAGACAAAATAGGTACAAAATTAGGCTTAGCATTGTCTTTAATTATTTGGTCGGTATTCGGTATTTTGAATGCATTTGCGGGTAGTATGGCGATGGTTCATGCTGCTGTTCGTTCATTATTTGGAATTGGTGAAGCGGGAAACTTTCCTGCATCTATCAAAACGGTGGCAAATTGGTTTCCTAAAAAAGAACGTGCTTTAGCTACAGGTATTTTTAATTCAGGAGCAAATGTCGGAGCTATGATTGCTTCGCTTGCTGTTCCGGCCATTGCTTACAGCGTTTGGTTTGGTGGAGCAATACAAGGATGGCAGATGGCATTTCTTCTTACAGGTGCAATAGGCTTTATTTGGTTGATTTTCTGGTTTTGGTTATATGAATCACCAGCAAAGCAAAAACGACTTTCGAAAGCTGAATATGATTATATAAACAGTGATGATGTTGCTACGTTTCCGGCTTCGGATGAAGAAGTAGCCACTAAAGTTCCATGGTACCGACTATTTTCGTATAAACAGACATGGGCATTTGTTATTGGCAAATTTATGACCGATGGTATTTGGTGGTTCTTATTATTCTGGCTACCGGATTTCATGAAACAACAGTTCAATATGGAGGGACATGCCATAATGATTCCATTATTTATTGTGTACGGAGTAGCTATTGTTGGTAGTGTATCGGGTGGTGGTTTCCCTATGTTTTTTATGAATAAAGGCATGGAAGCTTATAAAGCTCGTATGACTGCTATGCTAATCATTGCTATTTTACCTGTATTATTGATGCTTACTCCTTATTTAGGAAATGTTCAACACTTTGGAGAAAATGCCTATATATTGGCTTTAATAGTAATTTGTATTGGAGCTGCAGCACATCAGGCATGGTCTGCCAATCTATTCACAACCGTATCGGATATGTTTCCTAAAAAATCTGTAGGTTCTGTAACAGGAATCGGTGGATTAGCCGGAGGTATTGGCGGTGTTTTGGTTCAGCAATTTGCCGGTCATCTAACTGATCATTTTAAGGGAGTTGGTGAAGCTGCTGCTGCCGCTCAAAATTTGGTTGGAGATGCAGCCCAAGCTGTTGTTCAAGGTGAAGTACAAACTGCTTATGCTATTATGTTTGCTCTTTGTGGATTTGCATATTTAATAGCATGGGTCTTCATGAAAATATTAGTTCCTAAATTTAAATTAATAACCGATTTATAATAGTTTGATAGTCTACCGATAAATCGTAAAAGAGCCTCTTTCTTTCAACAGAAGAGGCTCTTTCCTTTTACATATAATTGTGCTATTGAAGTCTTTCGGACAGAAATGGATAGTTAGTCAGAATTTCAGCTTTCCTTTTTTTGAGGTTTTCCTGAAATTTTTCGAATGAGGATGAATGAGGATGAATTGGACGATGAGCTAAATCGGCTACCAATTGTTCCAACTGTTTTTTTAGTTGGAGGGTTTGGTTTGAAAAATAGGTTTCGGAAAAGCGCTGCCAGATATAATCCACAGCCACATCAGATGGGTGCAACATGTCTGGAGCATAAAAACGATAATCGCGCAATTCGTCCATTTGTATTTCGTAAGCAGGGAAATAGTGGACTTGCTCAAATTGCTGCTGTAATGCATCCACAGCCAGTAGTAAAGTGCTTTTGCTTACATTATTTCCATGTGCACCATCTTTCCAGTGACGAATGGGACTGACACTGAAAATAAGTTGAATGTTAGGAAATAGTTCGCTGAGTTTAGTGATCAGCATGGAATAGTCAACTACGATTTCTTCTACAGTCAACCTCCGGCGAACAAACCGATTGGCCGGGAGTTTATGACAGTTTGATACCACACTTCCACCCTGTTGTTCTTCAAAAACCCAGGCTGTTCCGAAAGTAATGAGTAAATAATCTGCTTTTTGCAAAAAGTTACAGGCTTTACGAAACCGGGTGTTTATTTTGTCCAGACATTGTAGGGCATCGCTGTCTGAAAACAAACTACTATGCGAAAAACTTTGCCATAGTCCCCTATTCTCAAACAAACTATTTTCGGTAAATTCTTTGCCGTCTATCAGCTGTTGAATACTATTGTAAATTGAAACCGGATTATACAAAACTCCAAACGGATTTATATCCACTCCGAAATATACTTCCTGCATTTTTTTACCAATATTCTCGGCAAAACAGGAACCGAAAGTCATGATAAAATCATTATAAGTTATATTCAGATCGGTTGGTGGTATTTCAATTTTAGTTTGAAACATAGCGTAGTAACTGTCTTTTTTTTTATAAAAACAAAGATAGATCAAAAAAATGAAAGCACAAAAAAAGCCCCGATCAAAAAGATGATCGGGACTTTTTAGAATTCTGATTTAAAAATTATTTTTTTGCAACTGCAGCCTTTTTGTCTTTAGCATCGGCTTTTTTATCTTTGCAGCAGGCTTTTCCATCAGCTTTTTTGTCTTTGCAACAAGCTTTTGTTTCTGTTTTAGCTTTTTCTTTTTTTGCAGCTGGAGCAGTTTGAGCTGACATCGAAGTTGTTGCCGCAAAAATTGCGATAATTGATAAGATAGCAATGTTCTTTTTCATTTTAAACTTGGTTTTATTTGTTATTAGTACTAAAAATAATTTGTTTGTAAATTGTATTTATATCACAAAGATAGAAAGCTTCTCTGAATTTTCAAAGAATGAGAATTTAATTCATTTTTTTTAATTATTCATCAGGTTCATTGAGTAAAAAAGATGTACGAATCAGTTTCGGGGAGCAAACATGATAATACCCATGCCTAGCAAAGCAATGAATCCACCAATTATGTCGTATCTATCAGGAATAACTCCGTCTACTTTCCATCCCCAGATGATAGCCATCGCAATAAAGATTCCTCCATAAGCTGCATAAACCCTGCCAAAGTTTGCTGTCTGTAAAGTAGCAACAATACCATAGGCTACAAGAATAATACCACCCAGCAAACCAACCCACCAGGATTTATCTTCGCGAAGGCAAAGCCATACGAGATAGCCTCCTCCGATTTCGCAAAGTCCGGCCAAAAGAAACAAACCGATAGAAAGTAATATTTTCATTATTTTTTGTGTTTTATAATTAGTCACACAGATTTTTGGATAATGTCCACTCAACAGATCACATAGTCGATTTTACGAGTTACAATACCAGCTCAACATATTACATAGAGGATTTTGCAAGTTACAATACCAGCTCAACATATTACATAGAGGATTTTGCAAGTTACAATGTCTGCTCAACATATTACATAGTCGACTCTGCAAGTTACAATGTCTGCTCGACATATTACATAGTCGACTTTACAAGTTACAATGCATGCTCGACAAGTTACATAGTCAACTTTAAAAGTTACATTACCCGTTCGACAGATTACATAATCAACTCTGCAAGTTACATTGTTCACTCAACATATTACAAAGCTGACTTTTTATGTTACATTGCCTGCTCAACAAACTACAGAGCTGACTTTGCAAGTTACATGTCCTGCTTGACTTAATCAACAGCTCATTTCGCTTGCATTCTTCTTTGCTGAAAGCAGATTGTATA
>DAIQOQ010000010.1:4321-9784 GCA_036787795.1 Paludibacter sp. | reverse complement strand
TACAGCTTTGAAAACAACATTGGTGGCATATATGTTGAGTATTCAGGTAAGAATGTTTTGAAAGTGCAACGAAAACTTTTTGCTATTTTTTTGATGTAATCTGTTTTTATATTGTAAATTTGTTCCGTAAATTAATTAATGTATCCAATCATGAAAAGGCAATCTATTATTCTATTGTTTAGCTTATTAATTATTCCAATGTTTTTTTCCTGCATACAACAAAAAGTTAAAACAGAGGAAAAAGACTCAGTAAAAAAATATTATCTATCGAAGGATACAACCAAAGGAGCGTTAAGTGTAGATATTGAAGTGGAAATTCCGGTTGCTTTTGCAAATAAAGACGTTTTGAAAGCCATCCGTTCCACCGTTATTTCAAATTTATTTGGTGATGATTATATTAAGCATGCCAATGATTCAATTGTTCAGTTATTTACTTCCGAACTTGTTGGTGAATACAAAGAAAACAACGAACCATTGTTGAATGCACTGGATAAAACGAATCGGTATTCTTTTGATAACGAACATACATTATCAGGATTCAGTTTATTAAGTGACAAAAAAATATATGTGTATGGGATTGAAAGGTATGTAAATATGGGGGGAGCTCATGGACTTGAAACCCGGAATTATTTCAATTTCGATTTAAAAACTGGTGATTTAATAAAAGAAAAAGATTTATTTAAAGCCAATTATGAGTTTGAACTTGCAGAATTGATCAAAAAAAGAATTGTTGAAGAAAGTAAAGAATATAAGGATCAAAAAAACTCCGAACCTATTATTGATTTGGAAGACACTGACTATTGGACCGATTCAATAAAGGGCAACGGTAATTTTTATATTACCGATGAAGGTATAAATTATGTCTTTAATCCTTATGAAATAGCTCCTTACTATATGGGACAAACTGAAGTTAGTTTGCCGTTTAGCCGATTAAAAAATTTATTAAAACCTAATAGCATTATTGCCTATCTTGTAGAGAAAAATGCTAAACAATAATACCCATCAATAAAACAGTAATTTTATAATGAATTCTTTTTTTGAGCTTTTAAAAACCCGACGCAGCATACGCAAATATTTACCCAAAGTTGTTGAACAAGAAAAAATTGACCTGATTACAAAAGCTGCTTTGATGTCACCTGCATCTAAACGAAGTAATTCATGGGAGTTTGTTGTTGTTCAAGACAAAGCGACACTTCAAAAATTAGCAGATTGTCGCCCACACGGTTCACAGTTTTTGGCAGAATCTCCATTGGGAATAGTTGTTATTGCCGATACGACCAAAAGCGATGTTTGGATTGAAGATGTATCCATTGCATCGATTATCATGCAATTACAAGTACAGGATTTAGGACTGGGAAGTTGCTGGATACAGGTTTACAATCGGCACAAGGACGACGAAACAACGACCGAGTCGTACATTCGGAATTTATTAAATATACCGGAACATTTTGCGGTGTTGAATATTATCTCCATTGGCTATCCGAATGAAGAAAGGAAACCATACGATGAAAGTAAATTAGCTATTGAAAAGATCCATTCCGAAAAGTTTTTATAATATATAAACCCACTTTTATGTCAGCAAAAAAGGATAATCGCTTAGCCTGGGGAGTGACCCTACTCGTTTTTGGATGTTTATTTTTATTGAAGCAAGTTCATATTCTACCTGCTGAATTTGAACCTTATATATTTGATTTTAAAAATTACCCCCTCATTATGGGAGTAATTTTTCTACTTTGCCATAGTAATAAGAATATTGGTATTGTGTTGATAGTAGTCGGTTTGCTTTTCCGTTTATCGGATATTATTCAACTAACAAGACATATTTCTGATTTTATCTGGCCTGTTCTGCTGATTCTTGCCGGGGCAATTTTGGTCTTTGGAAAAAAGAAATAATAGTTTTATTCTAATATTCATCAGCTAATTCGTAGAATCAACAATTAATCGGAAAATCTCATGGAAATTGTATTAATAGGTTCGGGAAGTGTCGCCACTCATTTAGGATTGGCATTCAAATCCAAAGGCGTCATTATTAAACAGGTATTTAGTCGAAATCCTGCCAATGCCGAAAATCTGGCCAAAAAGCTAGAAACTAATTTTATAGACGACATTTCAGATTTATACATGGATGCCGACATCTATATTTACGCTCTAAAGGACTCGGCACTCAAAACGATTCTGAGAAAGATGAGTATAATACCCCGGGGAATTCATGTTCATACGGCAGGAAGCGTCCCCATGAATGATTTCGAAGGATTTACAGCCCAGTTTGGAGTCTTTTACCCACTTCAGACTTTTTCTATCAAAAAAGAAATTGATTTTAGCAATGTTCCGGTTTGTCTTGAAGCCAATAACGCAGAGACACAAATTGCTTTAGTAAATCTGGCTAAATTATTGACAGATAAAATATACATCATAAATTCAGAACAAAGAAAGCAACTACACCTGGCTGCTGTATTTGCCTGCAATTTTACAAATTACATGTACGATATTGCGGCTCAAATTTTAGAAGATTCTGATATCAAATTTGAAATAATAGAACCACTTATTGCTGAAACAGCTGACAAAATAAAAACGCTCAGCCCATACGATGCACAAACCGGGCCGGCCGTGAGGTTCGATGAAACAACCATTGACAGGCATCTTCATATGTTGAAGAAAAATTCGGATATCAAAAAAGTATATGATTTACTGTCAAAATCTATTCATCTCCGGCACAAGAATCAATAGGTGTCTAATAATACTCATCACTCACTCATGATAAACTACTTTAAACTTATTCGAATTCAAAATCTGCTGTTCATTGCATTAGTTCAATATCTGATGCGACAGGTTGTATTGGTGCCTATCCTGCAGATTTATGGTTTTGATGCATCAATGGAAATGGGTATGTTGAGTTTATTGATAATTGCTACCGTTCTAATTGCTGCAGGAGGTTACGTTTTAAACGATTATTTTGATGTAAAAATTGATGCTATAAACAAGTCGAGCCACCAGATAGTGGGTAATGAAGTGTCCCGTCATCAAGCCATGTTTTTGCATCAGGTGTTAACTGTAGCTGGAATTATCTGCGGACTTGCACTTGCATTTTTCGCCCGGAGTTTTACTCTTGCATTTATTTTCATAGTTATCCCCGGATTGCTCTGGTTTTATTCGGCCAGTTATAAGCGTCAATTTATTATTGGAAACTTAGTCGTAGCTTTTATGGCTGCCATTACTGTACTGATAGTAGGAATAACTCAACTTGCATTTCTTCAAAAAGAATTTGGAACATTAATATTCGAAACACCTATTCCTAAACAATTTTACGCATGGATTGGTGGATTTTCCATTTTTTCATTTCTTTGTACCTGGATTCGTGAAATAATCAAGGACATTGAAGATGAAAAAGGCGATCGGGAAATGGAGTGCCGGACAATGCCTATAAAATGGGGAATTAAAAATGCAAAGCTATTTATTTACGGACTAATAGCAATTACGGTTTTATGTCTTTTGGTGACAAATTACGTTTTCATTCCATTTGCCGGGACATTTACAATACGATATATTATTTTCGGATTAGTTTTACCATTTGCAGCTTTGGCCTATTTAATCTATATGGCTAAAACGCCAACCGAATTTCATCAGGCTTCTACTTTATCCAAGTTTATTATGTTGTCGGGAGTACTATATAGCTTTGCTTTCTATTATTTACAGGCAAAAGCACATGGCATTAGTTTGTTTAATTTATTTATTGTTCAATAAATAAATCCATTAAATAATCGAACTGTTTCCAATCAAAACTGTTTATTTGATAATTGATTATTCACCTTTTTTTATTTACGCAAATGCTTTCCCATCTAAATTGCTACAATATAATTCTCGGATCTCAGTCTCCTCGCCGCGAAGCGCTTCTAAGTGGGTTAAATATACCTTTCGAGATAAAGATTATTGATGTTGAAGAGACCTATCCATCGCAACTTGTTGGAGTTGACATTCCCATGTATCTGGCGGAGAAAAAAGCGGATGCATACAAGGAATTGATGGATGATAACACATTACTAATTACTGCTGATACAATAGTATGGCACGAAGGGAGAGTTTTTGGGAAACCGAAAGATAAAGCTGATGCAACAAGAATGCTTAAATCGTTATCAGGTAAAACTCATCAGGTTATTACGGGAGTTTGTATCAGTTCATTGAACCGAAGAAAAACGTTTCATGTAATTTCCGAAGTTCGTTTTGCCAGACTTTTGCCGGCTGAGATTGAATATTATTTAAACAATTTCGAACCCTACGATAAAGCCGGAGCTTATGGCGTTCAGGAATGGATAGGATATATAGGCGTAGAACACATCGAAGGATCGTATTTTAATGTCATGGGATTGCCTGTTCAACGCCTTTACTCCGAATTAAAACGCTGGAAAAAATAACGAATATATCAAGGAATATTCAATAATTTATGAAGCTGTAATGACAATCGCCATCTGGGATTCTCACTCACAAACTTTATGGCATATTCGATATTTTCTTCTACTCGCTGAAATCGGGTTTTCTCTTCACCCAAAAACACCGGACTCACAAGATAATATTCGGCTTCGGGCAATTCCGAAACATCCGGCAACTTATTGCCAGCACTTATCGGATACCGGAACTCATTAACACGCGTAAAGTTCTTTCGTAATACCTCAGGCCCGACTTTAGGACTGCATGATATATATTGAATGCGGGATGGAACAGGATTCGTTCCGTTTGTTTCAATACAGTTATAGTAATCGGAAAAATATTCTAATATTTCATCCGTAAGTTGCAGAGTTGGTTCACCACCAGTCCATATAAGCAAATTGTTCGGATAATCTTCCGGCTTTGAATGCTTTCTTACCTCATCACGTATTTGAGAAACGCTCATCGTTTCAGCCTTCTTCCAATCAGTATCACAGTACCAGCAATTCATATTACAATTGGATAAGCGAACAAAAACAGCCGATCGACCAACATTGGCACCTTCGCCCTGAATGGAGTGAAATATCTCAACTACATTGAGCATTATATCCGAAGGATTATTCTTCATAGCGACAAAGCGTTTTGGGAGTTTCACTCATTTCCACTGCATATAACAGAGGAAACTGTGGTTTGAAATAATCGTAAATATATTTACTCATATTTTCTACTGAAGTCTGAAAATCGAAGACGTCATTTAGATGCTTATGATCAAGTGTATTGTCAATCCACTCCGAAATTGGCTTTAGATCATTGTAATCCTGAACAAAACCATCTTTATCTAATTCGCCTCGTAAAAATATTCTTACCGTATAATTATGCCCATGCAATCGCCCGCAAGGGTGTCCGGTTTTCAGCCCATTTAGTTGATGGCTGGCCGAAAAGTGAAATTCTTTACTTATAGTATGCATATATTTTATCTTTAAAAGTAGTTACAAGCAAATAGTTACGAGTTACAAGATTGTTTATCTGAATTTTACTTTCAGA
>DAIQOQ010000010.1:2957-4221 GCA_036787795.1 Paludibacter sp. | reverse complement strand
ACTTACAAACAAAGCTATGTTCAAAACCGTAACAATAACTCCCAGCAGATAAAGAGTCACTTTCGAAAACACTGTATTCTTATATTTACCCATCACTTTTTCTGAAGAAGTAAGATATACTTGTAAGAAAATAGTAAATGGAAGTTGAATACTTAATATCATTTGAGAGATTATCAGTCCCTGAAATGGATTTGTGATCAGAAGAATAATACCAAAAGCAATTACTAACGAAATAGCTACCCCAACCCTGGAGTGATTATCTTTAATATCATAAGGCTCCTTGTACATTCCAGCAAAAATAGTTCCGGCAGCC
The DNA here is from genome assembly GCA_036787795.1 of Paludibacter sp. Taxonomy (GTDB): domain Bacteria; phylum Bacteroidota; class Bacteroidia; order Bacteroidales; family Paludibacteraceae; genus Paludibacter. The sequence goes on along the minus strand of DAIQOQ010000010.1, from coordinate 3,908 downwards.
ATACCTGACGTTATGGTTGAAGCAATTCCGGAGAAAAGAAGTGCCACTGCAAAAACAACAGACGAATTAGCACCCAGCAACGGAGCCAGTAAATGATTAGCCTGTTCAAGTTCTCCTACCGGTGTTTTTGTTCGGAAAAATGTGGCTGCAGCCAATAAAATCATAGCACTGTTTATCCCCCAACCAATAAGCATTGAAACCAATGTATCCAGAAACTCATAACGCAACTGTTTTTTTATTATTTTTTCGTCTTGCAGGTTCCATTGCCTACTTTGGATAATTTCGGAATGTAGAAACAAATTGTGAGGCATAACTACTGCTCCCAGCACACTCATGATTATAAGCATAGAACCTTTAGGAAATGACGGAGTAACCCAACCAGCCATAGCACCATTCCAATCAATATTTACTAACGAGAGTTCGTACAAAAACGAGAGCCCGATGACCGACACAAAAGCAATAATCCATTTTTCAATAATCCGGTACGAATTTGTATACAGCATAATCATCACAAAAATAGTGACCATTAATGCTCCGGCTCGAATAGGAATACTGAATAACATGTGCAAAGCGATGGCACCACCCAGAATTTCGGCCAGAGAAGTAGAAATGGATGCCAGCATGGCCGACGATAATAAAAGTTTGGAGTATGATGGCTTAAGATAAATGGCTGTAGCTTCTGATAAGCACAATCCCGTGGCAATGCCGAGGTGTGCTACATTGTGTTGGAGCATAATCAGCATCACAGTAGATAAAGTAACCATCCACAGCAAAGCATAGCCATATTCGGCACCTGCTGCTAAATTTGAAGCCCAGTTACCCGGATCTATAAAACCAACAGTAACTAACAAACCGGGACCAATAAACTTGAAAATATCCAAACCACCTAAAATAGGGCGATAATTTTTGCGATCAATGTTTTTGAAAATCTTAAACATGTATTGTTTTTTT
>DAIQOQ010000010.1:0-2857 GCA_036787795.1 Paludibacter sp. | reverse complement strand
TATCTTGGTAACAGTGTAAGCAAAATATTGTTTAAGTATTTGCACAGAAATTATTCGAATTGTAATGCCAAAATAATCACCGATCCGGGTACGAAGTAAATGCCACAATTATATAATTAGTCAACAGAACAATCATACAAAAAAAGCAATAATAACCGGTTTTATATCCGGAACAAAGAAGAAAACCCAATTTATAAAATAATTTTCTGTGCTTTTTCTACTATTTACGCCTCATTAAATTTTATGTGTGTACAGTTATTGTTTAACTTGTGCAAAGCTATGAAAAAGATTAAAGCAAAACAATTCTGCTAAAAATGGAGAAAAAACACACTAATTTTGTTTTATTTGACCCGTTTTAGGCACTTATAAAGGGTATAAACGGATTATTTTTAGTTATGATTAAAAATAATTATCTAAAAACTTGCAAGTATTACATAGATTTTGTAGGTTTGCAATGCAAATTAAACAACACCAAACGAACTGATTCAAATTTATTCTTTATAGATAAAAAAAATAAGCGACTTTGTTAATCAATAAGTGTTGAATATTAAATAAAAATAATTATATTTGCCTTCGAATTTTAAAAGCACGAAGCAAATTACAATTAATCGATATAAATCGACAAGAATAACATAGAAAGAGATAGATTAAGACTGCTTTCTATTAAAAAAAGGATGTTCACTATCACTATATTAACTCAAAAAAATTACGAAAATGAAAATTGAAAACGAAAGAATTTTATTAAATGAATTGGATGAAAATCTAAGAGCACTCATGGTTGTGCCATCTTACAAACTTGGAGCGTATACATTTGATGTAGCGAATCGCGAATTGTCTTTTAGCGGTGCCGAACCGGTTAAACTTACTCGTAAAGAAACTTACCTGTTTGTTTTGTTTGCTGCTAATGCAAATTCAATGCTGGATCGTAAGTATATGTTGACTACAATTTGGAAAGATGACAATTATTACAATTCAAGAAGCATGGATGTTTATATCTGCAAAATTCGTAAATTGCTAAGTAAAGATCCAAGCATCGTTATTGTAAATATACATGGAAAAGGATATAGAATAGTTGTTGGATAATCCTGACTATTTAATCCTAAATAATCAACACAAGAAAAACGGCTGAATCATTTGATTCAGCCGTTTCTTTATAATATCACTTCCTCGTTTCATTTATTCTTTATAACGGTTTTTACGTGCATGACTGTGTTTTCGCCCGTATGTAAAGTAAATCACAAAGCCAATCAACATCCATACAATAAGACGAATCCAGGTATCACCAGGCAATGAAGCCATTTGAGCCAGACAAACAAATGCACCCAAAATAGGTACAAATGGAACCCACGGAGTTCTGAAACCTCTCACGGCATTCGGTTCTGACTTGCGCAAAAGAATAACTCCTATAGACACAATTACAAATGCAAGCAAAGTTCCAATAGAAACCATTTCGCCTAATAAACCGATAGGGAAAAGCCCGGCAAACAAAGCGGCAAAACTACCTGTAACGATAGTAGTAATATGCGGTGTTTTAAATTTTGAATGAGTTTTTGCAAAGCTCTTCCACAATAAACCATCACTTGCCATGGTAAAAAATACGCGCGACTGACCCAGCAATAGTACCAATACAACCGAACTTAAACCGGCAATAGCGCCAATTTTAATTATAGGACGTAGCCACGTTAAGCTTGGACCGGCACTATTTATAGCCAATGCAATGGGTGCTTCAACGTTTAGATATTTGTAATTCAAAATTCCGGTCAACACTAAACTAACTGCAATATACAGAACCGTACAAATAAGTAATGAAAAGAGAATTCCTCGCGGCACATCTCGTTTCGGGTTAATGGCTTCCTGCGAAGTGGTTGAGACAGCATCAAAGCCCACATAAGCAAAGAAAACAACGGCCGCACCGGTTAGCACTCCCGACCAGCCAAACTGTCCAAAAGTACCTGTATTAGCAGGAACAAAAGGTGTCCAGTTGGCAATATGTATATGTGAAATACCAAAACCAATAAACAGCAAAATAACAACAACCTTAACCATCACTATAATATTGTTGAATTTAGCTGATTCTTTAATACCAATAACCAATAGAGTTGTCATTAGAGCCACTATAAAAACTGCGGGAAAATTGATAAAAGAACCTGATATATGCCAACCCGTATGATCAAACAGAAAAGGACTCTGACACATAGCAGGAGGCATTACAATTCCAAAATCGGCTAAAAAGCTGGTAACATAACCGGCCCATCCAACAGCTACCGTTGCCGATCCAAAAAGATATTCCAAAATCAAATCCCAACCAATAATCCAGGCAATAAATTCACCCATGGTGGCATAACCGTACGTATAAGCACTTCCCGATACAGGAATCATGGATGCAAATTCAGCATAACAAAGCCCTGCCAATAAACACCCAAAAGCTGAAATGACAAATGATAAAGCCACTGCCGGACCAGCATGTAGAGCAGCTGCCGTACCGGTCAGAACAAAGATTCCTGCACCAATAACGCAGCCAACACCCAAAAGAGTCAGATTCAATGCGCTTAAATGCCTTTTGAGTGAGTTGTGATCACCATCAGCTTGTAATTCGAGCTCTGCGAGCGTCTTTCGTATAAATAAGTCTTTAAACATAAATAAAATGAGGGTTATGCAGAATCTGAAAAAATCAGTTTGATAGAATTAATTCATTTCTGCTTTATAAATGATCTGTTTTGTTCGCAAAAATAGTACTTTTTATTCGTTTAACTGTAAGCTAATTGAAATAAAAATTCAATTAATAATTAATCGTGCAAATATGGAGTTGAAAAAATAGTCCGTAGGACTTACATATCCATAGAATAAAGAGAGATGC
>DAIQOQ010000300.1:2161-3302 GCA_036787795.1 Paludibacter sp. | reverse complement strand
TATAAGGATAACAAAGCTCCGGAGGATCGACATTATTTATTTTGCAGGGCAAAGATAGGATATTTATTCAAATATAGTATGAAAAATTGCATTTCTACCTCCTAACAAATAAGATGAATGCCATCAAAACGAAGTAGTTCAACTTTCTTTTTATATCTTTGCAGGTCAATTTCAAAATAGTGTTAACCTAATAGTTAATCATTAAGCAATGCTTCCCATTCCCGACGAATATCATTTGTATCTGAAACTTGAAAAAGGTTTGTCGGACAACACAATAGTGGCTTATGAAAACGATTTGAGAAAATTGACTTCTTATTTGTCGGATGCACACGTAAAACCTGAGGAAGCGACAACAGAAGTATTGCGCGATTTTATTATCGAAATTAGCAGCCTGGGCATTCATCCACGTTCGCAGGCACGAATCTTATCAAGCATAAAATCGTTTTATCATTTTCTTATTTACCGGAATATACTCGATAATGACCCGACTGAATTACTCGAAAGCCCGAAAATAGGATTACGGCTTCCGGAGGTGTTATCATTAAAAGAAATTGATGCTATTGTGGCTGCCATTGATCTCTCAAAACCCGAAGGACAGCGGAACAAAGCTATCATTGAAGTCCTTTACGGTTCCGGCTTACGCGTTTCAGAATTAATCGGGCTTCAATTGTCTAAGTTATACATGGACGAAGGATATATGCTGGTTGAAGGTAAAGGAAGCAAACAACGGCTGGTACCAATGTCGCCTCAGGCATTGAAACAAATTGAGCTTTGGAAGATAGACCGAAACATGCTCGATATAAAAAAAGGAAATGAGGATTGTGTATTTCTGAATAGACGCGGAACGAAACTGACCCGGGACATGATTTTTAAAATAGTAAAGGAATTAGCTGTTTTGGCCGGAATCCGGAAAAATGTAAGTCCGCATACATTTCGTCATTCATTTGCCACGCATTTACTCGAAAACGGAGCCAACTTACGTGCTATTCAGCAATTACTTGGTCACGAATCTATAACAACAACAGAACTTTATACCCATATTGATGTTCACTACTTGCGCCAAACCGTTTTAAGCTGTCACCCTTTTTACAAAAAACTAAGGGAAGATGAGGCTAAAGTGAATGCAAAGAAAAAGATATAA
>DAIQOQ010000300.1:0-2061 GCA_036787795.1 Paludibacter sp. | reverse complement strand
TAATTACAGAATGATTTTAAACAATACAAAAATAGTCTGCAGAAAAAACATATTTAAATTGATGCTGATAATCATGTTATTTGCATCTCTCTTTGCATCGGCACAAGAAACGGTGGTTGTAGGGCAGGTATTGAACATTGTAGATAAGACTCCTATCCCTTCGGTAAATATCTATTTCAAAAATACCCCAAAGGTAGTACAAACTAACGAAGAAGGTTATTTCCTGATTCGCTACACAGGCAAAGAATCAATACTCATATTTTCTTCAGTTGGTTACAAAAAGCAGGAACTCAGAATTAAACCGGGCCAAAGTGTAGGTGTACAGGTGGAAATGAGAGAGGAAAATACCTTGCTTCGCGAGGCGCTGGTAATACCGGGAGTTAATCCGGCTATTGATTTAATGAAAAAAGTACGGCTGCTCAAAAGAGAAAATGATGTAAGCAGGCAAAAAGGATTTAATGCCGAGAGTACCGAACAAAACCTGGTTTTGCTGAGCAAAATTAATCAGCGTACTTTGAGCAAGCGCATTTTTGACCAACTAAAAAAAGGAAATATATCGCATACCGACTCTTCTCTGGTTATTCCGTTGTACATGGCTGAGAATAAATACCAATTGACTAACATCGATAAAAAACAAGTCTCTAAAAATATTTTTTCTTCGCCCGAAAATGTAGAAAGATTGTTGGAAAAATTTGTTGGAGAGATGACCACCGAACTGAATTTTTACGACAATGCTGTTTTTGTGCTCGGAAAGGGCATGATTAGTCCCTTGGCCAATGTGGGAAATGCGTATTACGACTATTATCTGGCCGACAGCGTGAAACGCAAGACCGGAAAGCAATATGAAATTCATTTTCACACCAAGAATCCCAAGAATTTAGCTTTCAACGGAAAGCTTTGGATTGATTCTACTACCCTGGCTCTGACAAGAATTGAAGCCGAACTACCTTCTAAAGCCAATATCAACTTTATTCATAATCTGCACATCTCCGAAACCTTTGTTCCGCTTGCTAACAAAAACTGGGTTCGCCAATCGGAAGAGATGACACTCAATATGAATTACGAGCTGCTGGCCGATAGTCTGCATCCGCGACCGGAGATTTTCGTGAAACGATCTGCCACATACCACTCGGGAGAATTGAACCTGATACAACCCGGAAATTTTGCCCAGAGTAATTACGATCAGACTACATTGAATGAAAAACTGAATGATTTGAGTAATACTGCTCTGCTTCGTACCGCCAAACTGATTGCCGAAGTTGCATTAACCGGAAATATTCCTGCCGGCAAAGTAGACATTGGAAATATACTGCAACTCGCCCGCTTAAGCGACATTGAGGGGTTACGCCTAAACATACCCTTGAAAACAAACGAAAAACTGTGGAAAGACGGTATGATAGGCGGCTATGCAGGTTATGCTACCAAAAACCACACAATAAAATACTCCGCCGAAGGACGATATAAGTTGCCGGGAGAAAAAAAGCGTGTTATAGGAATGAGCTATACCGACGATTACCGACGGATTGACTACAACTACAATAACTTTATGTATCGCGAAAATCCGCTAATCACCGGAGACGAGGATATTGCAAGTACCCTTTTAATGTTGTGGTCGGCAAGTAAATTGAATCGGAGAAAAGAATTTAATGTTACATTCTCCAACGACTGGAATTCGGATATAGAATCCACCTTATACCTCCGGGCCAATACGATGTATGCAAACGGAAGCTTACCTATGCAAACCAATGGTATAAATGTAACTTCGTTCCTGCAACGTTCTGCAACGCTTAATACCCGCTTTTCATTCGACGAAAAAACGTACGAGAATCATTTGCAACGTATTTATATTCTCAACAACCGACCCGTTCTTTCTGTTGCACTCGAAGGAGGTGAATACACCTTGAATAACAAGACAAAGGGATATGGCAAACTGATGGGAGCAATAAAACAATATGTTCCGTTTGACATTGGAAATTTGTACTATGTGGCCGAAGCAGGATGCATACTTGGAGATGTACCTTATCCTTTACTCGAAATACCTTCGGGAAGCGAAGCCGGCGG
>DAIQOQ010000299.1:0-3338 GCA_036787795.1 Paludibacter sp. | reverse complement strand
ACTTTCTCGTCGGCCTGATATTCGTGAATGGTTTGCAATTCCAGCCGAAGCAACCACGCAAAGGGATTGAACCAAAAAACGAGCGAATACAGATCAAGGAATAGCAAATCAAAAGAGTGTCTGAAAGCCACATGGGCTTGTTCATGACGAATAATATCTAAATTATCAGCTTCGATATCTGTAGTTGATAGAACGATATACTTCATCCAGCTAAATGGCGAAATGTTTTTATCGGAAATGCACAGCAGACTATTATCAGTCATACGTTCCTTTCTTGTCGCACTAATTATCCGGCCCATCCGGATAAAACTGATGCTAAACCGTAGCAAAGCAATGATCAAACCCGACAGATAAATCAATCCGATAACTTTAATCCACGGAATTTTTACCGCAGTAGTTTGTGCGATGGTGATTGTATTGGCATGGTTTATACCCTTTAATGAAGCAAGTATTTCTTCTATTGTCGGTTGTTCAACCTTGGGTTTGAAAAAGCTTATTTCCGGCAACTGTACCGTAAATAGAGGTAGTATCAGCGTCATTACCACTATACTTAGTACCACTATTCGGTTGATGGCATGAAATGTTCTCTTACTCAGGATAAACTTGAAAAAGAGATACAGAATTGCAGCGGCAATGCTTACACGTAGCAGATAAAAAAGGGATGTTTCCATATCTTAGCGCATTAGAAGTTCGTTTTTATTTTTCGGCTGATTTTTCAACTTCATCAAGCAACTTTCTTATATCATCAATTGATACATTTTCCGATTTGATAAATGAATTGACTACATTCAGATACGAATTGTTGAAGTATTTCTTTACCACGTTTTTCAATGTCCGGCTTTGGTATTCTGCTGCCTGAACAATGGGAAAATAGCGGTAGGTTGTTCCAAAGCTCTCATGAGCCAGAAACTCTTTTTCTTCCAAAGCACGCACGTAAGTAGAGAGGGTATTGAAATGCGGTTTTGGATCGGGGTATTTGTCTACTAATTGTTTTACAAACAAGGGTCCTTCATCCCAAAAAAACTGCATGATTTCTTCTTCTTTGGCGGTTAGTTCTTTCATTTTTCTATTTTTATATTTTTACGATGCAAACATAAACTATTATTTCTAGTTATGCAACTATTTTTTCTAGTTTTAAACTATAATTTTTAGTTCGCTTCGTATTTGTCTGTAAAATAGAATTATACTGAAATGAATTTATTATGTAGAAATAAAAAAAGAATCGCCCTGATATTATAATCGGGACGATTCTCTGTTTACAACATAAAAAAAGGAGGAACAATTTTACATCATAAGGAGTAAAATTAAATAATTTCGTATTTTTCAGCGTGGTGTTGTACGATATGCTTATAAATTTTCCTCCATTATTTCCTGAATGTCCGCACAACAGGAACCGCAGACCATCCCTGCGTCGGTGGCATCATATACTTCGTCTTCTGTTTTGAGGCCTTTTTCTTTAATGGTTTTTAGAATGGTAGAACGACTGACATTATTACATGAACATATTATTGGATCTTCTGACATAATTTAAATTTGTTGTTTTAATATTCTTATTTGTTCTATCGTTTTGAACTACCATAACAACAAAGAATGGAAAATGGTTTGCCGGTGTTGGCGCTTTCTTCGTGATAGCGGGTGTTGAATCAGGATTCTGTGTCTTGTTCTGTCGTGGTTTTGTCGGATTTTCGGTGCGAGTTTCTTGCACTTTTTACATGTTCGTCTAAGAGTAAATAGAAATGTTTCCACTCGTCAAATTCCGACATGGCAGTAACTGTTGTTAGGTAATAGTGTATGGCTTTTTCCAATTTTTTTCGCAAACCACTGGCTGTACCAATACGTCTGAGTTGAGCATTGGCACTAATTTGTTCCAACGACAGATTTTCAAAATTGAGATAAGCAGCTTTCAATATTTCAAAAACTTCAGTCAGATGTATGCGTTCTATTTTTGCCTTATTGTCGGGCTGTTCTAATGATTCTATTAGTTTACTAAGTTTGGTCGATTTAGTCATATATCCTCGTCGACTAAGACTCACTCCTGCTATTTTAAATAGATGGTATAAATCATTAGCGTCGGTTTGCAAGCTGTTTCCGCTGACTCTAGTGAGTCCGTAAATACAAAATTTCATACCATTGTAAGCGTCGTTTTGCACCAGATTGGTTTTGGCTACCAATTTCCCCTTGCCGCTATAACTCTTTTTCCCGAATACTTGCTGATATTCATTGTAGGTTGTTTGCAGATTTCTGAGTAGAGGATTATCTTTAATAAAAGGATATTTCTCAGGGTTCGACTCTGTAATTAATTCATTGGCTAACCACGAAAGAGTACTTGTTCTTAGGCGCGACAGAGCTATTTTCATCGGATAGTATTTTTTAAGTTGATTTTATTGTGTACAAATATACAAATAAGATGAAATAGTTGTATTCTAATGACCGAAATAATACGTATTATAAAATATGATTGTTTTTTATTTGATGTATTACTACATATTTTAAAGATAGAATGATTTTTTATTTTTGTAGTTATACTTATATTAGAATCATATTGTATAATTATAATTGTATTATTACATGAATAAATTTATAATTGTATTTTAATAAATGATGAAATACAGATATTATAAACGTATTGTATTTAAATATATGTATTTGTTTGGGGAGTAAAAATGCTTTGTTTCTTTATAGCCGGCATAAAGAATGCAATGCAGCAAAGCAAATGAATTATCGGGGAGTTCGTAGTGTTTTAAACCGCTTGCGCGTATAAATAAAGCGTCCGACGGGAAAGCCGCCGGACGCAGGGTTGGAATAATGTATATTCCTTTATTTCTTGTTGCTGGTAGTGCTAATCAATATCACACCGTGGGCAGCATCTTTGCCATACTGCGATGTCAGTTTTTTGGTAACTTCTTTTGTGGTTGGTTGTAGAACCTGATAGCCCGTTAGGCCGGCGTAGTTCAACCAATCCAGATTAAATGTGGCCGGTAACCGCTCTCCGTTGAGTAATATAATGGTTTTAGCATCGCGTTCCCAGGTTTTTTCTTTGGCCGGAACATCGAGCTTAAATACAACAGGCAGGCTCACGTAGGCATTTACTTTTTCGTTACACTTGGTAGCCGGAGTCCAGTTAGGCATGGTGCCTATAACGCGTAGCGCTTCTTTGTCCAGAAAATAATCAGTTCCACGAATGACCTTGGCATCATTTATTTTACCGGTTTTGTCGACCAAAAACTGAACGATAACTTTGCCTTGTGTTTTCAGACGTTTGGCTACGAATGGGTATTGAATGCTGTCGGCTATATAAGCTGTAAGGCTGGCTTCACCTCCCGGAAATGATGGCATAA
>DAIQOQ010000009.1:7590-28930 GCA_036787795.1 Paludibacter sp. | reverse complement strand
TTACCATTTCAGCTTTCACTCTTTCGGCTCGTCGTTTACTCAGTGTCTCGTTGTAAGGGTTTTTACCTATATAATCGCAATATCCTCTCACTTCAACATACAAGCTAGGATCGGCCTTCATTTTCTCGGCTATCTTGCTTATTACAATCAACGCGTTGTCGTCCAAATCGATCCTGTCGAAATTGAAGTAAACAGCAGGTACGTCGTCGCAGCAATTGCAATCCGTGCCGGCATTTGACTTTCCTTTTCCATTCGTAGCTTTGTTTCCTCTGTTCGCTTTCCCTGACGCTATGCCACCATTAGTGCCATCATCCGAAATGTTAGAGTAATTGAGCTTTATTGTTTTTCCCCAGAAGTCAACGGGTGTATTTGGTGGCGTATTAGGCTCATTGTCTCTTATGTCCGGTACCCCATCGCCGTCCGAGTCGGGCCCATCGTTTGATAAGAATCTGGCTATTGAGTCAATTCTTCTACCTTGATTATCAACTTTTTTATCAAGTTTCTTTAGTTCTTTGTCTAATTTGGTAATTCTATCCGAATTAACTCTGGCCAATTCCAACCCTTCATCCGGGGCAAACTCATTCATTTTAATATTCCTCAAATGTTCTTTTCCTTTTGAAGTAAGCTTATACCTCAAAAACAACGACCCCATCATCAAACGATCATTGGTTACACCTTGTGTCGATTTAACTCCTTCCAAATTATCTCTTGTAGAAGTTAGATAGCGTACCTTTGCACCAATTCCCAGCATTTTTGTAATATTATATTCTACAGACAAGGTCATGGGAACCATTAGCGAGTTGCCATAGGCGGGGTTTAGGGGAGCCAAGGTGTTTGCAATGGTCTTTACATCAAACTTATAGTCGGCATATCCTATTCCGAATGACACGTTTATATACAACTTCGCTTTTGTTTGCGGAAAGATCATCCTCGATATATTAACGGTGGCGCTGATGTTATAATTATTTAGCTTTGTTGAGAATGTGTCGACGGGACTTGTATAAACTCCTTTGAAAGGGAGTGTAAAATAATCGATCGATAGCCCCCATATTGGAGTTATAGCATATTCTATATTAGCTCCATAGCCAAAATTGCTGGACGTGCTCAGAAATGCGCTTGTTATGGGTTGTTGCGCGTCGCCATCGAATTTTGTAACCCCAAATTCCGGTGACAATGACCATCTAGAGAATTGCTTATTCTCAGAAAAAACCAAAGTTGTTAATATAAGTAAAGATGCAAATAGTAAAAGTCTTTTCATGCCATTGGAAAGAGCGAAACTTCTTATTGTCAACAAGTTGATTGTTTCCAGTTTCGGATAAACGGCACAAAGTTAAGAATATATTTTATTGATTATGAATTATATAACAATTCATAATATTACAATTTATTACACAAAAAAGAGCATTGGCTGCCTATATAAATGACAACCAATGCTCTAAATTAAATACTACAACTAAAAAATATTTGCCACAAATATTTTTTTTAATAACGTCCATTCATAAAACAACAAAAAACACTGTAGCAATATTTTAAAGGTAAACACCCACCAAACTACTACATTTAATTAATATCTTATAACTAATTATTTGTCATTATTGCATTTCTACTTTTTTTGTAGCCTCAAAGTTTGTGTTTCTAAACTCTACTCTTTCAACTACTTTTTCTGCAAGGTCTTTAAATGCTAACGACATAATCGTATCTTCATCAACAGCTATAGGTCGACCAGCATCTCCACATTCGCGAATACTTTGTACCAAAGGTATTTGACCCAAAAGTGGCACATTCAATTCTTCGGCAAGGCGCTTTCCTCCCTCCTTCCCAAAAATATAATATTTATTTTCAGGTAATTCAGCAGGGGTAAACCATGCCATATTTTCCACAATTCCAAGCACCGGGACATTTACCTTTTCGCCCGTAAACATATTCACTCCCTTGCGTGCATCTGCCAAAGCCACCTCTTGCGGAGTTGTCACTACAATGGCTCCCGATATGCCCATAGTCTGAACCAAAGTAAGATGAATATCACCGGTTCCGGGTGGCAGGTCCATAACAAAGTAGTCTAATTCACCCCATTCACCATCCGTAATCATCTGCTTCAACGCATTGCTCGAAACTGCACCACGCCAAACCAAAGCTTGTTCCGGATCAACAAAGAAACCAATTGATAGAATTTTGACTCCATATTTTTCAATAGGTATAATCGTGTGCCTGCCTTCCGTTTCACGAACCTCGGGATGAGCTGATTCTACTCCAAACATTTTGGGGATAGACGGACCATGAATATCGGCATCCAGCAATCCTACCTTATAGCCTAACGATGCTAATGCTATAGCCAGATTGCTCGAAATTGTCGATTTTCCGACGCCACCTTTACCTGATGAAACTGCAATAATATTTTTCACATTGGGTAAAATTGAAGTTGGTTTAGGTTTGGGAACTTCTTTCGTAATAATTTGAATATTTCCCTTGATTTCAACGTCTTCCCCTATATAAGTAAGGATAGCTTGCTCAGCAGCTTTTGCTACCGATTTTGCAAATGGATCGTTTGGTTTTTCAAAAATCAATGAAAACGAAACTTTATTGCCTTCGATGCGAATATTATCTTGTACCATGCCCGATGAAACAATGTCTTTCCCTGTTCCCGGATAGCGGACATGTACCAACGCATCAAGTATTAATTTTGGATATATTGTCATAAGAGTATATTAAATTAGTCGTTACGAATAAAGAGTAACAAGCTAAGTTCTGAAAAGTTTTAAATCTGCAGTCTAAATTTCCGGATCTTCCAGATGTTGGCGCTTACTCCGACCAAAGCTCCGATAAGCATCGTGCTCTATTTCAACATCAGGTTCAATGAATTCAGCTCTTTTTTCAAGTCGAAACTGGATGTATTTAATTGTAAGTCCGCGATCAAGCCATTGTTGCTCATAATACGTTTTAATGGATAGAATCGGATCTTGCAAATCAGATGTATATAGATCGTCATTCGAAAAAATCACAGGATAATGATTGGCCTTCACCATTTCGCATGTATAAGTAAACATAAAGTTACTGTCTGTTTTCAGATGGATTAATCCGTCGTCTTTTACAAACTGCTGGTAAGACTTCATAAAGTTAGTTGCGGTCAGTCGTTTGGTCACTTTTTTCATTTGAGGATCAGGAAAAGTAAGCCAGATTTCACTTACCTCATTTTCGGCAAAAAAGTAATGAATCATTTCAATATTAGTACGCAGGAAAGCTACATTTTTCATTCCGTTTTCAAAAGATTCTTTAGCGCCCGTCCAAAGGCGTGCACCTTTGATATCAACGCCCACAAAATTCTTATCAGGATAAAGCTTGCCTAATCCAACCGTATATTCTCCTTTGCCACAGCCTAACTCCAATACAATTGGATTCTCATTTTTAAAAAAGATCTCGTTCCATTTTCCTTTCATTTCAAAACGCGCACCTTCACGTACAGCATGCGATGATACCTGAAAAACATGTGGAAACTCTTCCATATCGGCAAACTTTGCCAATTTATTCTTACCCATTAAAAATCAACTTTATTTTACTATTTTTTCAACCCGCATACCAATATCATTGATACCCATCAAAACCGTATCGCGCATTCCGTGAACAATCTTATAGTGATAGATTCCGGCTTGTTTAAAACGTACATTTTGCTGATATAAAACCGGCATCTCCAGAACAGACCCAATTCCAGATCCCAGCCATTTTCCACGCTGGTCAGCCAGATAGCATTCAATTGAATCTTTTTTTTGTGTTTTGTCTGGACTAATCTTATTCAAAAAGAGCCAAAGATTCTGATACGGATATTCTCCTCTGTTTCTTATATTAACATATAGATTGTAAGACGAAAGCGTATCAGTAATCGGAATGTCAAAACAGTATAGACTATCTTTACTCCAGCCTTTAGGATTGACAGCAGTATATTGAAAAAACACGTCATTACTTGTACAGCCGGCTAAAACGAGTAAGACTGCGCCTACCAAAAAACTATTTTTCATTTTCTTTTGTACTATTATCGGTTTTCTTAATTGGCTTTTGGAATCTCGGAGTTTTTTTGTTTTCAGGTTTTTTATTCTCCTCTCCTTTATTCTCTATTCCTTTATTTTCGGGCACTTGCGCAGGTTTGTTTTGAGGTCGATTATTTGATCGTCTGTTCGATTTTCCAGAACGTTTCTTAGATGAGTCAAAGCGAGTCAGACTGTCTTGCCCTACTCCATTTTCATAATTAACCGGTATTGCCTTAACCTCTTCATCAATCTTGTCGTCAAGCAAATCAGGCTTTGATCCTTTTCTATTCATTGCAATTACGTCTTTAGCCCGTTTTGCCGTAATTGTCACCAAATTTGCAGCAAAATTAGGTGAAGTTGAGTACGAAATAGCCCCTTTGAATACATCTGTTTTAAAATGGTAATAGGTGTTGTCCAACGTTTCCAGTTGGATTTCTTTTGACGGGAAGTTTTTAGAAGCATCAGTATAAGAATCCAGCTCAAAATTCATACAGCATTTGAGTTTTCCACACTGTCCGGCTAGTTTTTGAGGATTAAGAGAAATATCCTGAATACGTGCTGCGCTGGTTGACACTGAATTAAAATTAGTCATCCAGCCAGAACAGCATAGCTCACGACCACAAGGTCCGATTCCTCCAATTCTGCCTGCCTCCTGACGAGCACCAATTTGCTTCATTTCAATGCGAACACGAAATGTTTCAGCAAAAACCTTGATTAACTGGCGGAAATCAACACGTTCATCTGCAATATAGTAAAAAATAGCTTTATTTCCATCACCCTGAAATTCAACATCACCAATTTTCATATTAAGATTCAGACTTTCAGCAATCTGACGAGATTTTATCATCGTGCTTTGTTCCTTCGCTTTAGCCTCTTGGTATTTTTCAAGATCAGTTTCTTTTGCCTTTCGATAAACACGACGAACTTCTATTTTCTCAGGATTGACATTATATTTTTTCATTTGCAGCAGCACCAATCTTCCAACCAATGTCACTTCGCCAATATCATGTCCGGGAGATGATTCAACCGCAACAACATCACCTTTTTCTAGCGGAATTTTAGTGCTATTCAAAAAATAGCCTTTGCGTGTATTTTTAAACTGAACTTCAACAAAATCAGTATCTTTTTGTGTATCTGGCAAATCGCACATCCAATCGAATGTGCTGAGTTTTTGGGTAGAGTTGCGATTGCACCCCTTTTTATTCATTCGGCAACCGCCGATATCTAGTTTATAATCCATTTTTCTTTTTAATTAGGGATAGAAACATAGTGTTTCTATATTATATATAGTTGTTTTAATTATCTTTTTAATAGCATAATAACTTTCAATGTCAAATCAAAGAATACCATCTTTGCATTTACATTTTGTTCTATGTGTCTTTCGGCAAGTGCAAATTCGCTCATCAGATCTTCCACATTTCGCTCATTAATAAACGGAGAAAAACGCTGTGAAAATTCTGTTTCTGTAGAAGTCAAATAATTCAAATCAGGTTGCTGCACATTCCGGATAAAGTTTTCACGCGTCATTCGTTGCGAGTAAATCAGAAAATTCTTTTGCCGCTCACGCCCCATGCTCGCTGCCGCCATATCATCAGACCACTTGCGCAACGTTTTCAGCGAAGCATGATCTTTTTTGTTACCAACCTGCCACGCCAAACGCATGATCATAACAAAGCGTTCGAAATTTTGCTTATTCTCATCACCCTCATTCAACACCGACAATGCATTCAAGTAGCTCCCATTAGCAATATGAGCCGCATATTTTGCAGCATCCGGTTCGACCTCCAGTTCATTATTTTTAAGAAGTGCCTGCACTATTTCAGCATCACTTAACCGCGGTACATGAATATGCTGAGTCCGGGAAAGAATAGTGGTTATAATTTCGTCCGGTGCATTTGAAACCATCAGGAAAACGGTTTTTTCTGGTGGCTCTTCCAGAATTTTAAGCAATTTATTGGCACAAGTAACATGCATTTTTTCGGGCAACCAGATAATCATGATTTTATACTCTGCTTCGTAAGTTTTCAGGCTTAACTTCCTCACGATTTCCTCACTCTCATTTGAATAAATCAAACCTTGTTTGGCATCTCCAGAAATACTCGCATACCAATCATTTAGTCCAAAATAAGAGTTTCGAAGCACCATTTTTCGAAAGTCGGCAATAAAATCATCGCAGACACAACTGGTTTTACCCGAAGGTTTAATAACCGGAAAAACAAAATGCAAATCGGGATGAGCCAACTTCCGGTATTTCATACAAGAAGGGCATACGCCACAAGAGTCGGTAGCAGTACGATTCTCGCAACAAATATATTGGGCGTATGCAATAGCTAAAGCTAATTTTCCCACACCTTCAGGTCCTCGTAAAAGTTGCGCATGCGGAATCCGTTGCTCAGATACAGTACGAATAAATTTAGTTTTAATTTCTTGTTGACCAATAATTTCGGAGAATAGCATGCGTGTATTTTACAGTTTTATTCCAATTTTGGATAAAGTGCAAATATACAAAAAAAGAAAGGATAATGAAAAACGAGGATCAAGAGGGAGATTATAGCTTCGGAAGTAATATCCTCCAATACGATAAAAGGCTTTATAAATAAATATTTTCCCCTCCAATGCAACGTTTGAATACAATTTTCATCTTAGGTTTAGAAGCGCATATTGAAAACAGATCAATTGCCTTTCAAATTTTTAATCAATCAAGTATTTAAACATTCTATTTCTTCAAGGTTATGAAAAAGCTAATATTCGGTATTTTACTATTACCACTACTTACTGCATGTATCGACAATGACAGTTCTTCGTCTGATAATAATCAGATTGATATTGCTACAGTTGAAAATCCTACTCTAAGTTCATTATTTTACTTTCGGTTGGATAATGGTGATCGAATGTGGACATCCACTTCCGACCTTTCGAATTATCACCCGAAAGACGGTCAACGGATTATTGCCAATTACACAGTCTTGTCTAAGGCCAGTAAAGACAGCTTGTACAATCAGAACGTTAGACTGAACGATGTGTACGAAGTTCTCACTAAAAAAATTTTCAACATAAAGCCGCAGCAACAAGACAGCATAGGCAACGACCAGATAGGGATTAAAAGCATGTGGATTGGAAGCGACTATTTAAACGTAGAGTTTGTTTATTCGGGTTATAATAAAACCCATTTTATCAGTTTGGTTTCGGACAATACCAAAACATATTCAGACAATAAAATCCACTTGGAATTCAGACATAACGCTAACGGCGATAGCCCTTCTGTTTCACAATGGGGAATGGCATCCTTCAATTTAAAATCATTACAGACAGGAGCAGCGACAGATTCTGTACACTTGGTTATTCACACACGAGAGTATACAACACCTGCTGACAATAGTTATTCGCTTACCTATAAATTTAAAGCTTCGACTTCTGCTTCAGCGATAAAGAAGCTTAGTTTTCCAACAATTGGTGTCAACAATATTCATTAATATGCTTTTCAATTT
The DNA here is from genome assembly GCA_036787795.1 of Paludibacter sp. GTDB lineage: Bacteria > Bacteroidota > Bacteroidia > Bacteroidales > Paludibacteraceae > Paludibacter. Next base: position 21,423 of record DAIQOQ010000009.1, on the reverse strand, counting down.
TGCAAGAAAGTCCAGTCTTCATTTAGATTGGACTTTTTTTGTAAAAATTCAGCATTAATCTTTGCTTCATACTCTGTTTGGATATTTAATTTAAGATTATTCGAGCCCGGATAACCGGATTAATCTTTTTTATTTGCATTTATCCGTCCGAAGTTCGGCTAGCATAAATCCGGTGGGATTTGCCTCGTCCGAAGTTCGGCTGGCATGAATCCAGTGGGATTTGCCCCGTCCGAACTTCGGCTAGCATAAATCCGGTGGGATTTGTCTCGTCCGAAGTTCGGCTAGCGTGAATCCGGTGGGATTTACCCTGTCCGAAGTTCGGCTGGCATAAATATTCCGAGAATAGGCATGATAGTAATATTTGGGGAGTTATCACATTCAGCAATATTTTATTGGAAATAATTTATTTAAAACAAAATAATATCATCCACATTAACTTTTTTCTATCTTTGTAGTTCCCTTTTTCAAAAAAACAAAGTCAATATACACTTATAATATGAAAACTCTTGAACCTAAGGTTTTATGGAACTTTTTCCATGAAATAAATCAAATACCCCGCCCTTCAAAAAAAGAAGAACGTATAATAGCTTATCTGGAAGCTTTTGGCAAAAGCCATAATCTGGAAACAAAAACTGATGCCACCGGGAATGTCTTGATTAGTAAACCCGCCACAAATGGTTATGAAAAACATAAAACCATTATTTTACAAGCTCACATGGACATGGTTTGCGAAAAAAACAGTGATGTCACTTTTGATTTCAATACCGATGCTATTCAATCCTATGTGGATGGAGACTGGGTTAAAGCCAAAGGCACAACGTTAGGAGCCGACAATGGAATTGGTATTTCAATGATGCTATCAATATTAGCATCAAAAGAGCTAGCACATCCGGCTTTGGAATGCCTGTTTACTGTAGACGAAGAAACCGGATTAACCGGTGCTTTTGCTCTGGAACAGAATTTTCTGACAGGTGATTTGCTCATAAATCTTGACTCGGAAGACGATGGTGAAATTTTTGTCGGTTGCGCCGGAGGAATTGACACCACAGCCATTCTTGCTTTTGATTTGGAAAAAACACCCGAAAATTATTTTACATTCTGGGTTTCCGTAAAAGGATTAACCGGGGGACACTCGGGCGATGACATCGACAAAGGTCGTGGAAATGCCAATAAAATTCTAAACCGCTTTCTGTGGACTGTAAATAAAAAAATGGATCTGCGTCTGCACAGTTTTAATGGAGGAAATCTGAGAAACGCCATTCCGCGCGAAGCAGTGGCTGTGGCAAGTGTTCCTTTTGCCGAAAAGGAAAATATCCGAATTCTTTTTAATCATTTTACGGCAGAAATGGAAAATGAGATTGGAAGTATAGAGCCCAATATGAAACTTTCACTGGAATCGGAAAGCCTACACGAAAGTGCTATCGACAAAAAAACATCCAACTCTTTACTCAATGTTCTTTACGCCTGCCCTCATGGAGTGAAAGCAATGAGCCATGACATACCAGGCTTAGTTGAAACTTCTACCAACCTGGCATCTGTAAAAATGATAGCCGACAATAAAATAGAAATAACCACCAGCCAACGAAGCTCCGTCGAGTCATCAAAATACGACATTGCCAATGAAGTAGAAGCAACCTTAGCTCTTGCCGGGGCTGAGGTTACGCATGGAGATGGTTACCCGGGGTGGAAGCCAAATTTAGAATCAGGAATTTTAGAGACAGCTCAGAATAGCTATAGAAAACTATTTAACCAAGAGCCAAAGGTACGTGCCATCCATGCCGGGCTGGAGTGTGGTTTGTTTCTGGAGAAATATCCACATTTAGATATGATCTCTATCGGACCTCAAATGTATGGAGTTCATTCACCAGACGAAAGATTGAGTATTTCTTCCACTCAAAAATGTTGGAAATGGTTGGTCGATATATTAGCCGATCAAAATTAACTGCTGGATTCGTGGATATTGACTATCTGATTTTTTTCTGGTTTAAAAACAGAGAAATAATTGGAAGTAAATGAAAGATACAAAAAATGGAAGAACAAAATAAACGAAAAATCATCAATGACCCTGTCTTCGGATTTATCAATATACCGAACAACTTTTTGTATGATATTATTCAGCATCCATATTTTCAGCGGCTAAATCGTATCAAACAATTAGGACTATCATCGTTTGTTTATCCAGGTGCACAGCATACGCGGCTGCAACATTCGCTCGGAGCTTTGCATTTGATGGGAGAAGCCATAGCTCAATTACGCCAGGCTGGTCACGAAATTACACAAGATGAGGCTGAAGCCGTTCAAGCAAGTATCTTGCTACATGATATTGGACATGGCCCTTTTTCGCACACATTGGAACACAGTGTTGTAAATGATGTAAGCCACGAAGAAATCTCGCTTTGGATGATGCAACAAATCAATCGGGAGTTGAATGGCAAACTGGATATGACATTAGAAATATTCACGAATAATTATCGAAAGAAATTTTTGCACCAGTTGGTTTCAAGCCAACTCGATATGGACAGACTTGACTATTTGAGTCGGGATAGTTTTTTTTCAGGTGTAAGTGAAGGGATAATTGGTGCTGCCAGAATAATTAAGATGTTAAACATTCATAACGATCAACTTGTCGTAGAAGCAAAAGGAATCTATTCTATTGAAAAGTTCCTGGTGGCTAGACGATTAATGTATTGGCAAGTGTATTTGCATAAAACGTCGGTTGCCGCTGAGAAAATGTTGATGAATATTCTTAAACGGGCTAAAGAGTTGGCAAGTAAAGAGACAACACTGTTTGCATCGCCTGCTTTACATTATTTTCTTTATAATAAAGTAAATAAGTCTCATTTTATTGAATCTCAAGAGGCATTACATCACTTTTCGATGCTGGATGATTCTGATATAATTTGTGCGATCAAAGTTTGGTCGGAACACCCAGATATCGTCCTCTCTACTTTATGCAGAGCATTTATAAATAGACGATTGTTTAAAGTCGAAGTACGAACAAAACCCATTGACAACGAGACACAAGAAAATCAGCTACAGCAATACATGAGGTACTTTAACGTTAGTATGCATGATGCTGCGTATTTTATGGGTCAGGAAATTGTGAGTACTGATACTTACAGCCCCAAAGATGATAATATTAATATTTTATATAAAGATGGGACTATAAAGGACATTGCTGATGCGTCAGACATGCTAAACATTAATGTATTAACAAAGAAAGTTGAGAAGTATTATTACTGCTTTTTTCGAATGTAATTCATCAACTGACATTTCGTCCTGATCAGGCTTTAGAAAAGAGCCGAAGTGTTTTCTTTTCTAAATTGCATGATTATCATTATGGATTATTGGAAATAGTTTATTACTTTTGCAGCCAAAAAAAAAATTATATGGAGTTTACAGCTCAACAAATTGCAGACTTTTTGCACGGAGACATTGAAGGTGATCCGTCAGTAAAAGTAAGTAACTTCTCCAAAATTGAAGAAGGAAAGCCAGGAACATTAAGTTTCTTGTCTAATCCAAAATACATCCACTACATATATGACTGCGAGGCAAGTGTGGTACTTGTAAATAAAGATTTTATTGCCGAAAAAGAAATAAAACCAACTCTGATTCGCGTTGAAGACGCTTATCAATCGTTGGCTCTGCTATTAACTTTGGTTGATCAAACCAAACCGAAAAAAACAGGAATTTCACCATTAGCCTATATTTCTGAAACTGCCAAAATTGGTGAAAACGCCTATATTGCTCCTTTTGTATATATAGGAGAAAATGTAACTATCGATAAAAATGTAACACTTCATGCCAACTGTTCAATAGAAGATGAGGCGACACTAGGTGAAAATGTGACTTTATTTTCGGGAGTGAAGATCTACAATAATTGTGTTATTGGCAATAATTGCATATTGCATTCCGGATCCGTGATTGGTTCCGATGGCTTTGGATTTGCGCCAACTGAAGATGGCTCTTACAAAAAGATTCCTCAGATGGGAAATGTTGTTTTAGAAGACGATGTTGAAATCGGGGCAAACTCAGTTGTTGACAGAGCCACCATGGGAAGCACAATTATCCGAAAAGGAGTAAAAATAGATAATCTGGTTCAGATTGCTCACAATGTTGAAATCGGGGCGAATACAGTGATTGCAGCACAAACAGGTATTTCCGGATCTACAAAACTAGGTAAACAATGTATCCTTGCCGGGCAAGTTGGTATTGCCGGACACTTACAAATTGCCGATGGCACTATTTTTGGTGCACAAACAGGCGTGCCAAATTCCATCAAATCAGCAAATCAGGCTTTCCAGGGTTACCCAGCCCTTCCTGTAATGAACTTTCGCAGATCGTCAGTAGTTTACAAGAACCTACCTGACCTTCAGAACACCATTTATGCAATGCAAAAGAAGATTCAGGAACTCGAAAATAAAATCAGTAGTATTTCTTAACTAACGTATGGCGAAACAAAAAACTATTAAGCAGGCCTTTGCACTTTCAGGAAAAGGTTTACACTCCGGCTTGGAAATTATTCTAACTTTCCTTCCGGCTCCCGAAAACCACGGAATTAAAATCAAGCGAATTGATTTGCCCGAACAACCTGAAATGGATGCGGTAGCTGAATACGTTGGAGAAACAACACGCGGAACTGTTCTTAAAAAGGGAGAAATGGTCGTCAGTACCGTTGAACATGCTTTATCAGCCTTATATGCTTTTGGAATCGACAACTGTTTATTAGAAGTAAATGCACCCGAATTTCCTATTTTGGATGGAAGTGCAAAGTACTACGCTGAACAAATTCAACTGGTAGGAATAGAAGAACAGAAAGCGGAAAAAGATTATTACATTGTTCGAAAAAAAATAGAATACAGCATACCCGAAACGGGTGCTAAAATAACCATACTTCCTGACGATACTTTTAGTTTAGATGTACACATCGGTTTCGATTCACCTGTTTTGAGTAACCAATTTGCAAGTCTATCTTCGTTAGACAATTATGCTTCCGAAATTGCAAATGCACGAACTTTTGTTTTTGTACGCGAAATAGAACAACTGGTAAAACTGAATCTGATTAAGGGTGGTGATTTGAAAAATGCCATTGTGATTTATGACAGGGAAGTTTCGCAACCAGATTTTGATAATTTAGCAGATTTAATGCACCAACCATATCAAGATGCCGCTAAGTTGGGATACCTGAATGGCGGTATTAAATTTCCAAACGAACCTGCACGACACAAATTATTAGATATTATTGGTGACTTGTCGTTGATTGGTAAGCCAATTAAGGGAAAAGTGATTGCAACATATCCGGGACATAAGATTAATACCGATCTGGCTAAGATAATTCGGAAAGAATTAAAGAAACAAGAGCTTCAGGCTCCTATTTATGACGATACTCTTCCTCCTGTGCTGGATGTTAATGGAATTCGTAAACTATTACCTCATCGTTGGCCATTTTTACTGGTAGATAAAATCATTGATATTCGTGAAAAAGTCATTGTCGGTGTAAAGAACGTAACTGTAAACGAAACTTTCTTTATGGGTCATTTCCCTGACGAACCTGTTATGCCGGGCGTTCTTTTGGTGGAAGCTATGGCTCAAACAGGAGGTCTGTTGGTTTTAAATTCGATAAAAGATCCTGAAAAATACTCAACTTATTTTTTAAAAATAGACAATGTAAAGTTCCGTCAAAAAGTGGTACCGGGCGACACACTAATTTTCCATTTGGAAATGCAAGATGAAATTCGTCGTGGATGCGCATTAATGCGTGGACATGCTTTTGTTGGAGGAAAAATTGTGGTAGAAGCAGAATTTATGGCTCAGATAGTCAAGAATAAATAGTTGCGCATAGCTCATCAATTCGAACAGTATACATACCTAACTAAAAAACAATCTATATTTTCTCAATATCGGAAGTATAATAATTTGAAAATAAACATGAAACAACCTTTAGCTTACATTCATCCCGATGCTAAAATTGCTCCAACGGTAGTAATTGAACCATTTGTTACAATTGATAAAAATGTAGTGATTGGCGATGGCACTCGTATCGGTTCAAACGTAACCATCATGGAAGGTGTGCGAATCGGGAAAAATTGTTCTATTTTTCCAGGTGCTGTAATTGGAGCTGTTCCTCAGGATTTAAAATTTAAAGGAGAAGACAGTTTGGCTATTATTGGCGACAATACGACAATTCGCGAATTTGTAACTGTCAACCGCGGAACTGCAGCGAAAGGGAAGACCGTCGTAGGCGACAACTGCCTGATTATGGCTTATTGCCATGTTGCTCATGATTGCGTTGTAGGTAACAATGTAATAATGGGTAACACGTGCCAACTGGCTGGTGAGGTTGAAATTGATGATTTTGCCATTTTAGGTGGTGGTTGCTTAGTTCATCAATTTACACGTATAGGTTCTCACGTTATGATTCAAGGTGGTTCTAAAATAGGAAAGGACGTCCCTCCATTTATTACGGCAGGTCGTGAACCACTTTCATATGCTGGAATTAATTCAATCGGGCTTCGTCGTCGAGGATATGTAAATGAACAAATACGTGATATACAAGATGTTTATCGCTACATATATCAATCTGGCATGAATACAACACATGCCACAGAACGTGTTGAGGCTGAGCTTCCTGCAACAAAAGAACGCGATGAGATTCTGTTATTTGTCAAAAACTCGCCACGTGGAATTATCAAAGGTTATTTTGAATAATTCAAGTTGCAGCATTGTGTAAATAATGAATCGTATAATTGCAATGACGATTATTTGGATATTTATTTACAATTGATTGTTCAATTCCCAATTTTTCTACTATTTTTGCACTTATACTTATAGGCAAAATCTAGTTACAATGAGTAGGACGTATATTTTATACGTCTTTACTTGTAAAATGTAACATGTAATTCGTAACATTTATGGAAAATATTGATGAAGCACCAAAGAAGAGCTTGAATTTTATTGAAGCTTTTGTGGAGCAAGACTTGAAAGAAGGTAAAAATGACGGACGAATTCAAACTCGTTTTCCGCCGGAACCGAACGGTTACCTTCATATCGGTCATGCTAAGGCAATTTGCCTTGATTTCGGCATTGCCGATAATTATGGCGGCGTTTGTAATCTGCGTTTTGATGACACCAATCCTGTAAAAGAAGACGTTGAATATGTTGATTCCATTCAGGAAGATATTCAATGGCTCGGATACAAGTGGAAAAACGTGTATTACGCTTCAGATTATTTTCAGCAGTTGTGGAATTTAGCTGTCGAACTGATTAAACAGGGAAAGGCTTATGTAGACGAGCAATCCGCAGAAACCATTGCTAAACAAAAAGGGACTCCTACCGTTCCCGGCACTGAAAGTCCGTATCGCAATCGTCCGGTTGAAGAAAACCTTGAGTTATTCAAAAAGATGAATACCGGCGAAGTGCCCGAAGGTGCCATGGTGCTGCGTGCCAAAATAGATATGGCATCGTCGAATATGCATTTCCGCGATCCGTTGATGTATCGGGTTATTAACTCGCATCCGCATCACCGTACCGGCTCTACCTGGAAGGCTTATCCTATGTACGATTATGCACACGGCCAATCCGATTACTTTGAAGGTGTGACACATTCGCTTTGTACGCTTGAATTTGAAGTACACCGTCCGCTTTACGACTGGTTTATAGATCAGTTTAAAGATACTGATTATCGCCCCCGACAAATAGAATTCAACCGTTTGAATCTTACATATACCGTAATGAGTAAACGTAAGATGCTTCAACTGGTTCAGGAAGGTTTGGTAAGTGGTTGGGACGATCCGCGTATGCCTACAATTTGCGGCTTGCGTCGGCGGGGTTACTCACCCGAGTCTATTCATAGTTTCATTGATAAGATCGGGTACACCAAGTTCGAAGCGCAAAATGATATAGGACTATTGGAACACAGCGTACGCGAAAGTCTGAATAAAACTGCTACCCGTGTAAACGCTGTACTTGATCCGGTAAAACTAATCATTACCAACTATCCGGAAGGAGAGGTGGAGATGCTGGAAGCCGTGAATAACCCCGAAGATGAATCGGCAGGAACACGTGAAATAGCTTTCTCGAAAGAGCTTTACATCGAACGGGATGATTTTATGGAAGATGCTCCGAAGAAATTCTTCCGCATGACTCCCGGACAAGAAGTGCGACTGAAGAGTGCTTACATTGTAAAATGTACCGGATGCAAAAAAGATGCAGCCGGAAACATTGAAGAAATATATTGCGAATATGACTCGCAAACCAAAAGTGGTATGCCGGAAAGCAACCGTAAGGTTAAAGGAACGCTGCACTGGGTTTCGGCTGCTCACAGTCTGACTGCCGAAGTACGCTTGTACGATCGCTTATTCAGTATCGAAAATCCGTCGGCTGATGAGCGTGATTTCCGTGAGCTGCTAAACCACAATTCGTTGAAGGTTTTGACTAATTGCCAGGTAGAGGCTTCGCTGAAAGAAGCTGAAGCACTTGATCAGTTCCAATTCCAACGAATAGGTTATTTTAATGTCGATCCGGATTCGAGTGCAGGAAAACTGGTTTTCAACCGCACTGCTTCTCTAAAAGACAGCTGGGCAAAGGAACAAGGAAGGTAAGATACTATGTACAAATTAAACCGCTGCAAAATCTTGTAGCGGTTTTTTGTATAACGAAAGTTCGGAATACGAATCAATATATAATCTGGTCTCTACTGACATTTAAATCCTTTACAAACTACTAATTAGATACAAGTTACAAGATTGTAAATCTGCACTTTGTTCTCATAAAAGAGATCATTAAATATTATTTCTTACTTATTTATAGCTAAACTCACATTATTTGAATATTCTAAGACCCTATAAAAACACAATTTTGTAACAACATATACATAAGATAGTAATATCTGCCTGATAGCTTTGTAGATTAATTTTATACCAGCAAGTTATGAGAAGTTACCGAATTTTAGTTACAGATAGGGAGGAAGAGTTGTGTGAAATAGTCCGCTTTACATTAGAGTCTGAGGGTTATACCGTAGAGGTGGTTTATTCGGCTGAAGATGCCTTATTGAAAAACATTTCGGAATATAACTTGTTGTTAATAGGAGTGATTCTGGGTGATATTTCCGGATTCCGAATGGCACGCCTTATACGAAGCAACCCTAAAACTGCTATTACTCCGATTATCTTTATGTCGGAAACCAACGATGAAAATGACAGGTTGACGGCCTTCAGTGTAGGTGCCGATGATTATATGATTAAGCCTTTTTCGCTCCGTGAAATGGTAGCACGCATAAAGGTGATTATAAGCCGTACAGAAGATAAAAAGCTGATCACTTTTCAGCAGCTGTCGTACAACAAGCTTATCATTGATTTGGCCCGGAAGCAGGTCTTACTGGACGAAAAGGAAATCCAGTTCACAAAAAAAGAATTTGAAATTCTGAAGCTACTGATGGAAAATAAAAACCGATTATTCTCGCGGGAAGAGTTGCTCCAAAAAATCTGGCCGGAAGAATCCTTTGTACTTAGTCGCACAATAGACGTAAACATTACCCGAATCAGAAAAAAGATAGGGCCATACGAAAAAAATATAGTTACAAAACTCGGACTTGGATATTGTTTCGAGGAATAAATAAATCCCTCATTTTTAATGAAGAAATTTTTACTCAGCTGCCTGGTGGCAATAAGCATTTGCTCGGCGTTGAACGCTCAGAAGGTAGGACTCGTACTAAGTGGCGGCGGTGCTCCGGGCATTTCGCACATTGGCATTATCAAGGCATTGGAAGAAAATCATATCCCGATTGATTATGTGACCGGCACCTCCATTGGAGCTATCATCGGTGGAATGTATGCCATGGGGTTAACTCCCGACGAGATGATTGAGGTACTGAAGTCGGAAGACTTTAAACACTGGCTGAGTGGAGAAGTAGAGCCGGAAAACATCTACTTTTACCGGAGTCCCGACCCCAAGCCAAATATTATTGACCTGCGCGTACAGATCAACAAGAAGAAAAAAACAAATCTTAAGACCAAAATACTCCCTTCCAATGTGGTCCCTCCCGGACAAATGAACTATGCATTTATCCCTTTATTTGCACAGGCCAACGCTGTAGCCGGTGGTAACTTTGATAAGTTGGTAGTTCCCTTTCGCTGTATAGGTTCAGATGTATATAATAAAAAATCTATTGTGTTCCGTCGGGGGGTGCTGGGCGATGCCATCCGGGCATCCATGACTTTTCCATTTATGTTTAAACCCATTACCATAGACAATCAACTGATGTTTGATGGCGGAATTTACAATAATTTCCCAGTGGATGTTATGCGGACTGATTTCAACCCCGACTTTATTTTGGGTAGCGTGGTAGCCATTAATCCGACGAAACCCGACGATGATGATATTATGATGCAGGTGCAGAATATGATTATTACCAAAACGGATTATTCCGTTCCGGCTGCCGAAGGCTTAACTCTTAAATTTGATGTAAGTAAAACCAATATGTTTGACTTTAGCAAGGTGGATGAACTGGTGAAAATCGGCTATGATTCTACCATGAAACATATGGATGAGATAAAAGCACGTGTGAAGCGCCGCATGAGCACTGAAGACTATGCCCAAAGGCGAAAAGCGTTTAAGGATAAGTTTCCTGCATTAAAGTTTCAGAACATTGATGTGGAAGGGGTGGATAGCCTGCAGGCAAAGTATGTAAAACGCACGTTTCACAACAACGATGATGTATTCGACCGCGATGAGTTTAAACGTTCCTATTACAAGCTTATTTCGGATGAGGCCATATCGGAGGTACTTCCGCATGCCGACTTCGATTCGGTGAACGGGATGTTTGATCTTAACCTGAAGATAAAAACCGAGGATCAGTTGAAAGTGTTGATTGGCGGAAATATCTCTTCTTCCACGTCCAATCAGGCTTACCTGGGGCTTACCTACCAAAACCTGAGTAATTATGCTCAGACGGCTTATATGGATGCTCAGTTCGGTAAAATGTATAATGGACTGGGGCTGGGAAGCCGGATAGAAATGCCGGCCAATAATAACTGGTATATGAAAGTAGCTTTGGTACTCCATAAATTCGATTACTTTGATGGGAATAAGTTGTTTTATCAGGATAACCAGACGGCCAGTTTCAACCAGTATGAGTTGTATGGCAAAGTTTGCGTGGGCTTTCCACTGGCTATGAAAGCCCGACTGGAGTTTGGTGCGGGATATGCCTCGCTGACCGATAACTTTACTCAGGATAAAACACTGCTTAACCCTACGGCTACGAACGATAAAAGTACTTACACACTGGGAAGCCTGTTTGCACGCGTTGAGAGTCAGACGTTGAATAATGTGATGTATCCCACCCGGGGAGTTGCTTTTTCTACTTCACTGCAGTACATAGACGGGGAAGATAATTTTAAATCGGCAACCGATGCAAGTTTAAATGTGAGCAAGAAAAAAGATAGTTGGTTTGTGTATCGCCTCAAATCCGACCGGTATTTTCCGTTGGCATCGTCGCCTTTTACATTAGGCACCTATGCCGAAGTGGCTTATTCATCGCGGGATTTGTTGTCGAACTATACAGCCTCCATTATACAGGCTCCGGCTTTTCAACCTACACCTTTTAGTCGCACAGTGTTCAACGAAGCCTTCAGTGCGAATCAGTTTGCCGCCATTGGGCTGAAACCGGTATACAGTCTAACCGATCAGCTGCATCTTCGTGCCGAGGCCTATTGGTTTGCACCTTATAAAACGATCAGAAAGGCAGACAATAACACGGCTTATTACTCCAAACCTTTTTCTTCGTCGGAGTTTATGGCCGAAGGTGCTGTGGTGTTCAACTTCAAGCTGGCTTCGGCAGCCTTGTTTGCCAATTATAATACAGGAAACTGGAGCGTAGGGGTTAATATAGGTATTTTGCTTTTTAACCGGAGGTTTACAGAATAGATTTTGTAAATAAACATTTTTAGCCGCAAAAAAGCCAAGAGAATTATTCCATCAACATCTGATTGCTTTTGGCATTTCAACAGGATTAGACATCCAACCAGAGTCAGTCAAACGTTTGATTGTTATGTCGGAGCTCAACTCATTTCTTATTCATACAGAAAAGCCTGTGTCCATCCATATCGATGGTTTTGAAAACATGAAATCCGATCTTATTGTAAATGCTGATATTTTTTGAGTTCGAAGTTTCCAAATAAAGTTCGGTATTATTCTTTGTCGTTTTATCAATCATGAATTTAATCAATTTTTGGGCATAAGCTTTACCTTTACTCTCGGGCAAAACTCCTACAAGGTGTAAATGGGCATATTGACCAATCTTAGGATGATACTGACTGGTAAGTTTATCCATTTTAAGGACCCTGAATGCAGAATTAAAACCTATCTTCAATAAAAGAGACAACTTTCTGTAAGCATATTTCAAGGTAAATTTTTCTCTCTTTTTGATATTCCATAGCGCTGTAGCTGTATTTTCATCATTTAAGTAGATTTCCCCTTTATTAAAGGATTCTTCGAACAGATATTCCATGACTATCCTCAGCTTATTCTTGTTCTTCGATTTTTCAACAAGATAACTAAAGTGAGGATCATTTTTTAATGATTCCGTCATAATGTCAACAACTACATTTTTGTCTTCTAATTTAGCTCTTCTCATATTCTTATGTGCAATAAAATTTTCTTTAATAGGTCGGTCTTGTGATGTCCATTTTTAAATTTACAGTTATACCATTTTTCTCTTAGTTCATTTATATAACTGATATACAATCGTAAAATAAATACAAATATCTCATTATTTTTTTTTGTACGTTTTGATAAAAGTCAAAAAAAGCAATCAAAATATGTTATTTTTTTGTGCGTATTCTGCTTAGTGTTTCTTGCGATACACCCAGATACGATGCTATATGCCCTAAAGATGCTCGTTGAAGGATATGTGGATGCCTAACGACAAGCTGTTCATAATTTTCCTTGGCCGACTGAAATTGCAAGCAAAGTGTTCGTTCCTGTAAGTCGACATAATATTTTTCGGTAAGTAAGCGCCCAACATAGTTGAATTCAGGATACTTATGATAAATAGCATTCAGATCCTCATAGGTAATTGTATACAAAATACTGTTTTCTGTTGCTTCTACAATTTCGAACCCTGGTTTTCGGGAAACAAATGAATAAGTCGATGTCGCAAAATCATCTTCAAAGCCAAACCAGGAAGTTATTTCTTTCCCGTTATGATAATGAAATCCCCGGAGAGCCCCTTTTTTTATAAAAAACAGATGATCACATACTCTGCCTTCAGTCACAAGAACTTCGTCCTTAAATATTTTTATGATGCTAATTTTCGATGCCAAATCATTTTTGAGTCCTACACTCAAATTCATAAATTCACTTAGCAATTGAAAAAGTCTTTCCATCTATATTATTTTCCACTTCGTTTAATCTAAACAGACTTATAGTTTCGGATATCAGAGTAAAACGCCACGAGAAATAAAGGCAAACTCAACTATAACAATATTCAACAAAAACTGTGCTAAAAAATCTTTTCTGAATGGCAAAGCTGTTTAAATGGAAACATTCCGATGGTAATTCTTGTTTTTAATTGTCGTTTTCTTTTTACTGCGGAGGCAATTCTTCAAAATGCGGAGGCAATTTCAAATTCTAATTGCCTTTTTCTTTTTACTCCGACGGCAATTCTTGAAATTCGGAGGCAATTTCAATTTCAAATTGCCCTTTTCTTTTTAATACGTAGGCATTCCTGAAAATACGGAGGCAAATTCAAATCCTAATTGCCTTTTTCTTTTTACTCCGAGGGCAATTCTTGAAATTCGGAGGCAATTTCAATTTCAAATTGCCCTTTTCTTTTTA
>DAIQOQ010000009.1:1827-7490 GCA_036787795.1 Paludibacter sp. | reverse complement strand
GCCTTTTTCTTTTTACTCCGAGGGCAATTCTTGAAATTCGGAGGCAATTTCAATTCCAAATTGTCTTCTTCTTTTTACTACGGAGGCATTTCTGAAAATACGGAGGCAAATTCAATTTCAAATTGCCTTTTTCTTTTTACTGCGACGGCAATTCTTCAAAATTCGGAGGCAAATTCAATTCCTAATTGCCCTTTTCTTTTTGCTAAGGAGGCAATTTGAAATGCTACGGGGGCATCATTTCTATTCAAGCATCCCAATACTTCTCCAATTCAATTTCAATTATTTCAGAATAATAAACAAACATGCTAAATATCACTAATCCAAAAATGTCACAAAGATTTAATACAAAGTGGTTTATTAGACTAAAAAATGAATATATTCCACTATTTATCATTATTACCCGGTTTTATACACTATATTTGTCGAAAACTATTGGTTTATTCAACAAATTGGATTTTGGACACTCTATTATTCAGCATGGTGCAGAATAACAGTTCCTCTGATTGATTGAAATATTAGACGAGATAAATATCTTTTACACTCTAACGATTCAGATATACACAAACCGGCATTTTATATGATTAAGAAGATAAAGAAGAATTATACCATAAACCGCGATGTTAGCTGGATGTACTTCAACAGACGCATACTTGATGAAGCTTCGAACACAGCCAATCCTCTGCTGGAGCGACTCTGTTTTTTGGGCATTTACTCCAACAATCTGGATGAATTTTTCAGAGTGCGTGTGGCAACGCTACAACGCATGGTGGAAATAGAAGAAAATATACACCATACAAATCAGGACACCAGAAAGATTCTGAAAAAAGTGTTGAAACTAAATGAAGAGTATACTCATGATTTCGAATCAATTTTTCTGGGACTACACACTGAACTGCAGAATGAGAATATCTATCTGATAGACGAATCGCAACTAACCACCAATCAGGAGGAATTTATAAATACCTTTTACAGCGAAGAACTGATGAACTCGCTGTTTCCCATTCTGGTGTCGCGCATGTCGGTGGAACCAGAACTGAATGACAAAAGCATTTACCTGGCTGTAAAGATTTCGAGTTCAGACAAGAAAGAAAAAGCTCCGAAAAAGGAATATGCCCTGATGGAGATTCCTACCGGCGAGTTTACCCGTTTCATTGTATTGCCTAACGATGGCGACAAAAACTGCATCATGTTTCTCGACGATGTGATCCGATTTTGCCTGCCCCGCATTTTTGCTCAGTTTAATCATGATAAATACGAGGCATATACCATTAAGTTCACCCGCGATGCCGAAATGGAGTTTGACAACACAGCCTATCAGAGCATGTTGGATAAAGTATCGAAAGGCGTTAAAAGTCGAAAAAAAGGCGATCCGGTACGATTTGTTTACGACAGGAACATTCCTTCCGATTTACTGCGTTTCACACAGAAAATTCTGAAAATAGACAAAAACGATGTGCATGTATGTGGCGGACGCTATCATAATCTGAAGGATTTAATTTCCTTCCCTGCCCTCAAAAGAAAAGAACTTAAGTTTGTTAGTCAGCCCCCCATACCAATTCTGGCTTTCGAAGAATCGATTAGTCTTATTGAGCTTATTCGTAAAAAAGATCAGTATCTGCATTTTCCCTATCACAGCTTCGATAATTTCATTCGTCTGCTGCGCGAATCGGCCATTAACCCCGAAGTAAAAGAAATAAAAATAAGTATTTACCGTCTGGCCAAAAATTCCAAAGTTATCAAAGCACTTATGTGTGCCGCCATGAATGGAAAAAAGGTAACAGCCATGGTAGAATTACTGGCACGGTTTGACGAATCGTCCAACATCAACTGGGCAAAAAAGATGCAGGATGCAGGCATCAAAGTCATTTTGGGCGTGGAAGGACTCAAAGTACATTCCAAGCTGGCACACATCACCGCACGCAAAGGAAACATTGCCTGCATTGGTACAGGTAACTTTCATGAGGGCACCGCATCGGTTTATACCGACTTTACCTTGATGACGGCGCATAAAAATATTGTGGACGAAGTAGCCAGTGTATTTGAGTTTCTGGAACAACCGTATCTCAATCCGGTTTTCAGACAACTGATTGTTGCACCACAATATATGAGGAAAAAGATTTTAAGTCTTATCAAAACAGAGATAGACAATGCCCGGAAAGGCCTGCCGGCTTATATTTATTGTAAGATAAACCATATTGTTGATGAAAAAATAGTAGAGAAACTCTACGAAGCTTCCAATGCAGGTGTAATAATTAAACTATTGGTTCGTGGTAACTGTTCTCTTATCACAGGTATCTCTAAACTTAGCCGCAACATACAGGCAGTAGGCATCATTGATCGTTATCTGGAACATTCACGCGTGCTTATCTTTGCCAATGGAGGCGACGAGCGTTATTTTATCGGATCGGCCGACTGGATGCAACGAAACCTGGACAACCGGGTGGAAGTGTATGTACCCATCTACGACAAAGAGTTCAGAAAGCAGCTGAAAACAGTTATTGAATTCGGATTGAAAGATAATGTAAAAGCCCGGATTGTAGATGGATCGGGTGAAAACAAACTGAACCCCGGCACGAGCGAAGAGCCCTTCCGGTCGCAAGAAGAACTATATCGATTTTATAAAAATAATTACGAATGCAGTTTGCTTGACGACGACCAGGCTGCGCTATAATATTTACATTTAAAAACAAACATCACTATGAACAGTCTTCAATTTGCAGCAATAGACATCGGCTCCAATGCCGTGAGGCTATTAATTATGGGTATTTCGCCCGACAACATCGAAACTCCCTTCAACAAAACACTGATGATCCGCGTGCCCTTACGCCTGGGACAAGAATCATTTGTAGATGGAAAGATCAGCGACAAAAAGGCAAAGAAACTTGTCCGGCTTATGAAAGCATTTAAACACTTGCTGAAAGTGTACGACGTTACCGAGTACCGGGTTTGTGCCACCGCAGCCATGCGCGAAGCCACCAACGCCAAAGAGCTGGTGAAAGAAATTAAAAAAGAAACCGACCTGAAAGTAGAGGTTATTGATGGGCAAGAAGAAGCCATGATTATCTACGAAAGTCATTTTTATTATAATCTGAACGAACATCAGAATTATATCTTTGTGGATGTAGGGGGTGGTAGTACCGAGGTTAGCTTGTTGGTCAATGGAGAATTAGTTCAATCCAGATCCTACAACATCGGTAGTGTACGATTGCTCAACAATAAAGTGAAGAGTGAAGATTATGATAATCTGCATCAAGATCTGGCCGAACTGAAAGAACAATACGTTATTCACGACATTATTGCTTCCGGTGGAAATATCATCAAACTAAACACACTGGCTAAAGTGCGGAAAGACCGGAAACTGTCGCTGGCTACACTGGAAATACTCAATGAAGAACTAAAACAATACAGCGTAGATGATCTGATCAAGAAATATAAGCTCAAACCCGATCGTGCAGACATCATCACATTGGCAGGAGACATCTACATAGATGTGGCGCAGTGTATTGGAGCCAAAAATTTTATCGTTCCTCAAATAGGACTTATCGACGGTATCATACACATGCTCTACATTAAATGGAAAGAGAAAAACGGGATCCCGGAAATAGATATTTTGGAATAAACATCCACAGATAATAAAACAGGGTATTGCATTGTAAATATGTAATATCCTGTTTTGTTTTGTACTTCTCAACGCAGCTGTTCATCGGCAAAGAGGGCATAATCATTTATTTCCGGGTTATATAGAAATAGCTCCGGTCATATCGTTAGTTGCTACAAATATTCCTGTCGATTGAGTCTCATTGCTTACAGTGTCACTGGACTTATTTATCCTGATCACATCCTGACAAGCATTTATAAAATTATTTGACTCATTATCAAAATCCACAATTAAAGCATCTTGTTCCAATTCCCAGGCTTCGGTGTCAGGCACTTCGTTTGGCTTTCTTTTTTTGTAGAACTTATTAATGCCACAAATCAAAAGATCATAATAGAAAATCTCATTCAGCTTATCCTGATAGGTTTTCAACTTTTGAAACTTCGACTCATCAATCTTTTCGATGGAAAGAAGAATTTCAACAATGTAGATAAATTTTTCAAAATCAACTCTTATCTGATGAATATCTTCTGCATCATAAATATCTTCCGAACGTACTTTTGCCACCAGTTTATTAAAACGCTTGTCAAATTTCTTATAAAAAACAGACTTTTCCACCTTTCCCTTTTTTAAGAGCGGGAAAACAGGCTTTTTCTTATAACAAAACTTATAAGCCTTTTCTTCAAACTTAAATTCCTTCTCTTTCAGAAATAAGAGATATTCAGATATCTCCGGGGTCTGTTCAACGGCTTCCAGTTTTGAAATCTGAACCTGAATATCGTGCAGTTTATCCAATATCTTAAATGCCGACTCTCCGTTTTTTATTTTAGAGGATTTTAGCCGACAAACAGCCAGTATCGGAAAAACCTTTTTTAAAATAACCAGTCTCTCATCAACTTCTTTTTGGGCCAAAGTCGGTTCTATTCCATAATATTGTTTCACTAGCTGATCATAGTCCCTGACAATTGCATTCATACGATTTTATTTTGGGGTATTACTTTTCTTAAACACTTATACGACCGAATGACACAACGGTTTTTATTACACGTACCGATTTTAGATTTCTTTTTAAAATAAGATTTGAAAAATCGCAACGAATACATCCGACAGTGCGCTCCCGCCTATTTAGTCATCGTTCTAACGAAACGAGTGAAACAAATATAAGAAGAATAATTTTTATGTTGTGGAATATCAGGCAGAGACTTAAGTTTATCGACCTTTTTTCTGCATTTATAGTAAAAAAGAGCTCCGATTTGTAACCTTATCATAACATGTATGTTGATTTGGTTACAAACCGGAGCAAATATTGGGTGCAGGATCAGCCAGTTGAAGTCAGATTTGACACACCCGAAACAGCCGATTGTTTTAGTTATTAAAGTGGGTAAATTCGTCTACTGATCTGCGCGGACTGACAGGGGTCGGAACGACAGAAACGTATCCAACACGCGCAACAAACACCAATTCTGTTTTTATTCCCAGACGTTTCACAACCTGAATTTTATAATCACGTTCTTCTACAGCCTGATTCATAGGTTGAAATCCCAGTCCCAGTTCTGTACAGATCAGATGAAGTTGTTGGTATATCCGGCCTGTATTAACCCAGTCGGCAACCGAATTTCCGCTACTGGTAATCACTATCCAACCGCCGCAACTCAAAGTTTGCTTTTTGGTTTTATCTATCCCTGCTTTAATAAACGATTCTTTTTTTGAATCTTCCGGCTTCATAAAATGACGAACAAGAAAGCCGCTTATCCCTGTTATCTGCATGGCGGCAGTAGTAAGCCCGTCTCTCTTTGCATCCACATCTTTGTCCGAAAACCGCAACCAGTTGGCCAACTCATCCTGAGCAGCTTTATTATAAGCTTGCTGTGTGTAAGCCTCAATTGTTTGTTGAGCAATGAATTTTCCTTCAGCACCGGAGGCTTCGAAAAAATGAATCCGTTCGGCATCAGGTTTAGTTATTCGTCTTACATCATTTTCTTTAATAGCATTCGTATCGAATGGAGTGCGCAAAGTCATACGAGTTTCTATCAGCTTCAGGTTGTAGGCTGTTGCTGAAGCTTTGTCC
>DAIQOQ010000009.1:0-1727 GCA_036787795.1 Paludibacter sp. | reverse complement strand
AGTCATACGAGTTTCTATCAGCTTCAGGTTGTAGGCTGTTGCTGAAGCTTTGTCCAGGACTATTTCAGCAACAGGCTTAGCGTTGGAATAATTATCCTCAAGAGTAACCTTGCACTCATACCCTAAACTTCCGGCGGATAAAGTCAGATTTTCGATAAAAGCACCCAACGAAATAAAAAGCTCTCTACGGTCGGGATCTACCACTGTCAAAGCCCGCGTACTATCGGCATACAACCGGATAATACGATTACCATAAACCTCTACCCGCCAGGGTTGCGAATTGTGCGAACTGCCTGCCAGCGATGCTAAATAGAGCATTTGATAAACAGCACTTTCCCCAATAGGTTCCAAAGACCTCTGGCCATGAGATCCAACAGAACAGGAGCAGAAGATACCCCACATCGACAACATCATTATAAAGACAAGTTTAGGTGCTTTCATTTACGTATAGTTATTTATCTTTGCTCCACAGTCGCACTCCCAACCGGACAACCGGAGAAAGGTCAACATTTGGAATTGAATAACTGGCTGTTTCGAAGTTGACGGTTTTGTCACCCCGCAAGTAAACATGCATGCCGGGCTGAATGTAAAAGTATCGGCCAATAAAAAACTGATAACTTAGCCCCAGCCCTGTATCAAGGCTATGCATATCTTTACGAATACCGGTACTCTTTTGTTCTATCTCAAAGGTATGAGCCTCCAGATAGCTATAAAGTTCCAGATTACGCCACAGGTTATAACCCAAGAACAATCCCGGTGAAGTTTTATAAAACCGCTTAAAGTCAGCCGACGAGTTATTCACTCCCGCAGTCTCCGCATCATAGCTTCCACCATTAATAACACTCAGTCTTACGCGAAAGCGTTCGTACCTATACCCTACCCCAATATGATAACCGCCCGTGAGAAACATAGGCACCAGACTTTCCACTTCCACAGCCGACTTTACTTCATAACTTTTAGCATGCGCCTTAGCCGGTTCCTTTACCCGTAACGAATCGTTTTGTGCAAATACACATCCAAACGAGGCAAACACACACATAATAAAGAGAATTTTCTTTTTCATACCAATAAACTTTGAATTTTAATTCTGCAAAGTTCGGGATTGAAAAGAGAAGTTTACTCCGCATTTGTTACCAAATGAATCGGGAAACTATTTTTTATTGCGGATGCGGCTAAGCGACTTGGGAGCAATACCCAGATAGTTGGCAATATGGTAGAGCGGTAAACGTAGAAATGCCTGAGGATATTCTATCGCCAGTTTTTGATACCGCTCTTCGGCCGATAAAGTTTGTAGATCAACACTACGTTGTACCAGTTTCGCATAAGCCTCTTCAACCAATAAACGCCCCAAACGTTCCATCCGTGGTACTTTTTCAAACAACAGTTCCAAATCCTTTTGCTGTATAAATGCCACTTCTGTATCTTCCCATGCTTTAATATTCAGGTGTGCCGGAGTTTCACTCACCCGACTTCGGTTATCGGTTACCCAGTCACCCTCAAAAGCAAAGTCGGTAGTAAGCTCTTCGCCCTTATCGGTCAACTGATAGTAGATGACCGTACCGGAGATCACAAAACTAATAAAACGACAAACCTCATCTTGCCGGAGTAAAACCTCACCCTTAGAAAAACTTTTAAACCTAATGTAAGGCAAAAACAGTTCCCAGTCCTGTTCAGACAGTGAAACATATTTCTGTATTGAGAGTTTTAATTGTTCTGCTGGAGTCATA
>DAIQOQ010000101.1:0-10485 GCA_036787795.1 Paludibacter sp. | reverse complement strand
CCGATTACTTATTTAAATCCGTATTCTTATGACTCAGTCATCCACACTTTCTTCCGCATCCTACCGCTTTACGGCGCTGGACATCTTCCGCGGTCTCACCGTTTGCTTTATGATCATTGTCAATACTTCGGGCAACGGAGCCACCACCTTTTGGCCGCTCAAGCATGCCGATTGGAATGGATTTACACCTACCGATTTGGTGTTCCCTTCCTTCTTGTTTGCCGTGGGCAATGCCATGAGCTTTGTTACCAAACGCTGGGAAACGATGAAACAATCGGAAGTGCTGTGGAAGATACTGAAACGCACCGCTCTTATTTTCCTCGCTGGTTACCTTATGTATTGGTTTCCGTTTTTTAAACTTGATGCACAGTCGCACTTGATTCTCTCGCCTGTTTCGCAAACCCGCATCATGGGCGTACTCCAACGCATTGCGTTGTGTTATGGCATTGTGTCGCTGTTGGTTTATTATTTAGGATCCAAAAGAACCATTTGGTTTGGTGTGTTTGCATTGATTGCTTACTGGGCGTTGTTATTGATTTTCGGTACTCCAGGAGCCGAGTTTAGCAAAACGGGTAACGCGGTGTTGCGCTTCGATACCTGGTTGTTGGGCGCCAACCACCTGTACATGGGCGAAGGTTTTCAGTTCGATCCGGAAGGAGTGCTCAGTACCTTGCCTGCCTTGTTTAATGTCATTGCCGGATTTGCTGTAGGGCGTTTTCTCCAACTCAAAGGTAAAAGCTACGAAGGCCTTGCCAAGCTGTTGATGGCGGGCTTTGTGCTCCTTTTTGTGGCCTATTGCTGGGATTCGTTTTTTCCGGTAAATAAAAAGCTCTGGACAAGCTCTTATGCCGTCCTGACGGTAGGGCTGGATTGCCTGCTACTATCGCTTATCATCTATATCACCGATTTTCTGGGAAAAACAAAGGGGACTCATTTCTTTTTGGTAACCGGTAAAAATCCGCTGTTCGTTTACCTGATGAGCGAACTGGGCGTAACCGTTATGTGGATGATTCATGTGGGCAATGAACCGCTTTTCTCGTGGATCTATAACCACATCTTTATTTTTACAGGCGACTACCTCGGAGCGTTTCTTTTCTCGGTGTGGTGGATGCTTACCTGCTGGCTGGTGGGTTGGGTGTTGGATAAGAAGAAAATTTATATCCGTTTGTAAAAACGGGTATAAATTTTCTTTTACCGCATTTGTTCCAGTCGCGCTGCGTCCATTCTGAGCAATATAAACAGTAAAATGGTAAAACCCCAAAGCGAAGAACCTCCGTAGCTGAAAAACGGCAAAGGAATACCAATAACGGGCATGATGCCGAGTACCATTCCTATGTTTATTGCCAGGTGAAAGAACAATATACTGGCTACGCAATAAGCATAAATTCGGCTAAAGGTCTCGCGCTGTCGCTCGGCAATACGGATTAATCGCATAAGTAGCAGCCAATATACAAACAGTACCAGCGTAGAACCCCAAAAACCGTGTTCTTCGCCTACGGTACAAAATATAAAGTCGGTATCCTGTTCCGGAACGTATTTCAGCTTGGTTTGTGTGCCGTTCAAAAAACCTTTACCCCAGAAGCCACCGGATCCAATGGCAATTTTCGACTGGTTTACGTTATACCCCGCTCCTGTAAGATTATTCTCCATCTTCAGCAATTCTTTGATGCGGACTTGCTGGTGCGGTTCCAGCACATTCTCGAACAAGTAATCGGACGAAAAGCAGAACAGCACTGATCCTAAAGAGAACAGTACTAAAAACCAGTATTTTTTATATCGGTAAAAGAGTTCGGTGATGGACCAATAAATGCATGAAGCCACTACGGTGAATATAGTCACATAATTGTAGCTGACATAAAACCATATATTCAACAGATAAGTAATTCCTCCTATCACTACCGTACCAAGCAGTAAATAAAGTGCTTCTTTGGTGTTTTTACCAAAGAAAATAGCGTACCCTATCTGCATGACGAGGATTATACCCATGCCCAATACCATCCCCAGCGTACCTCTGTCTACCTGAATTGGCACAATGCTGAATTTAATAATTACGACAAATAGCAATATGGTAAACGATCCGATTAATAGCACGATGCCATTCATTCCTTCGCGATAAAGCATAAGCAGAAATGCGAGAAAAACGAGGGCGGTACCCGTTTCGTTTTGTAAAATAATTAGTGCAAACGGAGTGAAAATAATTAATCCGAGCGGGAGCAGATCTTTCCAGTTTTTAAGTTTGTAATTATAAGAACTCATAAACTTTGAAAGAGCCAGGGCAGTCGCCACTTTGGCTAACTCAGCCGGCTGAAAGCGGATGGGCCCAAACACTAGCCACGAATGCGAACCTTTTATATCGGGTGCAATGGACCGGGGCGCAAAGATGGTTATAATCAGCAGAAATATGGCAAAACCATAAATGAAGTAGGCAAAAAAGTTATACATTCTGGAATCAATCAGCAACAATGCTCCAGCAATGGCAAAAGCACTTAAAATCCAGATAAACTGCATTCCTGCACGCTGACTGTAATCGAAGATGCTGGCCTGATCAAAATCATAGCTGGCTCCATAAATACTAATCCAGCCCATAAGAATCAGAGCAACGTAATAAAATACCGTTGTCCAGTCTAAAGCATATTTAATACTAACGTTCTTGTACATACGAATTGGTGACAGTATTAATTGTTTTTTCTTCTAAGTCGGTCCTGGTAATTTTGCCTTTCAGGTATTGCTCTACCAGTAAGCTGAAAATTGGTGCAGCATAAGTATTTCCGAATCCGGCATTTTCAACTATAACCGCAATGGCAATTTTAGGATTTACCCGTGGTGCAAAACCCACAAAAACCGCGTGTGGTTTTCCGCGGCTATTGTCGGCAGTACCCGTTTTTCCGCACATGTCAATGCCTGGAATTTTTGAAGATCTTGCTGTCCCTGATTCAAATACGCGCCACATTCCTTCAAATACAACCGGAAAGTATTTCTTGTCCACCTTGCACTGATGAATCTTTTTCAACATCGAGTCGCACTTGTTCAGGTGTGGAGTGATGTAATGTCCTTCGTTGGCGATGGCACACATCAGGTTGGCCATCTGAAGGGGTGTAGCCGAGACTTCTCCCTGTCCGATTGCGTTGGACCGGATGGTGATGGCACGCCATCCTTTTTCCGAACGATAAACCCGGTTATAGAATTTTTGCGTTGGGATATATCCGCGCGATTGTTCGTACAGATCGCCGTCTTTGAATTTCTCTCCAAGTCCAAAACTTTTTACCCGGTCTACCCATTCATCGTAGGTG
This sequence comes from Paludibacter sp., assembly GCA_036787795.1. Lineage (GTDB taxonomy): Bacteria > Bacteroidota > Bacteroidia > Bacteroidales > Paludibacteraceae > Paludibacter. The sequence goes on along the minus strand of DAIQOQ010000101.1, from coordinate 7,195 downwards.
GTTCTGAAATTGATATTTCTGGGTCCGTATCCGTTTCGTTCCATAGTCGAACGGAAAGCATTCCAGAAATATGGATTACAACTTTGTTCCACGGCACTCAGCAAGCTTACCGGCGAACCGTGGTGGTGCGTACATTTTACCGGGTACGACTGCGGCCCGTTACAGGCAAACATGGTATGTTCAGTAATTCCACCCATTTGTTGGCACACCAATGCCTGAAGAGTTTTAAATGCCGATCCGGGTGAATATTGCCCTTGCGTGGCACGATTCATCAACGGCTTTGTAGGGTCATGCAACAATGAATTATAATTTCTTGAGCGCTGACGACCAACCAAAATCCCCGGGTTGAATGTAGGGCTTGAAGCTATGGCCAGAATCTCACCGGTTGCCGGTTCAATGGCAACAATACTGCCAAGCTTACCGGTAAGCAACTTTTCTGCCAACAACTGTAATTGAGCGTCGAGGGTGAGTGTCAGATTTTCGCCGGCTTTAGGTGCCACATCCTCTTTTCCGTTTTCATATTTCCCTTTTATTCTACCCTTGGCATCACGCAACAGAATTTCAACGCCTTTTTCACCGCGTAGTTGTTCTTCGTAGGTATATTCAAGGCCATCACGACCGGCATAATCGCCCGGTTTGTAATAATCGTCATTATCTATCTTATGTTGAGATACCTCACCGATACTTCCCAATATCTGCCCTGCAAAAGGATAGGTATATTCACGCAATGTGCGGCTTTGAATATAAAATCCGGGGTATTTATACATCGATTGTTGAATAGTGGCAATGTCGGCACTACTCAATTGAGTCATGAAAAGTTGAGGTGTGTACGAAGAGTAGTTGGGATTTTTCTTCCTGTCCTTTATCTCTTCCAGTCTGTTTATTAGGTGTTGCTTATCGATATTCAGCGCTTTACAAAATGCAAGTGTATCGAGTCCGCGTATTTCACGCATGATCAGTGCAATGTCGTAAGCCGGTTTGTTGTAAACCAAAAGTTTATGGTTTCTGTCGTAAATAAGTCCGCGTGGAGGGAACTGTGTCTTTTTCAGAAAGGCATTACTATCGGCGCCATTTTTATATTTAGTGTCAATAATTTGTATGGTGAATAACCGCAAAATGTACAAAACTATAACAGCAGATATGATTCCGGCAACTACATATCTTCTGCTCTGAAGCTCGTCATTGATCATATGCTATTTTTTGCTAAACGATTGAACTCCTAAAATCATGAGTATGGTTACCAATGAGCTTAGAACTACTTTTGTCAGAATAATCCATCCACTGACGAATGAGAATGATTCCAGAAAAAATAAAGCCACATTATGCAGAAAAACAAGTATTACTACATATTTTATGTAAGCACTCACTCCAAAAGTATAAAATGAAGGAGTTGGATTATTTCCTTCTTCGATTGAAGTGAATAGCTTAATAATGCCATCGCGTGCAAAGGCTACAAGAACGGTAGCAAATGCATGCTGACCGGGAGTATTTGAACAAATCCCAATTGATATGCCAAGTCCAAATGCCAGCAGAAGCGAGAACCAGCGCGGAGTCTGTACCGGTAACGCAAGGATAAACAGGATATATAAATAGGGATTTATATATCCCAGAAATTGAATATTATCCAGCACCAGTACCTGAAAAAGTACGAGTAATATAAAACGTATTATGTTTTGAAGTACTGTAGGCATATGTTTAATTGACAGTTGATAATTGTCAGTTGATCGTTTTATTCAATTGAAAAGTCGTTTATATTCGTTGTCAACTATAAACTGGTTTATTATTGTTCCTCAGATTTTTTCTCTAAATCTTTTTGTTCCTGATAATTCAGGTAGTTGATCACTTTCACATGCGAAAGTGTTCGAAAATCAACAGCTAGCTTTACTTTAATTTTATAATAAGCATCGCTTGTTTTGATTTTAAAATCTTCTATATTTCCAACCGGAATCCCTTCGGGGAATGTACTGGTAAGTCCGCTTGTGATCAATGTGTCTCCCAAAGCCAGTTCTACATGGCGTGCTATATCGTTGAGGTTGGCGTATCGGGAGTCTTCGCCGTTCCAGAGTAACCCACCGCTGTAATTACTTCGTTTAAATTTACAGCTGATTTCAATTTTAGGGTTTATAATTGGAATTACAACTGAAAATTTGGTTGAAACAGTTTTTACTATGCCAACTACGCCTTCATCGCTTACCACTCCCATATCGGGTTTTATGCCATCCAAAGCTCCTTTGTTCAGCGTAATGTAATTGAGTGTTTTGTTAGTAGTACATTTTATTACCTTAGCCGCAATAAACTGATATTCCATTTCGGGAGGAATGCGGAAGTGAACGGAGTCGGGAGTCTCTTTTTTCAGTGAAACCAGTTGGTTTTGTAATTTGACAAGCTGATTTTTAAGTGCTGTGTTTTCTTCCGACAAATTGTCGTTAGCTGTGCGCAGTTTGAAAAATTCTACCACAGAGTTACTCCACTCAAACATGGTTGAAGCTACTGAATTGCTTGATGAGAGAAACACACTTTTTTGATAGTCCTGATTCTTTACAATCAAGGTGACGGAGATTACCTCTAGGAATAGAAATAAAAACACTACGCTGTATTGAATCAAAAAGTTGATAAGATTCTTCATGTGGGCGAAACTGCAGACGGGGAAAGATATATTTTTATAACAGAAATTTTCGGTAAGCATAAAGGAGGCCTCCATGCTTACCGAAAATTCAATTTAGTTTTATCGAATCAGGAACGAAAATTTATCTACGTTTTTCAACGCAATACCTGTTCCGCGAGCCACGGCACGCAATGGATCTTCTGCAATGTGAAACTGAATATTCAATTTGTCAGTCAAACGTTTATCTAATCCACGAAGTAGTGCTCCACCTCCGGCTAAGTAAATTCCTTTTTGAACGATGTCGGCATACAATTCCGGAGGAGTTTGTTCCAATGCACTTAGAATAGCAGCTTCGATTTTCGAAATTGACTTTTCAAGGCAATGTGCTATTTCCTGATATGAAACCGGAACTTGCATAGGCAAAGCAGTCATGCGGTTTGGTCCGTGCACAATATAGTCTTCCGGAGCATCTTCCAGATCGGTAAGTGCTGCACCAACGTTTATCTTGATTAACTCGGCTGTACGTTCACCTACTTTGATATTGTGCATACGTCCCATGTATTCCACAATATCCAAAGTCAAATCGTCACCGGCAATACGGATTGACTTGTTGGAAACAATACCTCCTAACGAGATAACGGCAATTTCGGTAGTACCACCACCGATATCAACAATCATACATCCGTTTGGAGCTTCTACATCAATGCCAATACCAATAGCAGCAGCCATAGGCTCGTAAATCATATACACTTCACGTCCACCGGCATGTTCCGATGAGTCACGTACGGCACGAATCTCAACTTCAGTACTTCCGGAAGGAATACAAACTACCATTTTGAGGGTAGGAGAGAAGAGATGATTTTTGGTAGGGATCATTTTTATCATGCCCCGAATCATTAATTCTGCAGCGTAGAAATCGGCAATTACACCATCGCGCAAAGGGCGGACAGTGCGGATTCCTTCGTTTTCTTTTCCTTGCATTTGACGTGCCTTTTCGCCAATAGCAATTAGCTTGTCGCTACGTTTGTCCAAAGCCACCACCGATGGTTCATCAACCACAATTTTATCGTTGTGAATGATAATCGTATTCGCAGTACCTAAGTCAATAGCTATTTCTTGTGTAAATGAAAATAGTCCCATTATCTTAATTTATTTCAGTTTTATTTATGTTTTGATGAGACAAGGCATGCCTTGTCCGTACCAGGGAAAAATTAATGTTTAAAATGACGGAATCCGGTTGTAACCATTGATAATCCGGTTTCGTTGCATTTCTCAATAGAAAGCTTATCGTTAATCGAACCACCTGGTTGGATAACGGAAGTGATTCCGGCTTCCGATGCTATTTGAACGCAATCGGGAAATGGGAAAAATGCATCTGAAGCCATAACTGCTCCATTCAAATCGAATTTAAATGTATCAGCTTTGTCAATAGCCTGCGTTAATGCATCAACACGTGAAGTTTGACCAACACCGCTTGCACACAATTGCTTGTTCTTTGCAAGGACGATAGCATTCGATTTCGAATGTTTTACTATTTTGTTTGCAAAAAGCAAATCTTCAATTTCGTCAGCTGCCGGTGCTTTTTCAGTAACTACTTTCAGGTCGTCGGCAGTTTCTGTATGTGTATCTTTATCCTGTACCAATACGCCGTTGAGTAATGAGCGGAATTGTTTCGCTTTTACTTTGGCATCTTTGATGATAAGAATAATTCTGTTTTTCTTTTGACTCAGAATTTCAATGGCTTCCAAATCGTAATCGGGAGCAATAACTACTTCAAAGAAAATTTTGTGCATTTCTTCGGCAGTAGCTTTATCTACGATTGCATTGGTAATAAGCACACCTCCAAAAGCCGAAACCGGATCACCGGCCAAAGCAGCATTCCAGGCATCAACCAATACCGGACGCGATGCAATTCCGCATGCATTGTTGTGCTTCAAAATGGCAAAGGTTATATCGTCAAAATCATTTATCAGATTTACTGCAGCATCAATATCGAGAAGGTTGTTATACGAAATTTCTTTTCCTTGCAATTGTTCAAACATGTCGTCGAATTTGCCAAAGAAAATGCCGTTTTGATGTGGGTTTTCACCATATCGAAGTGCTTTTGGATTGTTCTCGCTGTAACGAAATGCGCTTTTTTCTTTATTGTCAAAATAGTTGAAAATAGCAGAGTCGTAATGCGAAGAAACAGCGAAAGCTTCTTTCGCAAACCAGCGGCGTTCTTCCAGTGTAGTTTCTGCACCATTTGCCGAAATAATATCAAACAAAGGTTCGTATTGATCCTGAGAAGCTACGATAACCACATCATTGTAGTTTTTAGCGGCGGCGCGAATAAGGGAAATGCCACCAATATCAATTTTCTCAATGGTAGTCGGTTCGTCGGCTCCGGCAGCCACTGTGGCTTCGAAAGGATATAAATCGACAATAACTAAATCAATTTCAGGAATATCGTATTCAGCAATCTGAGCTTTATCCAGTTCCAAATCACGGCGATTCAGAATTCCTCCAAACACTTTCGGGTGTAATGTTTTCACTCTTCCGCCCAAAATAGATGGGTATCCGGTAAGATCTTCAACGGCATTGCATGGAATATCGAGTGATTCAATAAAGGACTGGGTTCCGCCGGTAGAGATAAATTCTACACCTTCGGAGTGAAGTTTTTTGATGATTATATCCAGTTTATCTTTGTGATAAACAGATACCAAGGCTCTTTTTATTCGCTTTTTTTCCATATTCCGTTTTACGTTTAATTATGGGATGCAAAACTACAAAAAAATACTTGTTTTATCAACATAAAAAATAGATTGATTTTAAGACTCGGCTAAATTTAATAAGTTGATACAGAAATACACAAAAATACAGTTGCAGTTGACGAAAAGAGGGAGCTTAAGACTTTGAATAAAGCATCGAAATCTGTGCCCGGAATTTATTCGATAGCCTCTTTTACCTCTTTAAAAGCTTTTTCGAGTTTCAGCATTTCGGAGGACATGAATTGATAGAATTCCATCCATTGAATGCGGCGGTGAAGGTCTATTCCATTCTTTTGAGTGTAGATGCGGCAGACCTCAGTACCACATTCGCGGATGTAAGCAATGTCCCAAATCAGTCCTTCGGGGAATTGCTTCTCCATAATGATTTTATACTGTTCAAATTGTTCGTATTTCTCTAATCGGGCTTTGGCATCGTGCAGGTTTATTTCTAAAATAACAAAAGCGCCATCGCGCGTGGCGTCAAACTTCATTTCCACACCTTTCATTTTGGTGTTGTAAAGCATAAACTTGCTTTTCCGCCTTTTTAATGCCGGGATCTGGCTGCAATACGTGCCAAATCCTTCCCAAAATTCTTTTTTCAGTTGTTTTAATTCTTCTTTGCTATACATTTTCCTTCGTCTATGGTCTGGTGTCAAAAGTCTTTCCTGATATCGCGAAGCAACTACCGATCAATATCGCGATTGCAGGAAGTAACTATTTATTTTACGATTTTATAAATTCCGCCGGGCAGACATTTTACAATGCCTTTAAATTCCATTTGCAACAATACCGATGAAATTTTACTGAAAGGCTTCGTCATTAGAATGGCTAACTCATTTACCTGAATGCCGTCGGGATGTTGCCTTAAAGCGGATACAATTTCTTGTTCTTCGTCGGAAAGATCGACGAACAAGGTGGTTTGAATTGCAGGAGAATTAGTCGAACCTTGTTTTTCCCAGTTCATAAACTGTAAAATATCGTCGGCCGATTCTATCAGTGAGGCTTTGTTATTTTTTATTAAAGCATTGCAGCCGGTTGACCATTCGTCGGTGACGCGCCCGGGAAATGCAAACACATCGCGGTTATAATCGTTGGCAATTTCGGCGGTAATGAGTGCACCACCGCGGGCTGCCGATTCCACAACGACAATGGCATCGCACAGTCCGGCAATAATGCGATTTCGTTGTACAAAATTTGGTCGGTCGGGAGTTGTCTGGCTCAGGTACTCGGTAAGTAGTGCGCCTTGTTGCAACATTTTTACAGCTGTGGGGCGATGTGCTGCCGGATAAATCCGATCGAGTCCATGTCCTACAACTCCAATGGTGGGCAGGCCTGCATCCAGAGCAGATTTGTGCGCACAAATGTCGACACCGTAAGCCATTCCGCTAACAATGATTGAATTTGGTTGCACGGAGGCCAGATTGTTGATCAGATTCTTGCAATTTTCTTTGCCGGTTTCGGTAGCATTGCGGGTTCCTACAATTCCGATAAACTTTCCGTTGTTTAAATCACAATTTCCTTTGGTATAAATCATGATGGGCGAGTCTGCACACTCTTTGAGGCGAAAAGGATAATCGCGATCGGTAAAATAGAAAGTCTGAATTTTATTTTTTTCAATAAACTCTATTTCCTGTTCTGCACGGGGTAATACATTTTGTGATACAATTTCATAAGAAAGAACTTCGCCTATACCCGGAATTTTAGCCAGGTTCTGCTGCTTTTCCTTGAAAATACCTTCCACGCTGCCAACGTATGCAATCAGATTTTTAGCCAGATTGTTTCCGATCCCTTTAATAAGGGTAATGCCGATTTTGTATTTTAGTGTTTCGTCGACCATGCA
>DAIQOQ010000100.1:2613-10487 GCA_036787795.1 Paludibacter sp. | reverse complement strand
GCTTGTATGGCAACGATATCGACGATACTACATCGCCTATTGAAGCCGGATTGGGATGGATTACCAAATTTACAGACGGCAAAAACTTTATCGACCGTTCGTTGCTGGAAAAGCAAAAAGCCGAAGGCGTTACACGCAAACTTGTTCGCTTCGAACTGAAAGACCGTGGCATTCCACGTCATGGTTATGAAATTGTAAATGAAACGGGCGAAAAAATAGGTGAAGTAACATCCGGAATTATGCTTCCCAATACAAAAAAAGGCATTGGAATGGGCTATGTGGCTACATCGCATAGCAAACCGGGAACAGTTGTTTATATTCAAATCAGAGCCAATCGTATCGAAGCTGTGGTGGTGAAGTAGAAAATAATAGAATCTATAAGAAAAACGGTCATTGACGTAAGTGTCAATGACCGTTTTTTTGTTATTCCGGGCAGGAATTTATTCTGCTTTGTTTTGATTTATTACTTTGATTTCTTCTACAATGGCATCAAGCACAGCAATGGCGGTCATATTTACAATGTCGCGTATTGAACTTTCAACATCGAGAATGTGAACCGGTTTATTCAGTCCCATCTGAATTGGTCCGATGGAATCGGCCAGTCCCATTTCGATCAACATCTTATAAGTGGTGTTAGCCGAACTTAAGTTGGGAAATATTAAAGTGTTGACGTTTTTACCTGCCAGTTTGGAAAATGGGAATTTCTGATCGCGCAATTCTCTGTTCAACGCAAAAGTTACCTGCATTTCACCATCCACAATCATTTCCGGACATTCTTTGTGAAGTGTTTCCACCACCTGATGAACGCTGGCCGGACTCCCTTGTTTGTCTGAACCAAAATTAGAGTATGAAAGCATGGCCATCACCGGTTCATGAGCAAAGAATTTTACGGTTTCGTGTGTCAACTTGGCAATATCTATCAAAATTTCGGTAGACGGATGACGATTAAACAGTGTATCGGCAAGGAAGAAAGTTCCCTTTTTGGTATTCATAATGTGCATAGCTGCCATATATTTTGCTCCCGGGCGTAACCCGATTACATCTTTTGCTGCCTGCATCGTATCGGTATATTTAGTGTAAACCCCGGTAATCAATGCATCTGCATCACCGGTTTCAACCATCATCATACCAAAATAGTTACGTTCGTACATCTTTTCGTATGCTTCTTCGTAGGTCATACCCTCGCGATTCCTTTTTTCCGAAAGTTTGTGAGCATAAGCTATTCTGCGCTTTTCTTCTCTGTCGTGACGTAGATTGACAATTTCAATACCCGTCAAATCAATGTCATTTTCTGCAGCAATACTGGCTATTTTTTCTTCGTTCCCAATCAGAATAGGGAAACAAATACCTTCGGCATAAGCAGCTTCTGCTGCCTTTATCATATTCAGATGATTTGATTCGGAGAATACTACACGTTTCGGATTCTGGCGGGCAGTATCATAGAAGTGGCGTAACATCTTGTTGTCATTGCCCATCAACTCCCGTAATTTATCGCAATAGGCATTCCAGTCGGTAATATCCTTACGCGCAACTCCCGATGCCATCGCAGCTTTAGCCACCGCAGGCGCTACAATCGTCAGCAAGCGAGGATCCAAAGGCTTTGGAATAATATAATCACGACCGAAAGTGATGCGTTTCAAATCGTAAGCAGCATTGACAACATCCGGTACAGGCTTTTTAGTCAGCTCGGAAATAGCCAGAACAGCGGCCACTTTCATTTCTTCATTGATACACTTTGCACGAACATCCAAAGCACCACGAAAAATATAAGGGAATCCTAATACATTATTGATTTGATTAGGATGATCAGAACGACCTGTAGCAAAAATAATATCCTGACGAGCCGCCATAGCGTCTTCGTACGATATTTCAGGGTTTGGATTAGCTAGTGCAAATACCACCGGATTTGCATTCATAGAGCGCACCATATCAATTGTAAGTACACCTGCAATGGACAAGCCCAAAAACACATCAGCATCTTTTACGGCTTCGGCAAGCGTGGTAATGGTTCTGTCGGTAGCAAATGGCTTTTTTCGTGAATTCAAGTCAGTACGTTGTTTATTGATAACTCCTTTGGAATCTACCATAACGATGTTTTCCAACTTCGCTCCAAGCATCATGTATAGTTGTGTACAAGAGTTTGCTGCAGCTCCGGCACCATTCACCACTATTTTTACATCTTCTATTTTCTTTCCGACAATTTCCAGTGCATTAATCAAACCCGCCGATGAAATAATGGCAGTTCCGTGTTGGTCATCATGCATGAGTGGAATATCTAGCTCGGCTTTCAGGCGTTCTTCTATTTCAAAACACTCAGGAGCTTTAATATCTTCCAGATTGATACCACCAAAAGTCGGAGCTATCGCTTTTACTACCTGAATAAATTTTTCGGGATCTTTTTCATTTACTTCAATATCAAAAACATCAATTCCAGCAAATATTTTAAACAATAACCCTTTGCCTTCCATTACCGGTTTTCCGGCCATGGCACCTATATCACCCAGTCCAAGCACTGCTGTACCATTTGAAATTACTGCTACCAAATTGCCTTTGGCCGTATACTCATAAGCTGTATTCGGGTCTTTTTCAATTTCCAAACAAGGCTCCGCTACACCAGGTGAATAAGCCAATGATAAATCGCGTTGAGAACTGTAGGGTTTGGTAGGTACTACCTCAATTTTTCCTGGTTTCCCCTGAGAGTGATAAAGAAGAGCGTCTTCTCTGGTTAGCTTTGCCATAATTTTGAATGTATGATGTGAATTGAATTATATTATATGCTTACTCTTTTTATTTATCGCAAAAATACAAATAAAAATAACAATATGAAATATTTTTGCAGGATGTTTTTGCATTAATATTGCATTTCAAAATGATGATCATCAAATTTGGCACTAAAGCTATGTCCCCAGCGAAATCCCAACTTCTTAAATTCCCGAACCACTGGATGAGATCCATAAAATGTTCCGGGTACGGCCGGATTGTGGCAGGCTCCTATCGGTCTGTTTATCCGATCCTCATGTCCGGCTTTCCATCGTACCGGATTGAAATAAGGGTTTATGTCTATGGCCAGTCCTTTTGCATGTTTTGAAAAACTAATATCACGATAGCAAAAGCTGGAAGTATTATTGTCCTGCATAGATAAATTATCGTCCCAATGGTATTTTACGATGGGGATTGCATGCGCAACCGGAAATTTATGCTCCAGCATAAATTGAAACATGCACTCTACCTTTTGTGCTATTTTTTGATTTGTAAGTATTTGTCCTGTATGAATTTTTTTGTCAGTCGAATAGTACCGGACATTAATTAATTCCAATTGATTTAATACGCATTTTGGAGCCTTAGAACCGGCAATTGCTTCTTCGAAAGTATAATTACAATCGACAATTATTTCGTTGTGTTCTCTTACTGGCTTTTCAGGCTTTACTGGTATCGCATTTTCTTTTTTATTTGTCTGGCATGCAATAAATGTAAAGACAACCAACACAATAAAAATATTAAACAATCTGTTCATCTAAAAAAATGAAAATAGTTACATCGAACGCAGGACTAAATGAAATTCAATTTTAAATACAGCCATATAAACCAAGATGCTACGCTGATAATTTATCCCTAATTTTCATCCCTTGCAAAGTTACAATTTTACTATCAAATAAGTTTTACAATATGTCTTTTATTTATTCAGGGCAATTTAGTTTAACATCTTCGAAAAAATAAAGTAATTGAACTTGACTAAATAATATGTACATTTGCAATAGAAAAAAAATCTTCGATTTCATGCATCTAAATTCCCTATCGATACTTAATTATAAAAACATCCATGAAGCAGAATTGGTATTTTCGCCCAAAATAAACTGCTTTATCGGGAACAATGGCATGGGTAAAACCAACATTTTAGATGCAATCTATTTTTTATCCTTCTGTAAAAGTCATTCCAATTCTATTGATTCGCAAAACATCCTGCATGAAGCGGAGTTTTGTTTGCTTCAGGGTAAATATACTTTAGGAGATTCTTCCGAAGATATTTATTGTGGCATGAAGCATCGGCAGAAAAAGCAATTTAAACGGAATAAAAAAGAATATGAGCGTCTTTCGGATCATATTGGCTTATTGCCGTTAGTATTAGTATCACCTGACGATTCCGGGTTGATCTCGGAAGGCAGTGATGAGCGCAGAAAGTTTGTTGATGGGGTTATTTCTCAATACAACAAGACTTATCTTAATCAATTGCTCCAATACAATAATGCTCTCAAACAACGAAATGCACTGCTAAAGTCTGAAACTAAAATTGATGATTCATTATTAGACATTTGGGAAGAGCAGATGGCTTTATACGGAACCTACATTTATGAGCAGCGCAAAAGCTTTATAGATGAGTTTATACCAATCTTTCAAAACTTCTATAGCTATATATCCGGTGGAAACGAGCAAATAAGTCTGACTTATCATTCGCAACACCACGAACATGATATAAAAAATCGAATGATTGCTACACGCGATCGAGATCAGATGCTTGGTTATTCAACTCAGGGAATTCATAAAGACGAACTGGAAATGTTGCTGGATGGTTTTCCTATAAAACGGGTTGGTTCGCAAGGTCAAAACAAAACCTATCTGATTTCTTTGAAATTGGCTCAATTTGATTTTCTAAAACGAACACACAATTTCCCTCCACTCCTTCTCCTGGACGACATCTTCGATAAACTCGACTCTATTCGTGTAAAAAAAATTGTTGAGTTGGTTTCGGGTGATACCTTTGGTCAGATTTTCATAACGGATACTAATCGCGAGCATTTAGATTTAATTCTTATGCAGCTTGGGCAAGAAGCAAGTATTTTTAAAGTAGAGAATGGCCAAATATTCTTCTAAGACCTACCATTTTATCAAATATAGATAAATGAAAATTCCCGTAAACTTTATTCATGGTATTTTGTTTTGAAAACATAGTAATGAAACAGAATTTTATTTTGGGAAATATTCTTCCAAGAATATTTTATCATATTGCTTATTTTCAGTCAGATGGAAAAAGTTTTGGAAAACTTTCTACTTTTATTGATAAAAACTAATTATTATTATTGGAATATAGAAAATAATTAGCTAACATTGTAGTCCGATTTCATCGGACTATTTTATAATCACAAAACACTTATACTAATCTTTTTAGGAAATACTTTATCGTGGGAACAAAAACATTTACGGCAGAAGAAATAAAAGAGTCAACTCTTAAATATTTCAAAGGAGACGATCTTGCAACAAAAGTTTGGGCAACTAAGTACGCGCTCAAGGATTCATTTGGTAATACTTATGAATTAAATCCAGACGATATGCATCGTCGACTGGCTAGAGAAATAGCCAGAGTAGAAAAGAAATATCCGAATCCATTATCCGAAGACGAGCTTTTCGAATTATTTCGTGATTTTAAATATATTGTTCCTCAAGGCAGTCCAATGACTGGCATCGGGAATGAATTTCAGGTAGCTTCACTTTCTAATTGCTTTGTAATCGGCTTTGATGGTGATTCAGATTCTTATGGAGCTATCATCAAAATTGATGAAGAACAAGTTCAATTAATGAAACGTCGTGGTGGGGTTGGTCATGATCTTTCACATATACGTCCAAAAGGTTCACCAGTCAAGAACTCGGCTTTAACCTCAACCGGCATTGTTCCTTTTATGGAGCGTTACTCGAATTCAACGAGGGAAGTGGCACAGGATGGAAGACGTGGAGCTTTAATGCTTAGTGTTTCAATTAAACATCCGGATTCGGAAAATTTTATTGATGCTAAAATGGAATCTGGCAAAGTTACAGGAGCTAACATCTCAGTAAAATTACATGATGATTTCATGGAGGCTGCTATAGGCAATCAACCATTTATTCAACAATATCCCATTTCATCGAAAAACCCATGGTTCAAAAAGGAAGTTGATGCCAATGCCCTTTGGAAAAAGATCGTTCATAATGCCTGGCAATCGGCCGAACCAGGAATCCTTTTTTGGGATACCATAATTCGCGAATCAGTTCCTGATTGTTATGCAGATTTAGGTTACAGAACTGTATCAACGAATCCTTGTGGAGAAATACCACTTTGCCCTTACGACAGTTGCCGTTTATTGGCTATCAATTTATATTCATATATCAATAACCCATTTACACCTCAAGCAACTTTTGACTTTGAGCTATTTCATAAGCATGTTGGCTTGGCTCAGCGTATAATGGATGATATTATTGATCTGGAAATGGAGAAGATTGATAAGATTATAGCTAAAATAGAATCGGATCCGGAAGATAAGGATATTAAAAACACTGAATTTCAACTTTGGGAAAAGATTAAAACAAAAACTTCACAGGGACGTAGAACTGGTGTAGGAACAACCGCCGAAGGGGATATGTTAGCTGCTTTAGGATACCGCTATGGTACGGAAGAAGCTACAGATTTCTCCGAGAAAGTTCATAAAGCTGTGGCTTTAGCTGCATACGGTTCATCTGTTACTATGGCAAAAGAACGTGGTGCATTTTCTGTTTATGATGCAAAGCGCGAAGAAAATAATCCTTATATTCAACGTTTGCGTGAGGCTGATCCTGCTCTTTATAAAGAAATGGTAAAATACGGTCGTCGAAACATTGCTTGCTTGACTATTGCCCCCACAGGAACTACCAGCATCATGACTCAGACAACTTCGGGAGTAGAGCCGGTATTTATGCCGGTTTACACAAGAAGACGTAAAGTTAATCCGAATGACAAAAATGTTCGGGTAGATTTCATTGATGAAAACGGTGATTCATGGGAAGAATATGTTGTATTTCATCATAAGTTTGTGACGTGGATGGAAGCAAATAATTATTCAACTACAAAACATTATACAAAAGAAGAGGTTGACGAAATTGTTGCGAAGTCACCGTATTATAAAGCAACAGCAAATGATGTTGACTGGTTAAAAAAGGTTCAAATGCAAGGTCGGATTCAGAAATGGGTTGATCATTCAATTAGTGTAACAATTAATCTTCCTGCTGATGCGACTGAAGAGTTGGTTGGTAAATTATATGAAGAAGCATGGCGGTGTGGCTGTAAAGGAGTAACAGTGTACAGAGATGGCTCTCGGGCAGGAGTACTTGTTGCCGTAAACGATAAGAAAGAGGAAAAAAAGGACGAAAAGAAAGACGAGAAAAAAGAAACTTGTTTTTGTTACGAAGGCGAGCATGTAGTCAGACCTAAAGAATTGGAATGTGATATTGTTCGATTCCAAAATGCAAAAGATAAATGGATTGCATTTGTAGGTTTATCAAGCAATGGGCGTCCGTACGAAATTTTTACAGGACTGGCTGATGATGAAGAAGGTATTTTACTTCCCAAAACGGTTACTCAGGGTAAAATCATCAAAACAGTTGATGATAGTGGTAATAAGCGTTATGATTTTCAGTTTGTCAATAAACGTGGTTACAAAACAACGGTTGAAGGACTATCGCATAAATTTGATAAAGAATTCTGGAATTATGCTAAGCTTATTTCTGGTGTATTACGATATGGAATGCCTATAGATCAAGTTATTAAACTGGTGTCAGGACTTCAGTTAGACAGCGAATCTATAAATACATGGAAAGTTGGTGTGGAGCGTGCGCTCAAAAAATACATTCCTGATGGAACTCAAATAAAAGAGCAGCCTTGTCCTGAATGTGGACAAAAAACACTGGTTTACCAGGAAGGATGTTTGAAATGTAGTAGTTGTGGTTATTCCAGATGTGGATGATTTCTGTTTCAAGTACAAACAAAAAAAACGAGCGCTATTGGCTCGTTTTTTTTTGTTTGTACTTGACCTAAACTATTTAATCAAAGAACGAAATGTTTTTTTACCTTTTAAATAATATTCAATAACAAT
>DAIQOQ010000100.1:0-2513 GCA_036787795.1 Paludibacter sp. | reverse complement strand
TTTAAGTACGTTTTATGCGGACTTTCTACATTTAGTGTTCCACCACCAATATGAAAAACCGTACTATCCGGAACGCAAGCGATCCTGTGGCCCCTGCTTTTCAATCGCCAGCAGAAATCAATCTCTTCCATATGAGCAAAGAATTCTTCATCTAACCCTCCTACTTGCCAATAAATATTTGAGCGGACTACAAAACAAGCACCAGTTGCCCAGAATATATCTGCAACACTATCATATTGACCTTTGTCTTCCTCGGCAGTTCCTAAAATGCGCCCACGACAAAATGGGAAACCGAATCGATCTATATATCCACCTGCAGCACCCGCATGTTCAAAATGTGTCCGTTTGTAAAATGAATGGATTTTGGGTTGACAGACTGCTACATCTTTATGTTCATTCATGTAGCTAATCAATGGTACCAACCAACCGGGTGTTACTTCTACATCGGAGTTCAGTAAAATATAATATTCAGCATCAATTTGCGCCAGTGCTTCGTTGTAGCCTCCGGCAAATCCATAATTTTTGTCTAGAACAATAGTCTTAACTGTAGGAAATTTTTCTTCTAAAACCGACAAGGATGAATCTGTCGAAGCATTGTCGGCAACAATAATTTCCACATCAGAAAGTATTGTATTTTCAATAAGAATTGGTAAGAACTGCTGTAAATATTTTTCTCCATTCCAGTTTAGAATGACGATGGCTGTGGTCATAAGTAATTTGTGAGATAATAAATTGTGTCTAGAGTTTTGAATAAACTATTGCCTGTCGTGTTTCTCTTTGTGGTTGTACTTCCAGCGTCTGTGTGACCAAAGCCAGTACTCGGGTGCTGTGTTTATCGTATTTTCCAATAACTTCATATATTTATCTGTAATTTCAAATTCAGCAGTTTTAGATGGATTTAAAGAAACAGGAATAAGAGTACATTGATAATATCCTCGTTTAATTCTTTTTATTTCGGCGTAAAAAACCGGGTAATCAAACTTTCTGGCTAATTGTTCAGTGCCGGTTAATACAGGAGTATCTTGATTTAAGAATGTTGTCCAATGATGGATTTTTTGCTCGGCGGGCGTCTGATCGGAAATCATCCAGTATACTCCTTGTCTGCCTTCGTTCCTTGCTTTTACCATTGAACGTAGCAAGTCTCGCTTTTCAACATTGATTCCACCGTATTTAGATCTTAGCTCGTACATGAATTTATCAAATTGTTCATTTGATAGCTGTTTGTAAATTTGATATAACGGCATTTCTTCGGAAGTAAATAATGGAAAATTACGTCCCCATTCCCAATTTCCATAATGAGCAGTCATAATCATTATACCTTTTCCTGTATTATACTGCTCTTGCAATTGATCTACACCGACAAAAATGAATCGTCGTTTACTATCGGCATCAGAAAAATGTATTTCATGAATGCTTTCTATAAATATATCGCAGAAAAAACGATAATAACGTCGCTCAATCTTACGTAATTCCTTTTCTGTTTTGTCAGGAAAGGAGTTTTCTAAATTATTACGTACAACTGATTTTCGGTATCCAACTATATAATAAACAATAGGATAAAACAAATCGGAAAACAGATAGAGAATGCGCAATGGTAATAAAGCGAAAATCCATCCTAAGGCGTACAGCAGATGAAACATAAAGTTCTTTCTCCTATTTTAATTAAATCTTTTTATTCGAATAAGACACAAGATGTAAATCAAAAAAAACACCAAGCTTTTTATAATTGCTATGGTGCTTTTTTGCTTCATGTAATAAAATTACCTTTGAAATAAAACGGCAGTTTAAAGCGATTAATTCTGCTCGGTATAAATTCCAAGTGATTTACCATACTCGTATTCGCCATCCAGAATAACTTGAATATCATCTTCACTTAATTCCATTTTATCTTTCTTTGAGCATTTCAGAATAAATTTAAACATTTCTTCTTCGTCAATGCTTGCTTCTTCCGTTGAGTCCTCGTCAATCAGGCCGTTTTCATCGTAAAACTCGTATACAACATCCAAAACATATTCTACCTTTTCATCATTAATACGTCCTTTTGCTTCCTCTGGAATAGAATTGAGAATGAATTTTACGGCATCATCTTCATCGTATACCAATAAATCGTCTTCTTGTGTTTTCATAATGGTCTATTTTTTTAGTTCAAAATTTAATGAGATGTCTGTTTGCGCTTCAAAGATAGATTATTTTTTTAATAGCGGCTTTTTATTCTCTCTTTTTTTGATATAAAAAACATATTAGTTTCTATTTTTATTGAAAACTATATTTAAACAAAATAAAAAGGACTTACCGATAACTCGATAAGTCCTTTTTTTGTCGGGGTAGCGGGATTCGAACCCACGACCCCCTGCTCCCAAAGCAGGTGCGCTAACCGGACTGCGCTACACCCCGAGTGTTTTCTTTGAAATGTTTTGCGTTTTGCAATGCAATAGTATTTCTGAAAAGCGAGTGCAAAGATACGCGCTTTTTCGGATATAACAAACTATTTGTTGTATTTTTGCAATAAAAAT
>DAIQOQ010000099.1:0-10552 GCA_036787795.1 Paludibacter sp. | reverse complement strand
CTTCAACAATTACAGCTTTCATATTGATTGGACTTTATTCGCATTTAATACTTTTGGTTAACAACAAAATGGACCGCCCAGTTTAATTTCTTCAGGAAATTTATCAGCATTCAGTTCTTTTATAAGAGGTAATTCCACACAAAAAACATCGTTGGACGAAATAACAATTTCTTTTTGGAACAGTAAGTTATATCGTTCAGCCAGATTGCTCAATCCAATACCCTCACCGGTTTCAGGAGTATTTTTTGGCTGAATCATATTCCATATTTTTATTGAATCGTTGCGGGTGGTCTCGATATGGATAACCAAGGGTTGTTTATTACTTAGTACATTGTGTTTGATCGCATTTTCAACGAGTAGTTGAATGCTGATAGGCATGATGTACGAGTTTTTATATTCGTTGTCTACCTGAATATTCACGTGCAAACTGTCGCCATATCTTATTTTCATTAAACTAACATAAGCCTCTGTAAAATCCAGTTCTTCGCCCAACTGAATAATTTCTTTATTACCTATGGTATACCGAAACACCGACGATAAGTTTTGTACATATTCATGTGCCTTTTCCGTATCCATACTGATCAGGCCGTCGAGTGTATTCAGTGAATTGAACAGGAAATGCGGATCAACCTGACTTTTCAATACTTCATAGCGGGTACGCATGTTTTCAGCCACCAACTTTTCGTTTTTCAGCACATTTTGCTGATTCTCGTACACCGATGAGAACAAATAAGTGGTTAGTATAACGATAAGTGCAGCAATCAGATCTGTCATTAATACAGTTCTTGAAAACTGAGTGCTTCCGCTAGCTATCTGAGGATATAGGAAGGAAGACAAGTGGCAGAACAAGATGTTATAAACATATGCAAAGGCAAATGATCCAACAAAGCTAACCCACACCCATAATCGTTGTTTTGGCTGAATTTCCATGATGCGGAAATTCAGTCGGAAAAGCAGGTAAAGCAGCAATGCGTTAGAAAGAAAAACAGAAAAGACAATTCCCAGATTATCTGCGATAATTTTTTGATTGTAACTATATCCGACCATTAAAATAGCATCAAGAATGATACTGATATAGATGGTTAGTTGAATGGCATGTTTATGAGTAAACGGATTAAGTATGATGTTCTTCCTCATGATATTCTTATTTAAAGATGCGTTAAAGGTATAAAAAATAATGGATATATTGCCGGAATCAGAGCAGTTATTTCTTGTTATGTAAATTGAAGGCAATTCCGATCCCCACATTCCATCCATTGCTTATATTAAACTTATATGCAGTCTCATTGTCTGTGTTTTGTAATTTCAGGCTCCTGTTTATTGCATAGCTCGCATCGAAATTCAATAGTATGTTGTTTAATTTATAGCTATATTCCAGTCCGGTTAAGATGTCGCGATAACTTACCCGTTGAGCCGCTCGGTTTTTCTCAAAAAGAGGATCATTGAAACCGCTACTGATATTCCCATTGTATCCTTTAAGTTCAAGTAATGTCATTAAGCTTGACTTTTTGTTGAAGTGATGGGTCAGATACATTTTGGGAAATCCAAGGTTCATTTCCCATTGGTCGTTCCATGCTTTCCAATAACTGATTATGGGAATAGGAGCCGGAAAACCCAGGGTGCTTGAATAGGTTAATCCTATCGTTAATCTTGCGTCTTTCCGAATCATGTGAGTGGCTAATAAGACTGCATTCAGATAGAAGTCACTTCCTTTAATTCCATCGGTGAAATTTGAATTTAGTTGAGGAATTACTATTCCTGTCAGATACCAGCTTGGATTTTTTAGTGCTTTGCTATAAGATAATGCAAAACCAACACTATGAAAATAGTCCAGATCTTTGAATAATTCTTTATTGTTTTCAAATGTAAAATTCACAAAGCTATACATTCCATTGACACTGATAATTCCATCTTTTCCCTGATTTATTGGGCTGGATAATAATTTTGCCCGTATACTATGTGATTGAAAAGCAGCGTCGCTATTACTGCCAACCCAATGTCCTTCTAAACTTATATCATAGTTCTCTGGCGACTGAGCACTTGCATTGACAGATAGGAAGATCAGGGTTGCAAAAAGAAGGGACTTCATATTTTTTTGTTGTTTAGAAATTCTCATTTCTGTAATGTGCTTATTTGTTATGGACTGATTTTTTACTTTGGCTGAACTTCTATATTCTAATTCTCCTTTTAAGTACAAGTGATTTTTCACCTGTACTTAAAAAGAGAGCTTAGTTGTTCATCGCTATAATTGTTATAGTCCGGGTTTAATGTCCCGACTTATTTTATTGTTATGCTATGCTTGCTTCAAGCTGACGGGCTTTTACTTTTTTAATCAGCTTTTTTCTGTTGAACGATCGGATTTTCGCTCCGATGCGGTCGAAGATGTAATATACGATTGGCACCACCAGAAGTGTAAGTACCATCGAACTGGTTAGTCCGCCTATAATTACCCAGGCCATGCCATTCTTTATTTCGGCGCCATTGCCCGAGGCCAGTGCAATAGGAAGCATTCCTAATATCATGGCGAAGGTGGTCATCAGAATGGGGCGCATACGTTCTTTTCCGGCTTCAATAATGGCATTGTAGGTGTTCAGACCTTCGCGTCTCAGGTGGTTTGTAAAGTCAACCAACAGAATGGCATTTTTGGCTACCAGCCCGATGAGCACAATCAATCCGATAATACTGAAAATGTTCAGCGTATTCATGGTCAATGCCAGTGCCAGCAATGCACCAATCAGCGACAACGGAATGGAAAACAATACAATCAACGGATCGGTCAGCGAATTGTAAAGTATCACCAGAATTAAATAAATCAGGACGATGGCAGCCAAAAACGCAAATGCAAGGCTACCGAAAGCCGAATCTTGCTGTTCCATCATACCACCCGGCTTAATGGTTACACCTTCCGGTATCTTTCCGGCAATGGCTGTCGTTATTTCGGAACCCACTGTTCCCGAAGGGCGACCGATAACATTCGATTTAACGGTGATGGACGACATACGGTTGGTACGTTCCAATGCCGATGCTCCTAAGCCGTAACCAATTTTTGCAAACTGGTTTAATTCTATCAGTTCCCCTTTTTTGTTTATAAAAGTAAGTTTGGATACATCTTCCGATTTTGTACGGTCGAAATTATCAATACCAATGCGGATATTGTATTCGTAGTTACCTTCTTTGTATTTCGAATCGTCGTTTCCGTTTAATGAAGTACGAAGGCTGGAACCCACATCGCTTACCGATAATCCGAATTCTGACATTTTTTCCCGGTCGAGTTTAACCTGTACTTCCTGCCGTGGATCGTCAATTGAATATTTCGGATCCGAAGTTCCCGGTGTATGTCGGACCGTGTTTAAAACCATGGCGGCAGTTTCCTGCACTTTGTCGTAATCGGCACCCTGTACAATCAGCTGAATGGGTTCATCGGTTCCTCCCGAAATGGAAGTGGGAGTGGCGCGTGCCCGAACACCCGGAATGGCATTCATAATTTTCTCTTTGGTGAGCGAAGCATATTTCTCGGCACCCATCTTTCTTTTCGTTTTATCTACCAGTCGCACCGTAATGGTGGTAACATTGTTTTTGGTCGAAGTGGCGGATGTTCCTACATTGGTAAAGATGCTTTCAACTCCCTGAATGCTTTTGATGATTTTTTCGGCCTGCATCGTGATTTGGTTATTCTGATACACCGTTAACTGCGGATTCATATCCAGAGTCACCACATATTCCCCCCTATCACTGTCGGGCATAAAAGCGGCTCCGATAAATCCGGTTGGAATCAGTGCAAACGAAGCAAAGAACAGGACTATGGTTACTCCCAGCACCATTGTTTTGTGTTTGAGTCCCCATACCAGTGTATTTCCGTACCAGTTTTTCACCGACTCCAGAGTCCGTTCAATAAAGCGCGAGAAACGGGCCGAAAGGGTGGTGCGTGTATCGTCGGGCATATTTCCGTAGCGCGACATCAATAAAGGTGTAACCGTGAAGGATACCAACAAGCTGCATAAAGTGGTAATGACAATAGGAATAGAAAATTCTTTCAGAATATTTCCGATTAATCCGCCGCTGAGTCCCATGGGGAGGAACACCATCACAATAACCAAGGTAATGGCCATGGCGGTAAACATAATCTGTTTAGCCCCATCGAGTGCTGCCTGCCATCTTGTTTTTCCTTTTTCCATGTGGCTGAACATATTTTCGATTACCACAATGGAGTCGTCGACCAGAATACCTACTACCAGCGACAAGGCCATCAGCGACATCATGTTCAGCGAGAATCCCAGGATATACATCCCGACAAAAGCCGGAATAATAGAGAGAGGCACGGCAACCATGACAATCAATGCACTTCGGATGTTGTGAAGAAAAACAAAACAAACAATGGCAACAATGAGGATGGCCAGAATAAGATCTTCCACCACACCATCGGCCGAAGCACGGGTAAAAATAGAGTCGTCGGTGGCTATTTCAAATTTTACATGATCCGCAGCATATTCTTTTTCAATGGCTTTTAATTCTTTTTTGGCCATATCCGAAACTTTTACAGCATTGGCATCACTCTGTTTCTGAATGGAAAGCCCGATGGCATCCCGCCCGTTGATGCGGTTAATCTGTTTTTGTTCGGCCAGTCCATCTTCAACTTCAGCCACATCCATTACTTTTACGTTACCGCCGCCGGGTACGGTGGCAATTACCGTGTTGCGGAGCTGATCCAGGCTGGTATATTTAGCTGCCAGGCGGACAGAATAAACCGATTTAGTGCTTTCAACATTACCGGCTGGAATTTCCATATTGGCCGACTGAATAACCGATAATACCTGCATGACGGACAACTTATAGGTTTTCAGTTTTTCGGCATCAATATTTACTTTGATCTGGCGTTCTTTTCCACCGGTCATTTTTATGGCGCCCACACCCGGTAGCTTGGCCAGTCGTGACTCAATGCGGTCTTCTACCAATTTGTAAAACTGAGTGGAAGGTAAGGACGATGATGCCGCTACATTCAAAATAGCCTTTTCGTCGAGCGCCAGCTTGGTGATCGATGGTTCTTTTACATCGGTAGGTAAGTCGGTTTTAATGGCCGATATTTTTCGTTGAGCTTCCTGGACAGCCAGGTTGGCATCGGTACCTTCGTTGAGCTCAATTACAATTGTGGATACACCTTCCATGGAGGTGGAACTGATTTTTTTCAGGTTTTCGATTGTGGAGAGTGCGTCTTCAATCTTTTTGGTGACCGAGGTTTCCACTTCCGATGCTCCTGCTCCGGGGTAAATGGTTTGCACCGTCAGCATCTGTAGCTCGAACTTTGGCAGCAAATTCAGGTTGAGCATGTTGAACGACAACAGTCCTCCGAGAGTGAGCAGCGTAAAGATTACGGCAATGATCAGGGGCTTTTTTATGGATGTTTCTACTATATTCATACTAAAAATAGTTACAAGAAATTAGTTAGGAGTTACAAGTTTTACGCTCTGAAAGCACGATGAAAGTATCTGTCAGGATAATTCCAGAGCAATTAGTAGTGTCGAAAATTAGGTCATACGATTTTTTTATTTTACAAAATCGGAATAACATACCACAAAAGGCACAAAAGGAGCACAAAAGTTTTTATGCAATAAAAACTTAGCTTTTGTTTCCTTGAAAAATTCATACGATATGTAAATTAGAATCTTCTTCATATGCTTTTGTGTATCTTTTGTGCCTTTTGTGGTGAAATCATTTTTGAAGTTCACAAAAGACAATATCTATCGATATTATTTTAGGCAATCAAGTGGATATTTATATTAGTTGATTACGGAAACCTTAGCACCATCGGTTAGATTTATCTGACCGTTGGTTACCACTTTGTCATGTTCTTTTAATCCGTCAAGCACTTCCAGGTTTGAATTAAAATTACGACCAGTTTTGATTTTTACCAGTTTAGCTACCTGACCTTCGACAACATATACCGACGGATCTTTTACACTACTTACAATGGCATCGCGTGGAATCATTAATGCTTTTCCACTTTTGCCCATATTTACACTTACGTTTACATAGGTTCCGGCTTTTAGTTTGTCTTTGCCATTGTTGGTAATCAGAATTTCAACCGGATAAGTGTGCGACGTAGACGATTTGGCACTGATGTTTGATATTTTGCCGGAAAATGCCAGATCGGGGTTCACATCTGTGCTGATCTTCACCGTTTGTCCTTTATTCAAGGCGTAGGCATTTGTTTCCGAAACATCGAGCGTTACTTTTAGATTTGAAATGTCGGCAATGTAAGCAATGGGGTTACCCACACTCAGGTAAGCTCCCAGCTCGGTATTCAATGCAGTGATGTATCCACTAAAGGGAGCCTGAATACGAGTATCGGTCCATTGTTTTTTCGCATTTTGGAGTTGGATGGCTGCATTGTCGAAAGTCATTTTTATGTCGCGCAGCTGCGTGTCCGAAATGGCATCTCCTTTGTGTAAGGTGAGGTTTCGTTGATAATCGTCTTTGCTCTTGTCGTAGGTAAGCTTGGCATTTTCATAAGCCAGGCGTTTGTAAGTATCATCAATGCGGGCTAATACTTTGCCTTTTGTGACGTAATCGCCCATTTTGAAGTTGAGTTGTACAATTTTTCCTGCACTCTCGGAGGCAATGTTCACTTCCTTGCATGCTTGCGCCGTTCCCACCAGTTGTAGTTCGCCGTTGGTTTGCTTTTCTTCTACTGTAGCCACGCTGACGGATGTGTTTATCTGACTTCCCGATGCTACATTGTGGCTGTCGATCACTTTTTTGTTGGATGCCAGTGTCAGTGCAATGGCTGCGATCAGTAAAATACCCGATGCGCTTACAATGATTGTTGTCTTCTTCATATTGTTGATTTTTTTATTTCAAAATGTATGTGTTTATTATTGCATTAAACTGTTTATTTCGCCGTTTAACGACATGATCTTCAATTCGGAATCTTTGAAGTTGTAAAGGGCGGTCAGGTAACCGTCCTGTGCATTGCTCAGGCTGGTTTCATCTTGTAGCAGGTTGCTCATGGTAACCATTCCTTCTTTGTATTTCAAACTTGTTTCCTGATACACTTTTTCAGCCAGGTTCAGGTTTTGTTTCTGACGTTTTACGTTGGTTTTATTGTTCTGGTAAGTATTCAGCGCATTGCGGTAGTCCATACTCAACGACTCTTTTGTATCGTTGAGTGTCAACTCGGTTTTGCGGTAATCCATCTCAGCCTGACGGGCTTTCGACCGCCGTTCAAATCCATCGAAAACAGGAATTGCAAGGGTAACGGTGAAATTGCTATACGGATACCATTTATTATCGGAGCTGTTATTGAAGTAAGTACTGAACTTACTTTGTTGTCCCTGATAGGCAGCCTGTCCCGAAAGCGATAATGAAGGAAGATACCCGGCATTGATGTATTTTTTGTTCAGACTGTTGATTTGTTTCTGAGACTCCAGCAACTGGATGTTTACATTCGACGAAAAATCATTCAGCAGTATGGGTTGAGCCGATAATAATTCGGTTCCTACCGTATCGGTCAGTTCCACCGGTGTGTCCAGCGGCAGTTGGAGCAGGTATTTGATTGTATTCAGTTGTTGTTCGTAGGTCGCTTTGCTATTGCTTAGTTGGGTGTACATGTTTTCGAGGTTCACGGTCACCCTGTCCATATCAATTTGTTTCCCGGTTCCGGCCTCAAGGGTTACTCCGGTAATTTTTTTCAATTGTTCGCTACGACTAATATTACCTTCAATCAATTTTTGTTGTTCGATGGTGGTTTGGGCAAGCGCGTACATTTTAGCCACCTGAACGCCCACATCTTCTTTCGACTTGCGGATGTTCAGATCGTAGGTCTCATTGGCTTTTTTTGCCAACTTCAGGGCTGTTATGGCTGTTTGGTTGTAAAGAGTCTGACTGATACTTAATACCTCAGTGGTGCTGTACATGCTGCCCATTGTAAATGGTATTTCTGTCCCCGGCGCCCCCATAATTGCTCCGTCGACCATTATTTTTTGCAACTTCACATTATCGGTGAAATTGGTCTTCAGATCAATCTTGGGATACAAAGATGCACTAGCTTCGTTCTTTTTTTCAGTTCCTATTTCTTTGTCAATTTTAGCCGTTCGTACATTTACATTTTTCTCAACAGCCTGCTTCACACAATCTCTTAGCGAGAGTTTCACAACGCCCGGCGATTGAGCAAAAGTCAAGGAAATGCACAGCAAACATATGGATACGGATAGAAGAAGGTGTTTCATATTTTTTTTAATGTATTAAGTTTGTGTTGTGATAAATACTCTCTATCGGGTTCAATTTTCAAACGAAAATAAATAACAGTACAAAAGTAGTGTATCCCATATTTGCTCTTTTGTTAAATTCGTTGAGTGAACGAAAAAGACGGACGAACGTGACAAAAAAGGGGGATGAACGTGACAAAAAAAGTACGAATAAATGCTATTTTCAACTTTAAAATTACAACCGTATCGTATAATGCTTTTCTGAGAAATACAATATTATTT
Organism: Paludibacter sp.; assembly: GCA_036787795.1. GTDB lineage: Bacteria > Bacteroidota > Bacteroidia > Bacteroidales > Paludibacteraceae > Paludibacter. Next base: position 2,069 of record DAIQOQ010000099.1, on the reverse strand, counting down.
AATTCCTATTACTTATTTCTGAATGCAAAATTATAGCTGCGAAGGGGGTTATTTATATAATAGCTATGCGAAACGTCTTATTTAAGACCTGAATTGTATTTATTGTAGATTGAATGGAGGGGAACTGAAGCCGGCTAAATGCAAAGAAATGTTCGGTTTCGTAAATTAATGTCTTATTTATCTATGCCATGGCTCCATTTTTTGCTTTTTCACCGCGGTGTATTTTAAATGCGGAGGCATTTCTCGAAAAGAATTGCCCTTTTCTTCTTTTTTCACCGCGGTGTTTTGTTATTACACCGCGGTGTATTATTATTGCGACGGCTTTTTCTATAAATGCGGAGGCATTTCTTCGGAAGAATTGCCCTTTTCTTTTTCTTTCATCGCGATGTTTTGTTATTACATCGTGCTGTATTATAACTCCGACGGGTTTTTCTATAAATACGGAGGCATTTCTTTGGAAGAATTGCCCTTTTCTTTTTCTTTCATCGCGATGTTTTGTTATTACATCGTGCTGTATTATAACTCCGACGGGTTTTTCTATAAATACGGAGGCATTTCTTTGGAAGAATTGCCTTTCTCTTTTTCTTTCATCGCGATGTTTTATCATTACACCGTGCTGTATTATTACTGCGACGGCTTTTTCTATTAATGCGGAGGCATTTCTTCGGAAGAATTGCCGTTTTGTTCTTTTTTCATCGCGATGTTTTGTCATTACACCGCGGTGTATTATTACTACGACGGCATTTTCTATAAATGCGGAGGCATTTCTTCGGAAGAATTGCCGTTTTGTTCTTTTTTCACCGCGGTGTTTTGTCATTACACCGCGGTGTATTATTAGTGCGACGGCATTTTCTATAAATGCGGAGGCATTTCTTCAGAAGAATTGCCTTTTTCTTTTTTTTTCACCGCGGTGTATTTTCTTTTCACCGCGGTGTTTTAGGAAAGAATGGGCAATTTCCGACAACTTTTGCCCATTTAGTAGAATCTTTTGGCTTTGTTTGCCTCTCTGGTGGGCACGTATTTTTGTTGTTTGCCTGCTTTTGTTTCTTCTTTGCCCGACAATTTCGAAAACGAAGGGATTTCTCTTTTTCTTGTGCCCATGTTTAGCACAAAATTGCCTTTATTGTAAAATGTTGACCCGAATGGGGTAGGAGTAAACCGGAAAAAACGTGTCAAAGTGCACTTTGACACGTTTTTTTCGGTCAAATGTTTTTCAAAATCCAAACAACTTTTTATTTTTGTAGCGGAATAACCGTCAAATTTTAAATTAATGTCTTATGAAATCGTTCACAGCAGTGTTGCATTGCAAAGTAAGAGATACCGAAAAGCTCTATCACTTGGCCCAAAGGGTACATATCAGTTTGAGTTCTAATCTGGACTTGTTCGTTAATCCGAATCCGGATTTGGATAAGTTACAAGCTGAATTTAGTAAGATGGGAAACTGCCTGAATGCAAAAGATGGCAGCAAACAAAAGAATCAGGCAATAACAGATCAGAGTGTGGTGCTGTGTACATTGCTTAAGGACTATATTGTTTATGTAAACAAAATAGCTCTGGGCGATAGAACCATTATTCTGCTTTCAGGCTTCGACTATAACGACGAACCTGCAATCCGCGAGATTCCCGCAAGAGCCCTTATTAAACGAATAGAAGATGGGAGTACCCCTTGCAGTTTCAAAGTATATGCTGAACGGGTGGATGGTGCCGACCGCTACAAAGTGGAAACAGCAACCAACATCGATGGACCCTGGACAACTGTTACAGACCATGCATCGCTGCGCAACATGGAAATGAGAGACCAAATCCGTGGACTGACTATCTATATTCGTATAAGCGGCGGAAATACCCTGGGCTGGGGACCTCCCAGTGAACCCGCAGCCTTTATGCCCCGCTAACCCCGTAAATTAATTAAACGGAATGGAGTTAATTCTGGAAAATGTTTTTACCTTTGGAGGGAGTAAAAGAATAGTATAATAGAATGTTTGAATATAGATAAATGCAATAAATAATCAAGTAACTGGTAATAGACAATTTTACAGAAAAATGAAAGACGGGAAAAACAATAATAA
>DAIQOQ010000098.1:0-10747 GCA_036787795.1 Paludibacter sp. | reverse complement strand
ATGTTTGACCAATCGATTTTATCGGTACTTTGTGCAAGCTTAGCATGAGGAATCACGGCTCCATTACGCACCAGAATGATACAAGGAATTTCTCCGGCTTCAATATCATTCCAACCGCGGTTATACGTTTTTCCTGTTTGATAATCGATCCATTTTCCACCGGGTAAATACACTTGGCGTCCTTTGGTATTTTCCATCAATGGAGCTACATAGATGTCTGAACCAAACAAATAGGCATCATCCACTGTCCAGGCTCCGGGATCGTTCGGAAATTCCACAAACAGCGCACGCACCATCGGTAATCCTTTTTCGGTACAGTTCTTAGCCTGGGCATATACATAAGGCATCAGTTTATATTTCATTTCGGCAGCTTCGCGGAATGCCTTCACGAAACTTTGATTGTACAACCAGGGTTCTTTGGGAGGTGCTCCGTGTGCCCGGCTATGCGAAGTCAGGAATCCGAACGGTAGCCAGCGACGGTATAAGGCTTCGGGTGACGATTGAACGAACCCGCCAATGTCGTGACTCCAGAACGAGAACCCGCTTAAGCCGAACGATAACCCGCCGCGCAATTCCGATTCCATGGCAATATCTTTATTGGCAGCATCGCCACCCCAGTGCAACGGATAACGTTGACTGCCAGCCCATGCGCTACGAGCCCAAATGATGTTCTCGTTATTTGTAGCTTTGGTAACTTCGGCCACCGCTTTGTTATAACGTAATGGATACAAATTATGCTCGTACCAACCGCCGCGGCCCGATGCGTACATGCCATCCAGTGGAGCGGCTTCGCCAAAGTCCACTTTAATGGCTCCCACACCCATTTTGAGCAATCCGGCTAGTTTATCCTGATACCATTTCACTGTATTTGGATTGGAGAAATCGAGCACGGCATCTTCGTAAGGCATTTCGCCTTTTGTATTCTTTACATTCAGGTTTTTATCGATGATTTCGGGGAAAAACTTATTCTTTGGAGTGAAATAGGTAAGCTGCCACAGGGAAATATGGAAACCATCCTTTTTCAAATCATTGATCATCTTTTGCGGATCGGAGAAACGCGATGGAGCAAATTTATAATCACATTGCCAGTCGGTTTCGAACCATCCGGTATCGAAATGAATCACATCGGCAGGGATTTTATTTTCACGCAACTTGGCTGCCACTTCGTATCCTTCTTTTTGTTCAAAGTACGTGATGCGGCTCATCCATGTTCCGAATGACCATAGCGGAGGCATCTGCGCTTTTCCGGTGATTTCGGTATATTCGTGCAGAATATCTTTTGGCTCACCGATGAAAACGAATAAATCCAGTGCTTCATCGCCCATAAACAGTTTATTGGCCCCTACGTAAGTGTTTCCAAAATCGCAGGTGACAGGGGCGGAAGTATGCATAAACATACCGTAACCACGGTTACTCATAAAAAATGGAATGGGCTTGTACATTTGGTCGGTTTCAGGTCCTTGCGGATCGGTAACGTATAAGTTTACTTTTTGTCCGCGCTTGTCCAATTTGGTAAACGATTCACCGCAACCAAAAATCTTTTCGTTGGGAGATAATGAAAATACCGGATTAATCTCACGACTGTTATCTGCCCCTTTTTTAATGAAGTTGAAAGGAAGTATTTTCACCTGCGACGAATCATTATCGTTCCAACGCCAGGTATCGGTCAAACGGTTTCCTTTGGCATCCATCAATACAATGCGGAATGGATTGACTTCAATCAGCAATTTTCCAAACGCGCTGGTGTAACTATGACCTGTTTTTGTTTTAGCGTATTTCCACGAGCTGTCTTTACCCGGTTCTTTTACCAACATAGGCGAATCAAAAGGCTTTGGCTCTACCGGAGTTGTCAACATACGAATACGCAGAGTCCGGGGAGTAATAAAATCAACTGTAAAGCTCAATTCTGGATTTTGCTGATAAGCTGCACCCGGAAAATCAAGCATAGTCAAATCTTGCGGTAAGATAGTGTTCACATCAAACGCCTGGCGGGTATAAAGTGACGACCGTTTCCAACTGATTTTTCCTTTGGCGGTAGCCGGATCGAAACTTGCCAACTTATCGGCAAAGAAATAAATGTTATGAAAATCCTTAAAGTCAAGGCTCATGTCTACAGGGTCACCGAGGAGCCGTTTCTGTTGTGCCATAAGAGGCTGCAAACAACTGCAAGCCAGCAAAAGCAAAGCGGGAATAATTTGTTTTTTCATTTTGTATAAAATAAAGAACCCCTAGTCCCTAAAGGGAAATAGAGAGTTTGGTTATGAAAATATTATATTAAATCAGTCTTTATTCCTCCTAAGGGGCTATGGATAATATTTTTGTCAGTTTTATATCTGCTGACGAACTACCAACCATCAGCTTCACGTTCCCCTTTTCAACGATAAAAGCGTGCTTTTCTACATTCCAATACGCCAAATCTTCTGCTTTCAACGGAATTTCTACCGTTTTCGATTCACCGGCGGGAATAAACACCCGTTTGAACCCTTTCAATTGTTTCATCGGACGTTCCACTTTTGAGCCAGGATAAGAAACATACAATTGAACCACTTCGTCACCATCTCGCTTGCCAGTGTTTTTTATACTTACCGATACAATGATAGAATCAGAAAGGGTCAGTTTTGATGTTTTCAACCTGGAATACTCAAACGAAGTGTAACTCAATCCGAACCCAAATGGATAAAGCGGTTTGCCTTTAAAATATTGATAGGTTCTGCCATGCCGAATATTGTAGTCCATCATCGGAGGTAAGTCGGTAATGCTTTTCACCCAGGTTTGCGTGGTACGCCCGGCCGGATTGACATCACCAAAAATCACATCAGCCAAACCATTGCCTAGTTCCTGACTATTGTTGGTAACATGTAAAATAGCTGGTACATTTTCCTGCGACCAATTAATCGCAAACGGAAAGTTACTCACCAATACCATGACTGTTTTAGGATTTGCCTGCATCACTACTTTCACCAAGTCTTCTTGTTCCAATGTTATTGCTTTGCGGTCCACTCCTTCACGTCCATCACTCGGTACCGGCGAAAACATCCAACGCGCATCAGTTCCATACGGGTGATTTCCTACACAAACAATTGCCACATCGGCCTTTTTGGCTGCTGTTGTTGCTTTGTCCATTTGGTCGGACGAAGCATAAAATACGTTTACATCCTTGCCTACGGCATTCTTGATTCCTTGTAAAATGGTTACGGTATAAGGTGGTGTTCCGCTATACCAGTCAAGCAGAACTTCATCAGCCCGCGGTCCAATAACGGCAATGAATTTGATTTTCGATTTATTTAGTGGCAACAGATTCGAGCTGTTCTTGAGCAAAACCACCGATTTAGCTGTTACCTCTCGCACAAATGCTTTGACCTCCGGTTTATTCCAGGGCGAAACGGTATCGGTCACACCGATGTTAGCATACGGAACTTTTGTTTGGTCGGCATCCAGCAATCCCAGTTTCAATGCCACGTAGAAATTTCCACGAATAGCATCATCAATATCTTTTTCATTTAGTAAGCCTTTTTTCAAAGCTTCGTAGATATATGGTTTGAAATTGTCAAGAAATTGACCCACCGAAGCTTTCACCACAGCAGCTGCGCCTTCTGTCATTGTTGGGAATGCCTTGTGTGCATTTACAAGCAAAGTAAGTGCACCTCCATCGGTACATATAATACCGTTATTTCCCCATTCATCACGGGTGATCTTTTTCAATACTGGATTTATGGTCATCGGAATGCCATTCCATGCATTATACGAAGCCATAAATGCACGCGAACCACCTTCAGTGATACCTTTGTAAAATGGAAAAGAATAATATTCGCGGAAAAGTTGTTCATCAAAATTCGACGAAGTCGAATCGCGACCATCTTCGTTGCTGTTAGCCAGAAAATGTTTCATAAGCGAAGCCGACTTCCAGTATTTCGGAGCGTTTCCCTGCAATCCTTTGACAAAAGCCACCGTCAAACGCGAAGCCAGAAATGCATCTTCACCGTAACTTTCTTCGGTGCGTCCCCACCGAGGGTCACGGGCTAAATCGGCATTCGGAGCACGCATCACAAGACCTCCTTTATTCAGGTTTGGGTTTTGTGTATAAAAGCGGATCTCGGTAGCTTCAACATCGGCAACTTGCTGAATAAGTCCCGGGTCCCAAGTTTCACCTAACCCATAAGCTTGAGGGAAAATTGTTGTTGGATAAGTTTTATGAATATGACCGGCAGCGGAAAAGTCACCCCAGTTGCCTGGACCACCGAGTGCCATACCATGTAAGCCCTCTGAATGTCCGGTGTTACGGATACCTAAACGCGGAACGCCCAGATTTGTAGAAAGAGCATTGACTTTTTCATCGAGGGTCATCAACGAAAGGAGATTATCAACCCGTTTATCGTCGAATAAAGCTGTGTTTTGAAAAAAATATGTAGTTTGAGCTGAAAGGGCTAAATTCAGCGCAAGAATAATGGCAAGTAGTTGTGTCTTTTTCATTCGACTTAAGTATGAGTATGCAAAAATACTAATATATAAAAACAATTATATGCGTAATATGTATGCAATACAGGGGCAATTTCGAATAAACCCGTTGAAATTGTTTCTTTTTAAGGGGCTAAATGTAAAATAAACAACATTTCATATAGAAATAAAGACTCTAAATGCCGTGATAAAAAAGTAAAAATAGCCCTTTGCAATGTCTCCATCTCTAAAAACAGACCGAAAGCCGCAGTTCTAAAACTAAGTTCTTTTGAATAAAACACAGCATAAAACAAAAAACAGACTGATTCGTGAGGAACCAGTCTGTTTTATATGAAAATAATGTCTTTTTACTATTTCGAACTTTGTCCACCCAACAGCACGAACAAACCAAAACTCCAGGAAGACGGATTAATACTGAAGGTGGTAGTTTTTTGTGTCCCTGAATAAACCTTAATATTATAACCATCACCATGACCTATCGGCACGTAATCAGGAGTGATAACAGGAACAGAATTATAGCTAAAACCAGTGAAATTTACTTGAAGACCAATTCTATTTGTTATCAAATACTGAAACTCTGGCGAAAGATTAAACCTATTTGTTTGTCCGGAAGGCTTCTCTGTCGCAAAAACACTGGGCCGTTGAACAAGCAACATCCCCTGCAAGTCTTCAACCACTGTTGTCGAATTTATTAAAATTTCTTTTTTTACCAATCCATGGGAAAATTTTGCTTTCAGAGAAAAGCTTAATTTATCGGTAATGGGAAAAATATACTTTGCAAAAATAACAGGAGCGAATTCATTCCATTTCGTAGACCTAATATCAGACATATAGGTTACAGAATCTTTTTTGTTATCAACATAATTTAATCCCGAACTTGAACCAAATATAGATCTATAATCCAAACCAACTCCAAGTACAAAATTATCAGCTAAAAAGTAGCCAATATTAGGCGATACTAGAAGATTCCTCGATTTTACTTCTGCAGGAACGCTTACCAGTGTTACATTATTGTTTGTTAAGTCGTTAGAGTAGTTTACATTCCCATCAATATAAATGCTACCTCTTTTGTACTGAGCTGAAACTACTAAAGTAAATAGAAATAAAACAAGGGCCAAGCTACAAATTTTCTTCATACGGGAATCTAGTTCAGAAGATTAATATTAATTACTGTGAATTCTAATCGAATAACTTATTATCAAACATCTATTTGAAAGCACAAAGTTATAATCTAATTTCGAAATAACAATAATTTATGTAGCAATATTTACAAGTAATGCGAAAATAACGACTATTTATATAATAATATTTACTACTTAAGTCTAAAGTGTTTAATGATTCCTTTGATTTCTGTTTTTTCAAACTCAATATTATTAGTTCAAAAACTTTTTCTTATATTCGTTCGGGCTCACTCCAAATTCATCTTTAAAGTATTTGCGAAAATATTTAGGGTCGTTAAATCCAACCTGAAAAGCCACTTCGTTTACAAACAATTGACTTTTTTCCAGCAGGTCAGCGGCGCGTTTCAACCGGATAAAACGAATAAATTCAGAAGGAGTTTTATCGGTGAGAGAAAGTATTTTCTTATAAAAATATACCCGGCTCATTCCCATTTCCCGACAAAGATCTTCAACAAGAAATTCACTGGTCGAAATATTGGCTTCTACCAGAGCTACTGCCTTCTTCACAAACTTTTCGTCCATAGTTGTTATCTGCACATCACTGGTGGTAATATCAACTTTATGTTTAAACTGATCACGGGTTTTCTTTTGTCTTTCAAGGACACGATTCACCTTAAGCGTAAGCATTTCCATATTAAATGGTTTTGAAATGTAATCCTCGGCTCCGGCCTCCAATCCCCGGTATTTATTTTCATCCCCGGCTTTGGCTGTAAGTAATATTATTGGAATGTGAGAAATGCGAATATCATTTTTCACGAGTTTACATAGTTCGAAGCCATCCATTTTAGGCATCATCACATCACAAATAATCAGATCAGGCATTTTGTTTAAAATGATTTGATAGGCTTTTTCACCATCCTCGGCGCTCAGAATTCTATAGTTCTGGGTAAACAATGTTGCCAGGAAGTTCCTGAAATCATGGTTATCATCCACAATCAACATTAATGGTAGCTTAGTTCTTTGATCCTCAGAAACTACATCTTCCTCAAATGTAATTTCTTCCGCCGGTTCATCATTCTCTCGTTTTTGTGCTATAATTTCTTCCTGAATATGTTGGTTGGCCGGAATCATAACGGTAAATGTTGAACCTTTGCCTATCTGACTTTCAACGCCTATTACACCTTCGTGCAATTTGACATACTCGCTAACTATATGCAAGCCAACTCCGGTTCCTGTTTGGTTCCCGTTTTCCTGATTTTCCACCCGATAAAAGCGTTCAAAAATTCGATCAAGATCTTTGGCAGGAATACCAATTCCACTATCGGTAATTGTAATCTTAAGCAACTTTTTATCTTCATTGAGTTGCTGGATCAAACTCATGTTTACTTCGATTTTTCCTGAGTTGGGTGTAAATTTAAATGCATTGGAGAGAAGATTAGATACAACCTTCTTTATTTTCTCCGAATCGAATTCCATACGAAGTTCACTTATAGATGTTGAAAATGAAAAATTAATGGATTTCTGATTCGCCAGCTCGGTAAATGAATAACAGATATCTTTAATATAAGCCACCACATCACCTACAGATATATTCAATGCATCTTTATGAACATCCAGTTTTCTGAAGTCCAGCAACTGATTTACCAGCTCTAGCAATCCATGAGCGTTTCGTTGAATAATGGAGAGTAAGGCCTTGTCGTCATCTGATTTGTTTTCTTTTAGTAACTTTTCGACCGGATTAATAATTAGTGTCAGTGGAGTACGAAACTCATGACTTATATTCGTGAAAAATCGGAATTTCATTTCATCTATTTCGTGCAATTGTTTTGCCTCTTGTACGCGATGTTGATTTTCAAACTCTCGTTTTTGTTTCCTTAAATTAAAATTAATAATATACCACAGCGCAACAAGGCCTAAGATAAAATAGATTGTAAAAGCCCACCATGTAAACCAGAAAGGAGGCTGAATGACTATTTCCAAAATCAACGGCTTTGCGCTCCACAGATTATCATTGTTACTTGCGTAAACAATAAGCTGGTACGTCCCTTGATCCAGATTCGAATAAGAAGCAGACCCGATTCCAGTTTTAGTTTCTCTCCAATCTTCATCAAAACCTTTTAGTTTATACCGATACCGATTTTTTTCAGGATGGATATAACTCAATGCAGAAAAGTTTACTGTAAAGTTCTTTTCATCATAATGTAAAACAATCCGGTTTTTATCTACAATAGAACTATCCACTATAATCCGGTTCTTGTATTTCTTTCCCGGCACTATTTCTTCATTTCCTATCAGCAACTCTGTAAAATGTGGCTGCGGCACTATGGTGTTAAAATGAATATTCTGAGGATCGAAAACTGTATAACCTTTAGTACAACCGATAAAGATCTTACCTTGCTTATTTTTGAATACTGCATTTTGATTCAAAATAGAACTTAGCAATCCGTCATTTTCGTCAAATGACACGATGTTGTATTCATATTTATGCGTTGTAGGATTTGTTTTACAATAAATACAAGCCAATCCATTTCGTGTTCCAGCCCAAATGTTTCCGCTATTATCTTCTATCAAAGATACTACCTGATCAGTTGGCAAACCGCTGGCTTTATTAATATATGTAATTGTATTTTTTTTGAAATTGTAGACATTAATGCCGTTATCTGTTGCAAGCCAAAGCTGATTTCGGCAATCAATAAGTGAATTGTTTATTATTAAATCAGAAAGCTTATTCAGTTTAGACTGCTCATTGAAAATTGGAGTAAAAGTGTTTGTGCTTGTGTTTAATAAATCTATTCCGCTTGAAGTACTTAAATACATCTGTACGGAATCTTTAGAATAAATAGACAAAATGTAGTTTGATGACATACCCGTGGCTTTTCCGACAGTATGGTGACGAAAGTTCTTACGAGTAACATCCAATTCGTCTACTCCTCCTCCAAGTGTGCCAATCCAAAGATTTTGTCGATAATCTTCCACCAACCCGTATATACTTTTATTTGATAGTGAATTAGGATCGTTCACGTTCGGCTCAAAACGATTAAAGCGTTCGCCAACCATTTGATTAAGCCCTCCCAGAAAAGTCCCAAACCACATGGTGCCTTTTTTATCTTCCAATATTGAAACTATAATGTCTGAGGAAATGCTTGAACGATTATTCTTTTGATTGTGATAAAGGCGAAAGCTTTGAGTTCTTTTTTCAAACTTCAACACACCGCCACCATTTGTTCCTATCCAAAGGTTTCCGGCTCTGTCTTCATAAAGCCTGTTACAGTCCTTGGTTTCTAAGTCTGGATTATGATAAAAAAACAATGGAGATTTGTCGAATTTAAACATTCCCGGATGATAATACGATACACCGTTTTTATAGGTTCCAACCCACATAATTCCGGTATTATCGTAATATAAACTTATGGCTGAATTTTGGCTCAGTGAATTTGAATTTAACGGGTCATTCCAAAGGACAGTAATGTTATTCGTTTTTTTATCGTAGATATTTACCCCACCATGATCTGTTGCCAACCAAATCTGACCTTTATTATCTTGAGAAATATCGCGAACAAAATTGGATGATATATATGTATCGGTCGAGGAGCGAAATTCTTTCTTATCATTTCCAAGAAATGCCCACTGATGTTTAAATATATCAAAATAGAGAGCTCCTTTATCGCCTATTCCAGGAAAAACCCATGGGCATCCGTCATTATCAACATATAGATTTTTAAAGATACTAGACCCAATACTATTCTCCAAAACATAACGGTTGCGAAAATCCACTAATTTTGTTTTTTCATTTACTCGTTCCAATAAGCCAGACTGAAATAGCACCCACATAAACCCACGAACAACTCTAATATTTGAAATGACTCCAGGACTCAGGTTATTTTTATTGGATGATTGTTTATAATGGTATAATTTTTTTGTTGAAAAGTCATATTTATAAATGCCATCATTTCTTTTGTAAAAATAATAGTTTTTTTGAGGGCTAATTTCAACTAATGAAGGAATGAAATGAATACCTAACGGTGAAATGTAGGTTGATACATTTCGGTTAAATTTTTCAGTAAGGATGTCATACACAACGTATCTTGGATTTCCCGGTGTCCAGATATTCCCTGTTATCCATAAGTTTCCGGCTTTATCTTCCTGAATTCGGGGAATAGAATTATATATTAAACTACTGCTGTCATTTTTTATTGATGTATAAACTTTCATATGATAACCATCATATCGATTTAATCCATAGTTTGTACCGATCCACATAAAGCCACGACTATCTTTGAAAACACATTCAATTTGATTATTCGATAAACCGTGAGTATTATCTAACCGTGCGAAATTATAGGTTTCAGCATTCACACTAAACGTAACAGTTAGAACTAAAAATAATAGGTATCTTTTCATAAAAAGAATTAGCAATTGAATTAATAGCGCAAATGTATGAAATTATTACGTCTTACAGAAAGATAAAACGTGATGTTATCAATCCGCGCCCATCTGGTGAACATTTGCACCCCATCGGTTATCAAATACAACCACCGATAGCAACATTGCACCCTATTTATATAAATTCGGTAGTGTATATTTGCATAACCTTAAAGTGGGATTCGTCTTTATTGGAATACTGTAAAAACTATTATATAAATCATGATCAGGTATAAATTAATTGTGTTGTTTTGTTGCATTGCATCGGTGGTAGGGTGCAATTGTGCTAATTTTCAGAAAATGCCGGATGGCATTCTTATTTCATTAAATCAGTCTTCGCCCGAAGCTGTAAGAACAATTCGTTTACAAGTTGTAAATAATGACATCATTCATGTTACAGCTTCCCCTTCAAAAATACTTCCCGAAATACAGAGCTTGATCACAGCTTATGTCAAAACACAGCAAAGTGGATGGCAGGTCTTCGAAAAAAATGGAACAGTAGTTTTGGAAACAGCAACTATGAAAGCATTTGTATCATTAAAGACAGGAGAAGTTAAGTTTGCTGATTTGAAAGGAAACGTGATTCTTCAGGAACAACGTGGTGGAGGGAAGACATTCAAGCCAATCGAAGTTGAAGGTAAATCAGGTTACACCTTCCGTCAGGTATTTGAATCGCCAGCTGATGAAGCATTCTACGGTTTAGGTCAGCATCAATCGGACGAATTCAATTATAAAGGAAAAAATGAAGA
>DAIQOQ010000298.1:0-3459 GCA_036787795.1 Paludibacter sp. | reverse complement strand
AGAACGGTTAGAAATTAGGAAGTTTGAAACCTCCCTCTTCAAGTTGTTGTTCTACATTCCGTTTTTGTTTCTCTATGTTTTTTCCTATTTTAAAGTTGTAGCTATAAGCCACCGCAAAAGCTACCTGTGCCTTCATGTAAGTATCCGTACGTTGATAGAGACTACTATTTTGTACAGTTGCCTTACTATTATAGAACTTACTGGAAAAAGGATTAAATGACAGCAAAGTCAGCGAACTATTATTCTTGAACTGCTTAATAAGTCCCACCAGATAAAAAGGAGACATTTTGGTTTCTGTTTGTCCATCCAGCACAGGACCACTTACCTGAAACATCGAAATCACTTTCAGATCCAATGGCAGCGGAGCCATCACAAAAGAATTCCAGTTCCAGCTTCGTTGATTGGTTGCTGTTATCTGATCCAGATAGCTGTTTATATGATTAAACGAATATCGAAAATTAGAATTAAACATCACCTTACCTATTTGCGAGTTTAACGACAAAGCCCCTCCTGCTTCGTAGCCATTGGATACATTGGCAGGTGCACTTTCAAATACCTTGCTAGTACCTACCTGATTAACGATGGTTTGAATCAATCCCGTTTTATACTCGTAGAAAAGCTGTGGAGCCAGATTTACCGTTACCTTGCTTACTGTTACTTTTACGTTGTAGGTAAACTGGAAGTTATCCCGGTAAGCTGGTTTCAGATTTGTATTACCATGACTCACCGTCTGGCTGTCCACCTGACTCACAAAAGGGTTCAGTTGCGAAGCACTAGGTCTGATCACTCTGCGGGAATAAGCCAGCTTAATGCTGTTATTGTCGTCGAACTTAAGTGAAGCATTGGCATAAGGCAACGGAGAAAAATAATCGCTCTTTGCCGTTGAATTTATCACTACATGCGATGTTTCAAAACGCGAACCTAACTTAATACTACCCTTCTTAAAGTTACGTGACAGCTCGGCATATCCACCCATGCGTAAATCGGAATAATCCAAATTCGGAGACTGAGTGAGAGAGCTTGTATTATCAATTTTATACTTATTGTAATTGCCACTCAAACCTGCATTCATCGAAAAGACACTATCGAAAGGTAAAGTATAGTTTGCCTGCCCCGAAAGAGTTTGCGTTTTGGTTTTACTTTTCTCTCTCAACCAGGCACCCAATGAAGTAGCTACCGTATCAATCGGATTGAAATTACTGGTTTGATAATCGGTCGTTGAATTATTATCCAGACTATTGAAATAGCTTAACTCCACTTCGTAACCATGCTGGGTCTTTTTATCAAACTTATGTTTGTAAAAGAGCGACGATGTCAGTCCGTCATTATTTGTTTTCGCATTGCTCAAAGTCCGGGAAATACTGTTCATATCATTGTTTAAACTATTGTAATTCCAACTATCGGTATTATTCTTAGACCCATTACCATTATACGATACATTCAGGTTCAGGTTATTCATTTCATCAGGATCGTAAATAAGACCGAAATTGGCATTTCTGTTATTGCCTTTCATAAGCAGATCACTATTCCGTTGTAATTGATTTGCTCCGGCAATACGGGTCATATCTGTATTGATATTGAAGTTCTGGATCATACCGGTTGTAGCTACATAATACGATATCTTTTCCAACCCATAATCCAAACTGGCAGCTAACCTACCCATATATTTTTCCGAACCAACAGGTAAAGCCATCGCACTTACGGTACCTTTCATACCATATCTCATAGCCGGATTAGTTACAACATTGATTACAGCGTCCACATCAGCATCATATTTTCCGGAAGGACTGGTAATCACTTCCATCTTGGCTATTTGCGATGGGTGCAGTCTTTTCAGATATTCCTTATCACGCGTAACTCCATCAACCTCTATTCTTACATTCGTTTTTCCATTTACCGTGATGTTCTCATTCAAGTAATCAACCTGTATAGAAGGCACTTTTCGCATCACATCCAGTCCATCGGTCGAGGTTTTTCGAATGCCGTCAGGAATTCCGTAAATAGTCCGGTCGCCCAGTTCGGTTACCTTTACTTTGCTTCCGTTTACCACCACTTCTTTAAAGTTGAATGTCATAGGTTCTAAAGCTATAGATCCCATATTATTAATCATCCCTTTCTTTTTGGAAGGGACAGGCAGTAAAGTAGTTTTGTATGCCAGGTGTTTTACTCTTACGCAATATGTTCTGGCTGTGTCGGCTCTGTAAAAGAGAAAAACTCCTTCTGAGCTGGTTTTTGCTGTTTCAATGGCATTACTATCCGGCAACTGCAACAACTCAGCCACAGCGCCCTCTACTGGCTTGGATGTTTCTTTATCTGTGAGGCCTCCCGTTATTACCTGTCGCGCATGAATATTCACCGCTATCAGGCATAACAAGGCCAGGAAAATTTTAGTTTTCATTCAATATCGATTATTTACAATAAACTAAAGTGACTATTTAATCATGATTGTTTCCGATTCCGAATCCAGCTGCATCTTCATTTCCGAATTATTCGCTTTCACGGTCATAGTTCCTTCAATATGTCCTTTTGCTGTATTCTTCAACATCAGACCTGTGGCTACATCAACTGTTCCGTCGGAAGTCATAGTACCTTTCAGGTTTTGAGTCATCTGAGCAGCAGGATCATTTGAAGGTAACGATTCAATTTCCGACTTACCGGAAACACTAGCCATATTGCTTGCTACACCTTTTAAAGTAAATGTATTCAACGACAACAAAGTAGCATTGTTTGCCGACAAGCTATAGGTACTTTCCCAGCTATCTCCGGCTTTTACTGCTTTCTCAGGTAAATAAGCAAACAAAGGTTCGATACGGGTTCTTACAGCCGACTCCTGAATAAGGGCATCAGCCACCATTTTTGCCTGATCTCTTTTGCCTGCAGGAATAGAATCCAATACAAACAACACGCGATCTTTAAACTTCGGATAATTTACAAAGTCAACAAACTTACCGGCTGTAGAGATTTTTGCAACAATCGTGGAAGTACTTATTTTATTCATAATTCTTTCCATCGGATCGCTCATATTAGGTTTAGCCGAATTGGTTTCTTTGCTACCCATAAGCGAATTGCTTTTTGAAGCAATGGTATCAAATTTTAATTCAACATCCATGATGTCGTTTTCTTGTTTAAGCACTTTGTAAGTAACAACATTGTTGGAGAAAACATCAATATTAAACTGTTGTCCTGCAGCATCAATTTTTACGGTTTGTTTGCTGGTACTTTTTGCGGTATACACTTTGCCTTTTTCAAGATTCAGCTTTAGTGTTACCGGAGCTTGTGCCATCAACGAAATGCCCAGTAGGGCAAAAAAAACGGATAAGAATACTTTTTTCATTTTGTAAAATAGATTAGTGAATTTATAGTTGAAATTAAATTTATAATTGAGAAAATATTATACTTACTGATAACATTGGATGTTCAATTCATCTTATTTTAGACTCCATACCAGTATGAATCACG
>DAIQOQ010000297.1:0-3467 GCA_036787795.1 Paludibacter sp. | reverse complement strand
GGCGGTGTCCAATCTTTTCTCATTCGGGCAGGTGCCCACCAGGGACCAGGACCGTAGTGCACATTGGCAGACATAATGTGATGAAGACCTAGTGGCATTGAGTAATTAACCGCAGCTTCGCGACTGTCCATCATCATTTGTTTCACCTGTTTCAGAAAATTTTCTGTCCAATCTTTTGATGAAATACTTTTGCTTGTTGACATCTGATTGAAAGTGAGTTTGATCCATTCGTCGGCAATCTTTTCGCTTGACATTTGGTTGTTCCAAGCCAAACGCCCAAATGCATACCAATTGGACTGTGCAAAAAGATGACCGCACCAGTTGGCATCAAGTCCCACATTGGCTACACCCGCAATACCAGTATGCTTTTGAGGATAAATACTACCATCAGTGCAACGGGCAACAGTACTTCCTTTACCTTCCTGATACGTGTCACTTTTCAAAAACTCCTCCCACATGGTTGATAAATAAACCAGATCAATAGAATGACCCAGATATTCCTGAGTTATCTGTACTTCGGGCATAATCGATGTTTTTTTCATTGCTCCAAAAAGCGGACTGAAGGGTTCGCGTGGCTGAAAGTCGATTGGGCCATTCTTTACCTGCACGATAACATTATCATGAAATTTACCATCGAGAGGCAGAAATTCTTTATAGGCTTGTTTTGCACGATCCTCATTAGATGTAGAATAAACAAAAGCACGCCACATAACTATGCCACCGTAAGGCCTGACAGCATCAGCCAACAAGTTGGCTCCATCGGCGTGAGTACGTCCATAGTCCTGAGGGCCGGCTTGTCCTTCGCTGTTAGCTTTAACCAGAAAACCGCCAAAGTCGGGTATCAGGCTGTAGATTTCTTTAGCCTTGTCTTGCCACCATTTAATTACGTCTGGATTTAATGGATCCGAAGATTTTAAACCACCAATCACTGTTGGAGAAGAAAATTTAGCTGAAATATATACTTTTACACCATAAGGACGAAGAATATCGGCAATAGCTTTTACACGGTTCAATATTTCTGTTTTAAGCATATTGGGCGATGAGTTCACGTTATTGAGAACTGCTCCGTTAATTCCCACTGATGCATTGGCCCGCGCATATTCTTGCCACAAAGCCTTGTCTTTTTCGGTCACAACAAAAGCATCGTCACCCTTACGCCAGAAAATAGAATGCCCCGAATAACCTCTTTCAATGGATCCATCGAGATTGTCCCAATGATTCAGCACCCGATTCTCATAGGATGGATTGCAAACTTCATCCTTAATTACTTCTCCGGTCTGTTGGCGACGTAAAAGTTCATACGTTCCGTACAAGATACCGAGCTCAGTATTTGCCTGTATACTATTCTCTGTCAATTTAAACCCATCATTTTTAATAGTTTTATCTTTTTTCAAAGATAAAAGCACCGTAGCATTCTCGGATCCCTGCCAACCTTGCAGAAGTTCTTTTTTAGCAATACTAAGTGTCTGAGAACTTGCTTTGCAAACAATATTCACCGGCACAGGGCTTTTGCTTCGAAGCCACAAATCATGCCCATCTTCAGCCTGAAGATAATGACTCGTTAGAACTAAAATTAATAGAACGATTTTGATTTTCATCTTTACATGAAATTATATAATTTGTTTTTGATGATACGACGAGTAAGAACTATTGCAAATAATCTCAGGCTACTATTTAGCCCAAGTCTCACCTTCCGGTGTGCGTCTCCACTCGAAATAACTATTCAACACGTTGAGTGATTTGGCACTTGGAACCGGACCTGTGTGGGGAGTTTGTTCGAAATACATCAATACCGGATTGGCATCGCTGAAAGCTGGCCACAGAGGAACACCTGCACCATTCGGATGACCATATTTGGCAAAGTTGGTCCAATAAGTGCTCATAGCGTCAGAAATTTCAATGTCGCTTTTAGTAGTTTGAGGATTTGATGGGTTTAGATGTTGAAACACGTAGGCCACTTCTTGCCCGTGAGGCGAACCATAACCGGCCCGTGGTGAACCTTCTGGATTATCAGGGTGTTGATCGAAATAATAGTAGAAGACTTTCGATTTTCCTGTCTTTGCCTGAAGACGTGCCCAACTCCATGTCTGCCAACCGAAAGCTGCATCACGAGCCAAATCTCTTGCCGTTTTTGGAACATTATCCGTTCCAACCGGATAAGCTTTTATCAAGTCGTCGGCAAATTTTCCATAGCGTGCTTTAACGCCATGAATGTATTCCTCCGGTGTGCGCCCGGGCGAAAAGCTGGCGCCTTCGTCGGAGTTATAACCTATCAGAACCGGGACATCGTTATATTTTCTGGCTTCATATAGTTTGTGCTGATCATCAGTGATTACGTATCCGTCAACAATGGGCCATGATCCGCCAAACCCACGTGAGGGAAGTTTATCTGCATCAATTTTACGTAAGTCTGCTACGGAAGAAACTCCGGCACTTTTCAAATAAGCTTCACCATCTTTTTCGGCATCTTTCAGGCGTTTCATGTTTTCGCCCGGATAAGTTTGTGTTTGACGAGAAGGTCCAAATGAGCCACCACTTTCGGAAATTGCACCCTGAAACAAGTCTTTAGCCAAAGGTGATGCGCATAACATACTAACGGCAATACCTCCGGCTGATTCACCAAAAATTGTGACTTTATCAGGATCACCACCAAAAGCCGCAATATTGGCCTTTATCCATTTCAAACCGGCAATCATATCTAGTAGTCCGTAATTACCCGAAGCATGTTGTGGATTTTCGGCACTTAATTCAGGATGCGAAAAAAAACCGAGCTGACCTACCCGATAAGCAATACTAACCAACACTACGCCTTTTTTTGCCAGTTTTTCACCGCTATAAGGCCATTCGGAAGTAGCTCCTGCACTAAATCCACCTCCGTAAATCCATACAAGTACAGGAACTTTTTCTTTTGCCGATTTTGCCGGTGTCCAGACGTTCAGATACAGGCAATCTTCGCTCTTTCCAGAAGGAGGATTACCACCCTGCATAGGGCCAGGAGCATATTTAGTGGTTTGCTTAACACCCGCCCATTTTGCAGCAGGCTGAGGTGCCCGCCAACGAAGGTCACCCACCGGAGGTGCAGCAAAAGGAATCCCTTTGTAAACAGAGAGTCCTTCTTCAAACGTTCCCTGTACTCTCCCTTGTTCTACTTGAACGGGAGCCAGTTGCTGTGCTAAAGCTAATCCGCTAAACGACAGGAATAATCCTGCAACAAAAAAAGTGATTTTTCTCATACATTCTTTATTAATCATGTAATACCATTTTTATATCCTGCATGAATAGTTTCGCTCATGCTCATTTTGAATGATAATTACTTTATTTATAAACACATAATTTTAGATTTACTCAACTTATTATTCTTTTTTAAATACAACAAAAATAATACAAATATCAGGATATCGGTTTTAAATTTAGACTCGCAATTTATATTATTAGATAATTGTTGAAATAAAGCCGTTTAAATAAGG
>DAIQOQ010000097.1:0-10880 GCA_036787795.1 Paludibacter sp. | reverse complement strand
AACTGAACGAATTATTGGTTCAAATTCCAAACCTGCCACACGCGAGTGTACCTGCAGGAAAACATGCCGAAGACAATCTGATAGAACGAACCGGCGGGCTAATGCCAAATTTACACGCCGATGCCGTACCACACTGGGATCTGGCAAAGAAATATGATCTGATTGACTTTGAATTGGGCGTCAAGATTTCGGGAGCAGGATTTCCGGTTTATAAAGGTAAAGGAGCTCGTTTACAACGTGCATTAATCAACTTCTTCCTCGATAATGCCCGCGAAGCCGGCTATCTGGAAATACAACCACCTTATGTAGTCAATGCAGCTTCGGGTTACGGAACCGGACAATTACCGGATAAAGAAGGACAAATGTACCACTGCACGGTAGATGATTTATATCTGATCCCGACTGCCGAAGTACCGGTAACAAATATTTATCGTGATGTAATTCTGAACGAAAATGAATTGCCGATCAAAAATACAGCTTATTCAGCTTGTTTCCGTCGCGAGGCCGGCTCGTATGGTAAAGACGTACGTGGTCTGAACCGACTACATCAGTTTGACAAAGTCGAAATAGTGCAAATACAACACCCTGACAAATCGTACGAGACACTTGATCAGATGGTGAATTACGTACAAACATTGGTCGACAAACTGGAATTACCCTGGCGCATTCTTCGCCTTTGTGGAGGTGATTTGAGTTTCACTTCGGCTTTGACATTCGACTTTGAAGTTTTCTCGGCAGCACAGGAACGCTGGTTGGAAGTCAGCTCGGTTTCGAACTTTGAAAGCTATCAGGCCAACCGCCTGAAATGTCGCTTCAGAACAGCCGACAAGAAAACCCAGCTTTGTCATACGCTGAACGGAAGTGCCATGGCATTACCACGCATTGTGGCCGCATTGCTCGAAAACAATCAAACCCCTGAAGGAATTCGCATTCCAAAGGCTTTGATTCCATACACCGGATTTGATATTATAGATTAATTTCCAAAATAGAATCTATCTAGACAGTAGGGGACAGGTTACAACCTGTCCCCTACTCTATTTTTGGAGACTTAGGTTTCTTGACTTTATCCTCATTTTTGGCAATAAAATCTTTCCATCCCGAATAAGCTTTTTCAGAAGTAGGTCTTCCCAGTTGAAGAAAATGGCAATAAGCAGCTGCCAGCCCATCAGTAGCATCCAATTGAGGCAGCATACTCTCCAGAGGAATATTCAAATACCGGCGAAGCATATCCGCCACTTGTTCTTTCGAGGCGCTTCCGCTTCCGGTAATGGCCATTTTAATCTTCAGGGGTGCATATTCTGTAATCGGAATGTCGCGATACAAAGCCGCTGACATAGCCACACCTTGAGCACGCCCTAGTTTCAACATAGACTGTACGTTTTTTCCGAAAAATGGAGCTTCAATAGCCAGATGATCGGGGTGAAACTCATCAATCAATGACAGCGTACGGGCAAAAATGCGCTGAAGCTTTAAATAATGATTGCTGTATTTTTTCAAATCGAGCACCCCCATAGCCAGCATTTCGGTTTTATTTCCGGTTACTTTAAGCAAGCCATAACCCATAATGGTGGTTCCGGGATCAATGCCTAGTATTATTTGTTCCTTGATCATTTCTTATTCAACCAGTTCCATAACGGTGGTAAAAAACACCACTTCACTGCTAAATTCGCGAGCACAGTTTTCCTTGAAAATTGCACTAAACTCTTGATTCCATTGTTTTAGTGTTCGCATATCATTGACGCGAAATTGCACAGAAAAAGAAGTGCCTTCCTGCTCTGCACTGGTAATAACTCTTGCCACCTGCGGAAAACTGAAATAAGTAGAATCGAGCATAAATGGAATATGTTGCTCCCGAATCCATTTGAGCCAAGAACCATGAGCCTTGTCAGATACGAGGTAAGTGGTATTAAAGATGAGCATAAATAGATTTTGTTGATAAATTAAGTAAGCAAAAGTAGTCATAATTTCCAAAACTTCCTTATCTTTGCGCAGCAATTTGAAATCAAGCCGGGGGTTTAGCTCATCTGGCTAGAGCGTGACACTGGCAGTGTCAAGGTGATCGGTTCGAGTCCGATAATCTCCACTTGGTTAATCAAAACGCCGACTACGTGAGTAGTTGGCGTTTTTTTTATTTATTCAACGATGGATAAAAATAACTTAGATAATTCTTTGTAAAAGTGACACAACAAGAAGCGATTCAGCGAAGTGATTTATTTTCCTAATGCATTAATATCTTTCACTTCCAGTATCTGCGTAGAAGAACCTTTTAGTATACTATTTATCATAGCCAGACCAACCTCACGTAAAGTGCTCACCTGATTAGGAAATAATATACGCAAAAGAGGATATAACGCACCACTATATTTATAGTAACTCTTTATGTTTTTTTGCCCCAATGTTGCTTTCATAAATCCGGGACGAAAATTATAGACTTTTTTAAACGGTAATTTCATCAGTGAATTTTCAGTTTTACCTTTTACCCGAGCCCACATAACTCTTCCGTGTTCGGAACTATCAGTGAGAACACCCGACACATAGTTAAAAGTCATATCGGGGTTAAGAGCAACCAGTTTCTGTGCAAAGTGCATAGTGGTATCGTATGTAATAAGGCTGTATTTCGCTTCACCCATTCCCACTGAACTTACACCTGCACAATAAAAGCAGGCATCATAACCGCTTAGCTGATCATTAAAGCCATCCAATTGCATAAAATCGGACACAATACATTCTTTCAGTTTTGGATGTTTAAAATCAAAAGAGTGACGGTTCACCATCAATACTTGTTTTACATCCGGATGCTTAAGACACTCTATCAGCACCCCCTCGCCCACCATGCCGGTAGCACCGGTAATAATTACTTTCATTTCCATAAATCTGAATTAGTTGTTTTATCTTAACAAACAAAGAGCATTTATGTTCTCAGAAAAGTCTTTTCTTAAACCAGAAAGCCACATTCACCAACGCAATCATAACAGGGACTTCCACCAACGGCCCGATAACAGCCGTGAATGCTTCACCCGAATTAATACCAAAAATAGCTATAGCCACTGCAATGGCCAATTCAAAATTGTTACTGGCCGCTGTAAACGATAAAGTAGTTGCCTGTTCGTAAGTGGCACCCATTTTTTTGCTCATAAAAAATGACAGCACAAACATCAGCACAAAGTAAATAACCAGCGGAATGGCAATACGCAGTACATCCATTGGAATTTTCACAATATATTCCCCCTTAAGCGAGAACATCACAATGATAGTAAACAGCAAGGCAATAAGTGTCAAAGGTGATATTTTGGGGACAAAGCTGGTTTCATACCAGACTTTACTCTTCACCCGTACCAGAACAAAGCGCGTAAGAAAACCGGCAATCATAGGAATACCCAGATAGATAAATACGCTTTTGGCAATGGCACTCATGGTTATCTGCGACACAGAGTCGTTCACAGGAAGTCCAAACCAGCCCGGCAGCACAGCAATAAACACATAAGCATATACTGAAAAGAGCAATACCTGAAACAGCGAATTGAAAGCCACCAATCCGGCAGCATATTGTCGGTCGCCATGAGCCAGATCATTCCACACAACCACCATGGCAATGCAACGCGCCAGCCCGATTAAAATAAGCCCGTACATGTAATCGATATTGAATTGCAGGAAAATGATGGCCAGCAAAAACATTAAAACTGGTCCTACAATCCAGTTTTGTACCAACGACAAACCAAGAATCTTCGTATTTTTAAATACGTCGCCCAGTTCTTCATACTTCACCTTAGCCAATGGCGGATACATCATAACAATAAGCCCGATGGCAATGGGGATATTGGTAGTTCCCGACGACAAGCTGCTCCAAAACGTGGCTACGCCGGGATAATACCAACCGGAAAAGACACCGATAAACATTGCCAGAAAGATCCACAAGGTGAGATAACGGTCGAGGAATTTGAGACGGGTCTTCATAGCTGTGGTTTGATTTGTTCAACATAAAATTTATAAAAGCCATCCTTGATTTCATCCCGGACGCGAACGAATTCACTCCAAATGAACTCGTCGGTTCCTACGACATGGCTGGGATCGTCGAAGCCTATATGCAGGCGATGCTTCACTTTACCGAAAAAGGCAGGACATTCTTCATTAGCACCTCCGCAAACGGTGATTACATAATCCCATTCGTCTTTTAAATATTTATCTACGGAATCGGAAGTATGATGACTAATATCAACACCCGCTTCCGCCATAACTTTTACTGCTTTTTCGTTCAGCTTGCCGCTGGCTTGCGTACCTGCCGAGCAAACGGTCAGGCTCTGATCGAATGATTGCAACCAACCGTGAGCCATTTGGCTACGACAACTATTGCCTGTACATAGAATTAATACTTTCATTGCGTTTAATTTATTTTTACTGATTTATCATTTGTTTATTTCAACGTAACTTTCCCTTTTATAGACAAAACCACCATTGAGTTTTTGGCTGTAGAACTTACGGTTATTGTTTTCAAAAATGTACCCGGAATGCGGGTATTATACTTAACCTTTATTACTCCCATTTTACCCGCCTGAACAGGCTCTTTCGACCATTGTGGAACCGTACAACCACATGATGCCTGTACATTGGTTAGCACTAAGGGCAATTTCCCATTATTCCGGAATTTAAATTCGCACCTTCCCGGGCTGCCCACTAAAATTTCACCATAGTCATACCTTGTGTTCTCAAAAACTATCTCAGGTCCATGCTTTGGATTCGTTTTTTGAGCTGACAAGCCCAGACAGGTTAGCAAAAATAGGAAAAGTACTATTTTAATTGATTTCATTTGCTTCTATTTTTTTTAAAAGTTTCAATTACAGTTCAGGCAAACTTGACGACATGACATTTTTACATTTTTTATCATTCATAGTCTCATTACCCGTATATTTTAGGGATGCTGATCCTTCGTCGATCCTTCGTTCATCGTTCGTTGATCGTTCGTCCATCCATATACCTAACTTAGCAGGAAAAGCGTTAATATATTTAGCATTTTGAACTTACAGAACGTTAATAAAATTAATGTTTGCTGATTCAAATTAAATACAGCGTACCACTATTAACCACAGATATAATTTAGCTCAACCCACTTAGCTTTCAATCTCAAAAAATCAGATTGAACAAGAAACCTACAATCATTATTCCCCCACCCACAATGGAAATAAAGGTGAATATCAACGGAAGCTTTAATACCTTTCGGAGAATAATCATTTCGGGCAATGACAGACCGATAACCGACATCATAAAAGCCAACGCTGTACCCAATGAAGCTCCTTTTTCAATCAATACCGAAACAATAGGAACTATTCCTGCAGCATTGGAATACAACGGAATGCCGATTAATACAGATAATGGCACCGAATACCAAGCTGATTTTCCCATCAGGGAGGCCATAAATTCTTCAGGAACATAACCATGAGCCCCTGCACCAACTAAAATGCCCAAAGCCACATATAACCATACTTTAGCTACAATTTCTTTTACAGCTTCGTACCCCATTGAAATACGTTCTGAAAAAGTAATTTTTTCCTCTTCCACATCACCGGCACCAAGTTTAGTTGCGTAAACCCATTCCTCTACCCATTTTTCCAACTTTAGTCGTCCAATAATCCAACCGGCAAGAATAGCAATAACAAGCCCCGTTACAATATAGATAGCTGCTACCTTCCAGCCAAACAGGCCATATAATAGAATGACGGCAACTTCGTTGATCATGGGAGCAGCAATCAGGAACGAAAATGTGACCCCGAGCGGAACACCAGACTCCACAAATCCAAGAAACAACGGAATAGCAGAGCAGGAACAAAAAGGAGTCACAATACCTAATGTGGCAGCCATTACATTTCCGGTAAATGTTTTTTTGCCTTCCAATGCTTTTCGGGTACGTTCGGGCGTAAAAAAACTACGTATAATTCCAACAAAGAAAATGATGAGTGCAAGTAACATCAGCACTTTGGGAAATTCAAAAATAAAAAATCGTAAGGCTTCGGTAAGATGAGCTCCTTGTTCCATTCCCAAAAGTGTATCAATAAACCAATCGGTCAGTGGTTGCAGATAATGATAAATCAGAAACCAAACCGGAAGCGAAACCAGTATAATTTGAAATTGACGCTGTTTGAAAAATTGAACATTCATAATAACATAGTTACTTAATGATTAAAAAACAGAGTGAAACTCTCAAATGAAGGTTACCAGCATATAATAAATTCCGACTAGTATAAATACTACAGAAACTACCCGACGAAACCAAAGCTCAACGATTTTAATCCGGTTATACAATTTACCAACATTACCCACTGCAAAAGCCAGTAGCCAGGAAAAAAGAATAACGGGAAGTCCTGTGGCAACAGCAAACACAAAAGGCAAATACAAACCTTCGGCACTCGAAACCGTGAGCGGTATAAGCATTGCAAAATACAGCACACCACTATACGGGCAAAATGCCAGAGCGAAAACCATTCCCAACAGAAGTACAGCCCAATAACCGCCTTTAGCTTTTTCTCCTATTTTCTCGGTCAATGCCGAAAAGCCCGGAAACTTCAGCTTAATCACATCAAGCATAAACAATCCGATAAGAATCAGCACCGGCCCTAAAAGCTTTTCACCCCACCCTTGAAAAAGCATAGAAATATGCATTTTACTAGCACCAAAGTACAGGATCAAAGCCAAAACCGTATAACTTATAGCCCGACCAGCCGTATAAACCAATCCATTATAAAACACTCGTTTTTTATTTTCAATATTGCGGCTGATAAAACCGATAGCCGAAATATTGGTTGCCAACGGGCAGGGACTGATAGCAGTCATCAATCCCAACACAAATGCCGTGATAAATGCATACTGAGAATTATCCAAGATGCTTTGCAAAAACTCCATATAGTAATGCTGTAAAATTAAAAGAATAAAATAGTTAGAACCAGAATCACTTCAGCATCGGATCAATGACACGTTTTAGCTCTACTTTTAGTTTTTCCGGTTTGCTTCTAGCGTACATAAACCCCTGATCGGTCAGATCCACCCGTTTGGTTCCACTTATCACCAACAGAGCCTGCCCTTCGGCTTTGCACCTATCAGCTAAAGCTTTGCTCTTTTTGTCGTCCAGATTTACAGATGCAAACGTAATTTTACCAGTCTTCATTTGAGTCGGATAAAGAGCTTCTATTGCTTTTTTAGATTCTGCTTCCACAGCCTGACAAGTTACACAACGGCGCGTAAAATGGAAATACATTACTTCAACTTTTTCTGTTTTCAGCCCTTTAGTTGGACCATTTTTTTCTGCACTAACGACACCTACTGTAAAAAAAGACAGTACCAAAATCAGAAGTACCGAAATCGAAATAAGTTTTTTCATATCCTGTAAATTTTATTTGTCAGTATTTGTTTCAATTCATCATTCGAAGGTACACGCCCTTTCAGCACTACTTTACCATCAATAACCAAAGCGGGTGTTGTCATGATATTAAATTTCATAATCTCAACAATATCTTCCACTTTACTAATATCCGCTTTAATCTCATTTTGCGTTACAACTTCGCGCACAGCTTTTTCCAATGATTTACATTTTGCACAGCCAGTGCCTAATACCTGAATATTCATATTTGTTTTAATTTTAAAATCCTTTTCTATTTCTTGCCATATCAGTTTCCTACTCGCGAAAGATTAATCGCAACAATTGATCTTACCCTTACCCAACGCAAAAAAGACTTCAAAGTATCCCTGCGCCTTTTCCCAATTTTCGCGATTGATACAGTATTTCACTTTAGGCGTTTCTATTTCTCCCTGAATAAGGCCTGCATCTTTCAATTCTTTCAAATGCTGGGAAACCGTAGCTTTCGCAATTGGCAATTCATTATGAATATCACCAAAGTAACAACTATCTAACGACGCCAAAAACTCCAGAATGGTGATGCGTGCCGGATGTCCCATGGCTTTTGCAAAGCGAGCCAGCTGCTCGTTATCAATTGTATAATCTTTCTTTTTGAATTCTTCCATGATAATTACTTTTAGTTGTTTGTTGTTCGCAAAACTACAAACAATATTTGAATTACCAAAACAATAGAACATTATTTTCCTCAAATGCAGAAAATAATCAACAAAAAAAGGTCGAACTTTCGTTCGACCTTTTCAATAAAGTAAAAATAAACCTAGAACTTCACCGTTACACCTGCCAGAAAGTTTCTTCCCGCTTGAGGAAAGACTCCGAAATAATTATTCACAGGAGATGACTGGTTATACACCGGATTCGCTGTATTTTGACTAATAGAAGGCGAACTCCAGGCATTGCTGACATACATCTTATTCAGAATATTATTCACCAATACCGTAAAGGCAAGTCCTCTGAGTCCTTTTACCGGAACCGAATAAGCCAGACGAAGATTATTCAGAAAATAATCGGGCAACTGACGATCGGTCTTTCCTGTATTATCTACAAATTGTTTTCCGACATAAACAGATTGCAATCCGGCTTCAAAATTGCCTTTGCTAAAAGTAATCATACTATTGCCCAACAAGGTTGGAGTAAATGCAATAGGTGTATTATGATAGGTATTAGTAACACTCTCACCTATAGGATTCCCATCGGCATCAACAACATTCACTGTTTCAGTAAAATCAGTAATACGATTATAGCTAAAGGTAGCCGAAGCATCCCAACGCAACCAGCTAACAGGTTTTACACTCCCCACCAGCTCAATACCCGAGCGGTAACTTTTTGCAATATTATCAGTCAAAGCCTCTCCCAGATCATTGATTTTACCCGTCAAGACCAGCTGATTATGATAGTACATAAAATAAGCATTGGCACCTACTGAAAAAACATTGTTGTGGTACTTATACCCTAATTCCGTATCATACAAAGTTTCATAAGTTGGCCAGGTTGATTTGGAACCATCGGTATAATTGGTACGTGTCGGTTCACGGTTAGCTATGGCAAATGAAACAAAATAATCGTTGTACACATTTGGATGATAGAATAAACCAGCCTTAGGATTAAAAAAATTGAATTTTTTATCTACATCCAAAACCTGCATCGCTCCTATGGCATCATCCCACTCATCATTCGTTCCCTGCAACTTATAACCTACATGACGATATTGCAAGTCGGCAGAAACATTCAATTTAGGTAAAAGCTCATAGTTGACTTTCAGATAAACATTGGCATCAAGCTTATTTACTTTGCTACGATAATATTCTGTGGTCGGCAAAATACTTCCTACATAGTTTTTCACCCAAATCACATCACCCCAATGTTTACCCCAATAATTATTCAGGGCTCCGCCAAATTGAGCCGACAGTTTATTCTTTTGGTAGTTGAACGAAAACACGCCACCACCAAAATCATTTCCCATTTTTTTCTGACGAACCAAATCACTAATACTTACAGTCGTTCCATTTACACTAAAAGGAACCAAAGAATAAGATTCTAATGATTGCTTACGCTTGTATTCTTCATAATAACCATCACCACGGGTATAATGCAAGCCTACATTCAGACTTAATTCAGGCGAAAAGGTATGAACTCCCAGCAATTGATAATTTCGCTGAACGTAATTGTCTGTTTGATTCTTGTAATACAATGGATTTCCATTGGCATCGTCACCCATATATCCGCAAGGATTATACGTTCTCGAATACGCCGGAATTGGTAACACGTATGAATCAATACCATCCCAGGCATGGTAAGTCTTTTCAGTTCCTCCAAAGGTAAGCAACTTAATCGTTGTTTTCTCACCATAATAACCGGCTTGTATAAAGTAAGACTTCATATTCGCTGTTGCCCGATCGATATAGCCATCAGAGGTAACCGATGACAAACGGGTATCAATGGCCCAGTGGCCATTCAATAAACCGGAACTGGCCTTAACCGTTGCTTTCTGCGTATTAAATGAACCGTACGAAGCCGAAACTTCGCCCGAAGCCTTCGTAGCATAGTTTTCTGTCTGCATACTAATATTAGCTCCAAAAGCCCCTGCTCCATTTGTAGAAGTACCAACACCACGCTGAACCTGCAGATTTTCAATTGACGAAGCCAGATCAGGCACATCCACCCAATAAGCACCTTGCTCGTCCGGATCATTATATGGAATTCCATTAATGGTAATATTGATACGCGCTGCATCTGTTCCACGAATTCTAAAGTTCGTGTATC
Organism: Paludibacter sp.; assembly: GCA_036787795.1. Taxonomy (GTDB): domain Bacteria; phylum Bacteroidota; class Bacteroidia; order Bacteroidales; family Paludibacteraceae; genus Paludibacter. The sequence goes on along the minus strand of DAIQOQ010000097.1, from coordinate 718 downwards.
CAACGCCTGTTCCGCCATCAGATGATACGACCAGGGATGGAGTAGAAGAAAGCAAATACGGAATATCCTGACCCAAATTGCTTTTCGAAAGCGCCTCTTTGTCAATATTCGTGTAAGCAATCGGCGACTTATCAGAAGCACGGAGCGAAGTTACCGTAACTTCCTGAAGTGAATTAGTCTTTTGAACTAATTTGATAACCAGATTTCGATCTACATCCACTGTTTGTTTGAGCGTCTGGTAACCGATAAAAGAAACCTCAAGCACATAATGCTCATTTTTAAGATTTTCAAAATGAAAAGAACCGTCATTCGCCGAAGTTTGCATCTGCGAATTGTTTTGAATCGCTACGGTAGCACCCGCCAGGACACTACCATTTTCGTCAAGCACTTTTCCTTTGATAGTGTGCTGACCGAAGGCTGTAAAAGCCGAAAACAGCATAACTGCTGCAATAAAAATTTGTCTCATAACAATTTATTAGTTTAAATAATAATTTGATTTTGAGAGCCTAATTAAAAATACGGATGATGTAGCTTATTCCCTTCGCGGAATTACCCGTGCAGGTTCAAAGGGTATGATCTCAGCCCGAAATATTAAGGCACCCCATTGGTTTGTTTGAATGTTCGAACGCTTTAACTGTCCGAAAGTTCATATGTTTGAAAAAAGAAAGAAAAACAGCCCTGGAAGCGGGCCGAATTCCTTTCGGGGGACAAAGGTAAG
>DAIQOQ010000296.1:0-3479 GCA_036787795.1 Paludibacter sp. | reverse complement strand
TTTTTTGAAAGCACAATACAGATAACCAGTCTTGTAACTCGTAACTATTTACTTGTAACTACTTCTATGTGGAGTCTGGATTTTAAAACCTTTTCTCCAGTTCGTCGGTTGCAAATATTGTCATTATTTTCTTTCCATCCGGACTGAAGTTATGGTTGGAGCAGGCAAACAGGCGATCAATCAGATCGCTCATTTCTTCGGTGGAGAGCCGTTGTCCGGTTTTCAGAGAAGAAGCTTCTGCCAACGATAGCGCCAGAGCTTCGTGAATGCTGGCTGCCGGGTCTTCGGCAGTTGTTTTGGCCTTATCCAGCATATTAAGCAACAGATCAATCACGTTGGCATTTCCGACATACGATGAAACCCCTTTTACGCTGTAAGCATGGTTACCCATTGCTTCCGTAAGGAAACCCAAACTCTCTAAATCAGGTAGAATTTGTTCAAAGAATAAATCATCTTCGGCACTCAGCTCCAACAGTTCCGGAAAAAGTACCTGCTGTGAAACAGCCCGCGAATTTTCTATCTGATTCAAAAATAAATCGAACAATATCCGGGTGTGTGCCCGGTGTTGATCAATCATTAATAGGCCCGATTTTACTCCGGTAAGAATGTAACGGTTTTTGTATTGAAAATTTTCGGCACGTGTTTCCAGATTGTCAATTACCTGTTGCTGCTCTTGTTGACTAAAAGAAGGTGTGACTGCCAGGTCGGCATTTGATTCCCAGTCGATAGATGACTCTATAGGTTGCTGTTCTTTTTTCTCAAAATCTCCATACAAATTTTCCCAGTCCAAAACCGGACGTTTGTAATTGGTTGTTCCAAAAGGATTGTAATTCGGATTAAAATTGGTTTGCGGTGGACGAACATTCTCTACTGACACCGTAGTAGGAATATCAATTGCACCTTCCTGATCAAAATCGATAGACGGCACAATATTGAATTTTCCCAAAGACTCTTTTATGGCTGCCGACAGGATAGACCAGATAGCCTGCTCGTTTTCGAACTTGATTTCCGTTTTAGTAGGGTGGATATTGATATCAATAGTTTGCGGGTCTACTTCGAAATAAATAAAGTAGTTTGGGCTTTCCGATGCCTGAATCATTTGATTGTATGCCAATAATACTGCTTTGTGAAAGTAAGGGTGACGCATATATCGTCCGTTGACAAAGAAATATTGTGTGGCCGATTTTTGTGCATATTCCGGCTTGCCTACGTATCCGTGAATACTTACCAGGTTGGTGGTGGTTTCGATGGTAAGCAGTTGTTGTTGCCAGCGTTTTTTTGCATTTTTCCCAAACACATTCTCTATGCGAACCTTGTTGTTGGAAGCAGGAAGATTGAATATCTCGTCGTCACCATCGAAAAACGAAAAGGATACGCCCGAGTTTACTAACGCAATGCGGTAAAACTCATTGAGGATATGGCTTTTTTCTACATTGTCGCTTTTCAGGAACCGTCGGCGGGCAGGCACGTTGAAGAATAAGTTCTTTACCTGAAACGAAGTGCCTGGGTCGCACTGAACGCTTTCTTGTTTAAAAACGCGTGTTCCGGCTATCTCGACCAGTACCCCCAACTCATCTTCAGCTCTGCGGGTACGTAATTCCATTTGTGCCACAGCAGCCATCGAAGCCAGTGCTTCGCCACGGAAGCCCATGGTGCGGAGCGAAAACAAGTCGTCGGCATTTTTGATCTTTGACGTAGCATGACGCTCGAATGCCATGCGGGCGTCCGTTTCGCTCATCCCCTTGCCATTATCAACCACTTGTATTAATGTTCTCCCGGCGTCTTTTATTACAATCTGAATAAAAGTGGCTCCGGCATCAATTGAATTTTCAACTAACTCTTTCAGTACCGATGCCGGACGTTGAATCACTTCACCGGCCGCAATCTGATTGGCTACCGAATCGGGTAAAAGATGAATTATATCGCTCATTTTATGAATTAAAAGTTGACAGTTGACAATTGATAATTAGAAGGATATTCTAACGACAACTGTCAACTGCCAACTGTAAATTATCAACTATTAATTAAATTTGCCGTCAAACTGGACGCTGGCATCATTGACGAACTGACGAATCCGTTGTTCTTCTTCAAGTTTACAAATCAGCAATACATTGTCCGACTCAGCCACAATATAACCTTTCAAGTCTTGTATTACAGCCAGCTTGTTCGACGGAAGAACAACAATATTCCCTTCGCTTTCGTAAAAAGCCGTCTGACATTTTAGTGCTACGTTTTCATGCTCATCTTTGGGCGACATTTCATAAAGCGACCCCCATGTGCCCAGGTCGGTCCAGCCAAAGTCCGAGCACAATACATGCACATTCTCCGCTTTTTCCATAATACCGTAGTCGATGGAAATGTTGGGGCAAGAGGGGTACATCTCATCAATAAATTCCTGTTCCTTGTCGGTATTGTAAAATGCTTTGCCGGCATTAAATTTACCGGCAACTTCAGGTAACAAGTCGTCAAAAGCTTTGACAATAGTTTGAAGATTCCAAAGGAAGATACCGGAATTCCAGAAAAATTCGCCTGTTTCGAAGAAAACCTGTGCCAGTTCGGCATTGGGTTTTTCGGTAAATGTTTTTACGCGTCGCAGGTTGGTTTCACCTTCGTCTATCTGAATGTAGCCATATCCGGTTTCGGGCCGACTGGGTTTGATTCCCAGGGTTAGCATGCAGTCGTTTTTGTCAACGAAGTCCAGCCCTGTTTTCAGTGTATCCAGAAAATCTGTTTCTTTCAAAATCAGGTGATCCGAAGGGGCTACAATAATATTAGCCTTGTTGGTCATGGCTTTTATGCGGTTCACTGCATAAGCAATGCAGGGAGCAGTATTTCGTCTATTTGGTTCCAGCAAAACCTGATTGGCTTTGATCTCCGGCAATTGTTCCAAGATAAGATCTTTGTAGATCACGTTGGATACAATAATAATATTCTCGGCCGGTACCACATGATGTATCCGGTCGAAAGTGAGTTGTAAAAGTGAACGTCCTGTTCCAAAAAAATCCAGAAACTGTTTTGGGCGGTTATTCCGACTGAAAGGCCAGAAGCGACTGCCTACACCACCGGCCATAATAATGCAATAATTGTTTTCCATTCCAATGAAAGGTTAGAGTTTAATGATATTCGGGTTAATTATAAAAAACGTACTAAGATACGGCGTTTTTTTGAGTGAGCCAAAACTTGGTTCGACAAAATACAAGCTTGTTTGCAGTAGAAAACAAGTCAGGCTGTCAATAGTTGTATAATAAGCGTTTTAATTATTTAATAGTTGAATAAAGATGTGGAGTTGATTATAAGTAAGGCAATATAATGTCGTATTTCTTATTGAAAAATAATGTCGCACCTACGGAGCTTTGTTGTCTTTAAATAACAATTGAATCTACCATACTATCGCCACTCTGTGGCTAAGACAGGTACGTAGCACCGGCACTATGGTAGAAGTATACATGCAATCGAATTCAATAAGCTCCGTAGGTGCG
>DAIQOQ010000295.1:0-3485 GCA_036787795.1 Paludibacter sp. | reverse complement strand
TGCAGTCGGCCAGTTCGGCAATGGTAGGAGAGATACCCACACCCGAAGTTAATACAAGTTCGCCATCGGCAGTGATATCGCACACTTCGATAATCGCAAATTTAGGTTTTGGCATAAAACCGTAACGCAATTCCTGCGCCAGCACTGAAAGGTGCATGTCAAAATAAGGAGCACGTTCTGCATTTAAAGCAGTACGCAAGTCTTTGTTTGATTGATAAGGAGTGCGGAACAGAATGGCATTGGCACGGGCCAGCGCACCATCCAGCGAGTCGCCGGTAGAAGCACCTGTGTACATTCCGATTTTGAATTCTTTACCTTCGGCGTGAAATGTTTCTGCACGTTTAGCAATAGCAGTTGGAACTTCTTTCGGACATCCGGCAGGAGTAAACCCGCTGAATCCAATCACGTCGCCATTGTTTACATAGCTAGCTGCTTCTTCGGCAGTGACAAATTTATACGTTTGTTGCATGACTTTTTAATTTACAATTGATAAATTTATTGTTTACAATTGATTGTATGATAATGTATTGATAATTTCAGTTTGAAGGCATCTCCGGTAAGCCGATACCCGTTGAATCAGAGCGCAAAATTACCAAATATATTTTGATTGGCATTGAAAACGAATGACTAATTACAGAAAAAATCATTAATTGAGCCGCTTGTCATTATCCTCTGACAGGATGACAAAAGAAACAGACTGAAAATCCAAAATTCACAAAAAAGACCCGGCAATAAACGGTTATTCGAAAAAAAATGTGGATATTTGTAACAACATAAAATCGGAATGATTATTCAATACAACTAAATAAAAATCAGCTTATGAATGCAAATGATATTCGTCAGTTAGAGCCAAAGGCTCTTTGGGAGAACTTCTACAATATTACAAGAGTGCCTCGTCCTTCGGGCAAAAAGGAACAAATCGGGGCTTTTCTCGAAAACTTTGGAAAATCGCTTGGTCTGGAAACTTTACGCGACGAGATAGGAAATGTGTTGGTGCGCAAACCTGCAACACCGGGCATGGAAAACCGCAAAGCAGTGGTGCTACAGGCTCACATGGACATGGTGCCGCAGAAGAACAGCAACGTGGCGCATAACTTCGAAACCGACCCAATTGACGCACATATCGACGGCGAATGGGTAAAAGCAAGTGACACTACACTGGGTGGCGACAACGGTATCGGACTGGCAGCAGCTATGGCTGTATTGCAATCGACCGGGATTCCTCATCCTGCCATCGAAATGTTTATCACCGTGGACGAAGAAACCGGTATGTTCGGTGCATTCGGTCTGCAACCAAACTTTCTGAAAGGTGGCATCCTGATTAATATGGACTCCGAAGATGAAGGTGAACTCTATGTAGGGTGTGCCGGAGGTATCGATGCCGACATTTCGTTTCGCTACAAAGAAGTAGCCATCGAAGAGGGTGATGTGGCACTGAAAGTGTCGCTTACCGGACTCAAAGGCGGTCACTCGGGTGTGGACATCAATTTACAACGGGCCAATGCCAATAAACTGATGTTCCGCTTTCTGAAAGATGCCGTAGCCGATTACGAAGCTCGTCTGGCTAGCATTGATGGCGGTAGTTTGCGCAATGCCATTCCGCGCGAAGCATTTGCCATTATCACGGTACCCGAAGAAGGCGTGGATGACATTATTGAATTCGTAAAAGAATGCGAAGAGATCTTTATCGAAGAGTTTACCGGAGTGGAAGAAAAGATTTCATTCACAGTAGATCAGGTAGAATTGCCTACCGGATTAATCCCCGAAGAAGTACAGGACGATTTGATCAACGGTGTAACGGCTTGTCCTAACGGAGTGTTCCGCGTTCTCCCCGAATTACCTTCGGTGGTTGAAACATCCAACAACCTGGCCATTATTAAATCCGATGGCAACAGCATTATTCTGCGTTCGCTTATCCGTAGCTCGGTAGAGTCGCGCAAAGAAGAACTATCATCGATGGTCGAAAGCGTATTTGCACTGGCAGGAGGCAAAGTGGAACTGAATGGCGGTTATCCGGGCTGGAAACCCAACCTTGATTCACCTATCTTAAAAGAAATGACCCGAATCTACGAATCTAAATTCGGCAAAACACCCAAGGTGATGATTATTCACGCCGGACTGGAATGCGGTATTCTTGGAACACACTATCCTCACATGGATATGATTTCCTTTGGTCCCACGATTCGTTTTCCACACTCGCCGGATGAAAAGGTAAACATCAAAACCGTACAAATGTTCTGGGATTTCTTGCTAGCTACACTGGCTGATATTCCTGTAAAATAAGGAAAATACCCTGTTTAATATTTATTTCAGAAGATAGTGACTCTTAGCAATAAGGGTCACTATCTTTTTTTTGTGTCATTCCGAAAAAAGAACAGATCCGCTGCAATCTTTTCCAAAGTTTCAAACTGTGGAAAAGATGTACAAGAATAAAATAACATAGTAAACAAAATATTTTATCTTGTTGTTATAATGTATCATACTGTATATTTTAACCTGGATGTATCTGACGACTATAGATAACTATACAGACAAGGCATTTTATACGGCTGCAAACAGGATTAAGATCACTGACACGGGTTGGGATGATATTGACCTGAAAAGGAACGGCTCTGACAAAGTTTGGAATGAATCTTACAGGACAGTTTACAAGGTTGACACGAAAAGTAACGAGTCTGACATGACTTGTAACACTGCTAACACGAGAAGGAATGCTGCTGACGAAAGATCTGATGAATCTGACGTGTAGTCGGACTATATTGACTCGAGGTCGGACGCTTCTGACACAAAGTCGGACACTTCTGACACAAAGTCGGATGCTTCTTACGACAAGTCGCACGTATCTGACTTGAGGTCGGATGTTATTGACGAGGTATGCAATGCATCTGACGACACGTCGGGCAAATCTGACGGTTCGTGGAACGCCATTGACTGTAAATGGAACGCTGCTGACAGATGGTGGTATTGGTCTGACGGGCTGTGAAACGGGATTGACATAAAGTGGAATGAATCTGACAAGTATGCCTATGATAGTGCGGCTTTACGTAATTCGATCAGCGTTTGCCGGCACAAGGTTATTGACGGAAATATAACATGAGAGGGCTTGTTTTGTTTGGCAAACAGGGGTTGAATATAGTGAGTTGTCTTCTGCGGATGTGGTATGTACTGAACAGAATATAATACCGCACCTACGGAGCTCTCAGATCTTTAAATAATAATTGTATCTACCATACTATCGCCACTCTGTGGCTAGAATATGTGTGTCGCAGTGGAGAGATTATTTTGGACTATTACTTTTTGGCCGTATCGGAACCGGATAAAATTAAACAGAATCCTTGTAACTAAACGCTTGTAACTTGTAACTATTTACTATTTCTAAAATATGAAAAAGAGAGAAATTAATTTTATGGCCATGTGCCAATTGTTATTGCGGTGGTTGGACGGGCATGCTGATCTGCTGAATCAGTTTCCGTTTTATGAATCAT
>DAIQOQ010000096.1:9069-10912 GCA_036787795.1 Paludibacter sp. | reverse complement strand
TAGGATTGAATAAAGTGAAAACGGCGCTCAATGCTTAATCCTTTTACATCAATAATACTCATTTCTTTGCTTTTAAGTTCTTTCAAAATGGAATATATAGAAAGAAAAGCCATGCAGTTTGAGTGCAACAAATAAGATTTGATACTTTCGGTACTACCCAGCTGCATTTCGGTATTCAGTTGCGAGAGTTTAATATTCAGCGGCTTTAAAGCATGGGCTATAACATCCAGGGTTCCGGAACCGGGTTCCCGTAACAAAAAAGGAGCCTTAAGCAGTTCGTCTAATTGGATCCGTCCCTTTTTCGTAGCCGGATGATTGATATTGGTTACCAACACAATTTCATCTTTCAGAAATTCCGTATATTTAAATGAAGTGTTTTTAGATTGTCCTTCAATGATACCAAAGTCGATATCCTTATTCTGCAAAGCCTGTTCTATCTGTTCAGTATTACTGATCATTAAGGTAACCTGTATATCGGCAAATTTTTTATGGAAATCGGCCAGCAAAGGTGGCAATACATATTGGGCTATGGTGGTACTTGCACCTATCCGCAACTGACCGCTGTGGCGGTGATTAATTTCGTTCAGATCAAACTCCAGCTTATTATAAATAGCAAACAACTGATTAGTGTATTGCAACAGCGTTTCTCCCGCTTCCGTTAGTTTTATTTTTGATCCGTTCCGGTCGAATAATTTCAATTGAAAATAGCTTTCAATTTCTTGAATATGCTTTGAAACGGCTGGCTGGGTAATACAAAGTTCATCAGCTGCCTTTGTAAAATTAAGACGTTTGGCAACTGTATGAAAAACTTTTAGACGAAAATCGAACATAAATAGTTACAAGTATATAATTACGAGTTACAAGACTGTTTATCTGCATTTTGTTTTCAGAAAAAAACAAATTCTTGAATATTATTGCTTACTTAAATAGACCTCCATACTATAAATTTAGCTATTACAGTCATGACCTGCCTCATGTGGCGCACAGAATCACAAATACGATATTATTTAATTCCTATTACTCAGGACAAAGCAACTGCGACTAAATACTGCAGAAATCAGGACTGACGTGCTAAAACACGAAATTCGGATGGAGTTTGACCAGTTGTCTTTTTGAAGAAATTATTGAAATGAGCCGATTCCTCAAAGCCCAGTTCGTATGCCAGCTCTTTGTTGCTTATATTACTAAATAGCAGCGAACGCTTTGCTTCTGTAATTAACTTGCTTTGAATATGGTCTTTTGCAGATTTTCCTGTCAGATTTTTCACCGTTTTATTCAGATAATCACTCGTCACAGCCAGCTCATCAGCATAATTGGATACCATATGATCCGTAGCATATTTTTTATTAAGCAGTTGTTTAAAAGTGCGCAAAATATGATTACTGGTCTCTACCAGTTGAGGATTATTGCTTTTACGCAAACTACAATGATTATTGCCCTGAATAAGGAATACTTTCACTAAAGAACCGACAGCTTCCTGCGTATAAGTTTCCAATGATTTTTCAAAATGCGCCATTTGCAAAATCAGATTTTTATACACCGGCATATCGTTTTCATTGATAGGCAATGGCGGCGACTGCCCGTAATCATTAAACAAATATATGTCATTGATCATCTTATCAGGAATAGAGTTGGCAATCAGGAACTCTTCCGTAAAAGTGATTATCCAGCCAGTCGGCTCACTTGTCAAAATAACCTGATGCATTTGGCCCGGCATAATAAAGAAGATACTTCTATCTGCTATTTCATACTCAGTAAAATCTATAAAATGAGTTCCCTGACCCCGCTCAATAAAAATAATAGTATAATAATCATGGCGATGCGGAATATCAGGTGCACCATT
>DAIQOQ010000096.1:4240-8969 GCA_036787795.1 Paludibacter sp. | reverse complement strand
CAAAGTATAAATAGTCCAACCAGAACAAATTAATAATAAAAAAGCCCATTACAGATTATCAAAATCATGTAATGAACTTTTAATTATTAGATAAATAATGTTTTATATCCAGATACTAAGTAAGCAATAATATTTAATGATCTTCTTTTTTGAAAGCAAAATCCAGATAAACACTCTTGTAACTTGTAACTATTTACTTGTAACTTACATCTGGCTTTTACCTTCCCCAGAACTTTTTAGGAGCACTTTCGGTTTTCTTTGCTCCGTTTTCCGATTGTTTAGGCGTAAAAGTAGGCTTAGAATCCGCTGAATTTGTATTTCTACCTGTTTGCGGTCTTCTGTTTGGATTTGCCGGACGATTAGTCTGCTTTGGTTTCACTTTCGACCTTTTATCTGTCAGAACATAGTCGGTTGGAAAAGGATGCTCGGTTACTACCGGTATTTCGATAGTGATCAATTTCTGAATATCGCGTAAATATTCCAGTTCTTCCTCATCACAAAATGAAATGGCTTTTCCATCGAGTCCTGCGCGCCCTGTCCGACCAATACGGTGAACATACGTTTCCGGAATATTGGGAATTTCATAATTGATAACCAGATTTAAATCATCAATATCAATACCACGAGCTGCAATGTCAGTAGCCACCAATACACGTGTAGTACGGTCTTTAAAGTTACGCAAAGCATTCTGACGTGCATTCTGCGACTTATTTCCGTGAATAGCTTCCGCTTTTATTTTGGCTTTTTCCAACATCCGCTGTACTTTGTCAGCACCATGTTTAGTACGGGTAAAAACCAGAACCGTTTTAATTGATTTATCCTGAAGTAAATGAATCAACAAATCTTTTTTATCCGTTGCATTCACATAGTACAATTCCTGTTGAATGGTTTCAGCCGTTGTCGACACGGGTGTTACGGCCACTTCTTCCGGATTGGTTAGAATGGTACCGGCCAATACGCGAATTGATTCGGGCATAGTAGCCGAAAAGAAAAGCGATTGTCGTTTAGCTGGAATAACTTTGATCAGTTTTTTTACGTCATGAATAAAACCCATATCAAGCATCCTATCTGCTTCGTCGAGAACGAAAATACTTAGTTCATTTAATTTTACATAACCCTGACTTTGCAAATCGAGCAAGCGCCCCGGAGTTGCAATCAGAATATCCACCCCCATCTTCAGCGCACCAACTTGCTGACTTTGGGGAACTCCACCAAAAACTACGGTATGCCGCAGATTCAGAAAACGTCCGTAAGCAGCAAAACTTTCGCCAATCTGAATGGCTAACTCGCGCGTTGGGGTTACAATTAATGCTTTTATTTTGCGTGGTGCCCGATCATTACCTTTATTCAACTGCAACAGTTGCAAAATAGGAATAGCAAAAGCCGCCGTCTTTCCGGTTCCGGTCTGTGCACATCCTAATAAATCTTGGCCTCTAAGTACAATGGGAATGGAAATTTCCTGAATGGGAGTTGGCTGAGTATAGCCTTCGTGTTGGAGAGCGTTTAAGATCGGCTCAATAAGATCTAATTTATCAAATGTCATAGAATATTTCACGTATTCACTCTTCTTTCACAAGCTCTAACATTAACCTTGACGGAATACGATTTTGGACAAAGATACGGAAAATAAACGGAGCTGTCAAAAGTCGCCGGTTTCTCAAGCTAATCGTGCACTCTTCGTGTGCGCAAACGGATTTTTCATGAAAAGACCTATTTGCATCTGTTTTTTTGATGCTGCTTTGTTACACGAAAGTAACAGATCCTGCGTAATTTATTATTATTTAACCTGAAAACAATAGCATTAAAGTTGGTCGACCAATTAAAATGCTTATTTTTGTAGCACGCAAAAGTAAGAAAATCATTGAAATTCTTCTAAAAAAAAAAGACACTTATCTGAATGCATAAAGAAGCTTCTTTTTTTACGTCCAAAACAGAATAGAAATCACAAATCTTGAACCTTTTGAAAATTAATCAAACATACAGCTTTCTCGCAGGAAAAAATACATTCATATCCATTGAATACATTTTACCGGGTAAACTCATTTCAGGTTCATCAGCTAAACGAAGATTAACTCCTGCAGCTCCTCTTAGCCAAACATTTTTTTAAAATCCGGATTTGTAAATCAAATTAATAGTTACAAGTAAATAGTTACGAGTTACAAGACTGTTTATCTGAATTTTGCTTTCAGAAAACAGATCATTAAATATTATTCCTTACTTTTCATCATGCACACAGAGCATCAGGCTCCACCATTTTGAAAAGAAAAAAATAGGATCTCATTCTGCTCCTATCTATTTAGTTTTTTGATATAGTACAACTTAATTTCAATCAATAATCACAATTTAAAGAAAAGAAATAATGAGTAAAGCTGATACCGTTTCTACGGATATTTTAATTATTGGAGGTGGTCCTTCGGGTCTGGCAACTTCAATTCACCTTGCTGATACATTAAAGCAAAAGGGGTTAAATCACCGCATTTTACTTATCGAAAAAGGAAGTTCTATCGGTAGCCATATTCTGTCAGGCGCGGTAATTAAAACTGACGTTTTCAAAAGCTTATTGCCGGACATTGACTTCAACGAAATCCCTTTCAATGCTAAAGTAACAACTGATTCAACAGTTTTACTCAGCGAAAATGGATCCTTCAAATTACCGGTTCATGTGCCATACATGAATAATACTGGAAATTATACTGCTTCACTGGGGCAAATCTGCCGTTTCCTGGCCAAAAAAGCAGAAGAAAAAGGAGTTGAGATATACACAGGTTTTTCGGTCAGTAAAATTCTATATGAAAATGGGAAAGTAACCGGAGCAAAAACGATTGACACCGGAGTTGATCATAATGGCAAGCAACAGGAAAATTTCCAGCCCGGGACACGTATCGAAGCCAAACTAACAATTTTTGCCGAGGGCACGCGTGGAAGTCTGGCAAAACAACTGATAAAGAAATACGATCTTGAAAAAGATAAAAACTGCCAAATGTACTCTTTGGGGGTTAAAGAATTGTGGAGCGTACCGGAAGGAAATATCAAACCGGGAGAAGTATATCACACTATGGGGTATCCGTTGAATCTGAAAGAATTTGGTGGAGGATTTGTTTATGGCTTGAACGACAATAAAGTTGCCGTTGGTTTGGTAGTCGGACTCGAATATGAAGATCCGACTTTTGATGTACACGATGCTTTTCAGGCATGGAAAACAAATCCATTTATCTCTAAATTTTTAAAAGGTGGTAAATTGGTTGAGTATGGAGCCAAAACATTGCCTGAAGGTGGATATTATTCCATTCCAAAACTGTATACCGACAATGCATTAATCGTAGGTGATAGTGCAGGACTGGTTACCATGCCGGCCTTGAAAGGGATTCATTTAGCTGTTACGTCGGGAATGCTGGCAGCTAAAACAGCTGCTGAAGCTTTGAGTAAAAATGATTTTTCTGAAAAGACACTAAGTCAATACGAATCATTAATGAAAGAGAGCCTTATTTATAAAGAAATGTATCCTGTCCGCAACTTCAGACAAGCATTTTCAAAAGGTTTACTTGTAGGCGGACTGAATTTCGGAACACTTCTGGTTACCGGCGGTGCAGGATTTTTCGGTAGATTAAAATCTCACCTCGATAAAGATGCTACCAAAACATTGAGTGAATTTAAAGGAAAACCATTTAAGGACAGATTCAAAGGAAAACTGGACTTTGACAAAGTACTGACTTTTGATAAGGTCACAGATGTATTTTTCTCGGGAGTAAACCACGACGAAGAACAAGTTCCTCATGTAAAGATCAATAATCCTGAGTCATTCGATGCCATTAATATCAAACAATACGGTGCTCCGTGCCAGTTTTTCTGCTCATCGGAAGTGTATGAACTTCACACCGATAAAAACGGACATCAGGAACTACGTATCCATGCCGAGAACTGTATGCACTGCAAAACCTGTGATATTAAAACACCTGGCGATGGAATTACATGGTCGGTACCCAATGGAGGTAATGGTCCGGACTTTCAAAACATGTAATTAATTCATAATTATTAATTCATAATTCATAACTAAAACAATGGCTCTAACAATTATAAGTTTAATAAAACAAGTACCACTCGCTACCGAAATGCGAATGGGAGATGATGGATTGATGGACAGAACAAAAGCAAAGTCGATTATTAATATCGACTGCCAGTTTGGTCTTGAAGCCGGATTACAACTAAAAAAACAATATCCCGATGCACACCTGATTGCCTGCTCCATGGGACCCGGTTCATTTGAAGTGGCACTGCGCACGGCCATTTCGATGGGTTATGACGAGGCTTATCTCCTCTCCGACCGCAAGCTCGGCGGTAGCGACACCTATGCTACCGGTTTGGCAATATCAACCATGTTGAAACATCTGGGTTTCACCAAAGATTCAAAAGAACCGTTTATCGTTTTGGCCGGTCGTCAGACCAGTGATGGTGATACGGCTCACGTACCATCGCAAGTAGCCGAAAGTCTCGGTATTCCACAAGCAACTTTTGTAGAAACCGTAAAAGCCGATGGCAAAGGCAATGTAATTGCAAAACGTATTATCGAAGGTGGTTATCAGATGATGAAACTACCCATGCCTTGTGCCATTTCATTAACCCCAACCGGCATTCCTCCTCGTAAGCCATCGCTTATAGGAGCCATCAAAGCACGTAATGCAAAGATTACAGTTTTTGGTATCGACGACATCGGACTGGGAACTGAAAAGAT
>DAIQOQ010000096.1:0-4140 GCA_036787795.1 Paludibacter sp. | reverse complement strand
ATAATGACCTTGTTGATTGGAAAAAATGTAAAAGATCAGGCTCAAATTCTGTTCGAGCATGGCTCCGACGAAGTTATTCTGGTGGAAGACGATAAACTGGAAGAATATCTGGTACTCCCTTTCTCCTCCATCTTCGAGCAAGTAATCAGAAAACGGAATCCTGAAATTGCTCTTTTTGCAGCCACCACCTCCGGACGGGAGTTAGCCCCACGTATCGGAATGAAAACCGGTAGTGGTGTGACGGCAGACTGTACCGGATTGGAAATAGGTGAATACGTAAACCGTAAAGAAAAGGTGATTAATAAACCTATTCTGCACTCACGTCGTCCTACTTACGGAGAAAGCAAGCTGGCAACCATTCTGGGATTCGTTTATCCGCAAATATCTACCGCCCGTGCAGGCACCTTTGAAGTACCTGCTAAAAAGGAAGGGCGCACCGGTATCATTTCTACTTTTGAGCCTAAACTTACGGATAAAGAATTCTCCGTTGAAATTCTGGAAACAGTACGTGGCGAAGCCGGTTTGGTAAATTTGTTCGATGCCGATGTGATTGTTTCAGGTGGACGGGGAACTACCGGAGATGGACTGGAGCTAATAAAAAAACTAGCAGAAACATTAAAAGCTCAAGGGATAAAAGCCGAATGGGCCTGCAGTCGTGTAGTGGTCGATGAAGGTTTTTCGGAATATGCCCGTCAGGTGGGACAAACAGGAAAAACTGTTCGCCCCAAGCTGTATATTGCCGTGGGTATTTCTGGCGCCATTCAGCACGTTGCAGGAATGAAAGAATCCGAACACATCATTGCAATTGATCACAACCCTAAAGCATCCATTTTCCATTTTGCCGATTTTGGCATCGTTGGTGAATACACTGACATTGTACCTGAATTGATTGAACGGGTAAAGGCCGGTTTTACTTTTGGAATTGACCCAATAAAAAATTAGTTTTAATTCAAAAATATTCGGTTCAAAACCACCTCAAAGAAGCAAAGTGGAGTAGTACAAATCAAAACTAGTACTACTCTACTTTGTTTTTATCCTTTTTACCTAACAGCACGACCATGCTGAATCATTTCGAATTCAGAAAAACTGAAAGCATATTAAATTGGATCATTCTAAATTAAGCATTTGGTAATAACTAAATGCTTTTTTTATGCGACAAAATGAATTCTTTGTGTATTTTTGACCCGATTTCAAACGATTATTAGTTTATTGTATTCATCATGCAAAAAGAAAAAAATAGAGTTGCATTAACATCTGTAATAGCGGCAGTATTTATCACCGCCTTTAAATTAACCATTGGTCTTCTCACCGGAAGCTTGGGTATACTTTCCGAAGCATTACACTCGGCTCTGGACATGGTGGCAGCCATTATTACGTTTTTCTCTGTCAGAGTATCCGACAAGCCAGCTGATAAGGAACATAACTACGGCCATGGAAAAGTAGAAAATCTTTCGGCACTAATTGAGACACTCTTACTGCTTGTAACTTGCGTGTGGATTATTTACGAAGCAGTTCATCGCCTTATTTCAGGCAATATGCACATCGAAGTCAGCATATGGAGTTATGTGGTAGTAATATGTTCCATCATCATAGATTTCACACGTTCACGCGCCCTGTATAAGGTCGCACGGAAACATAATAGTCAGGCATTGGAAGCCGATGCACTCCATTTCTCTACAGATATATGGAGTTCTACGGTTGTACTGTTCGGCTTGCTCAGTTATCAGTTTCTTGGATGGTATGCGGCCGATTCCATTGCCGCCTTATGTGTAGCAGTGATTGTACTGTTTATTTCTTATCAGCTGGGAAGAAAGGCTATCGATGTCTTGTTGGATAAATCACCGGTAAATGCCACTCAGACTGTTCATGCAATATTAAAAGAGTTTCCTGAAGTTTTAAAATACCATGGATTAAAAGCCCGCACTGCCGGTGCCGATACCTTTATTAAGTTTAATGTTCATTTCGACCCTGAACTGAGTTTGCGCGAAGTACACGAAGTGTGCGATAAAATAGAATTAAAAATACAATCACTTATCCCCCGTAGCGAAGTCTATATTCATGCAGAGCCCGAGGATGCTTGTCATGCCGATAACGAAGACGATGATTACATATTGTAAACATTCACGCTTGCGCGTTGCTTTTTAGGTATACCTGCTAAAACAAAATTGAAACACTGTAAATCAAGTTCCATCTCACCGAAATCATCTGAGATCAAAATCGTTAATATCTGTATTGACGTACAATATTATATTTAAAGATACGTATTAATCAAAGTAATGTTATCTTCAATTATTTTATAAACGATTTCTTGATATGAAAACAAAAAAGATTTATTTAGCATTACCCTTTCTGGGTTTCATTCTGTGGAGTTGTACGTCTCAAAACGAAGCAAGTAGTAATTCTTTAAAGACCTCTATCAACTCAAGCGCTCAAAGTCTGACAACTGCCATGACTTCAATTAAATCAACTACAGGTTACCAACTTCTCAATGTTTCAGGGGCTTCATCTTCATCATCTGTAAGTGCCAATATGGTAAAAACACCTGTATCTGCTTTTGATTCTACTTATAGTAGTATTCTTTTAACCGACATTTCAGGGATCTATGACTATAAAGCCGCAAACTATAGAAAATGGTCGCCGGCATTATTGCGTTTCTTCGTCAAAACTGCTGATAATTCGGATATGATTGTTCGTCTTCCCGAATCTAAAGTAAAGAATCCGTGGGACTTAATGCGTTATTCCAGCTCTGACACCACTTTAGTAAACAATTATGTAATAGATGTTTCTAAGTATGCCTACAGCTTTAACCGTTTTCTGGGTTGGAATTATAATTTAGCTTCTAATATCAGTGTAAGTGGAACCAGTGTAGGCGACCTGACAATTCAGTCTTCGAACAACAAAACTAATGGCTACCATTTCACGTCTGGCTTTGCTTTTGCCAACGGTTACACTGCAAGCGCATCTTACACAAGCGGCGATACCATTACTTCGATCTACAACATTTCAAAAGCAAGTCAAACCTTGTATGAAGAAAAATATACCGCTATTAAAACAAGCTCCACTTCTAAACATCGGGAAACAGAATATTCGTTGACAATAGGGAATGTTCAGGTTGTAAGAGAAGGCGGTCCAAACAGTCTGGACAGTGCTAAAGTTTATGTAGATGGTGTATTACAATTACATTCGAAAGTGAAGTTTATTGATGTCACCTCCACATCAAGCTCAGCCGATTCAACTGAAACAACAATCACAAATCACAAAAGAGAACTTCAAATTACGTTCGACGACGGTACAAGCACTACTATCAATGCCTTGCTTGGCAGTACGATTAATGATATTGATACATTGTTCACAGCCATACGCCAAACATACTTTGCCACAAATATTGTTGATTATATAGCATGGGATCTTTACATCAATAAACAGTAACCAACCAAAGAAGAAAGATGGTATAAAAAAATAAGGGAAGCTTTAAAAGCTTCCCTTATTTTTTTATACTACACTTAATCAGAAGATAAACTCAACTACATTACAAAGTCAACTATTTAAAATCCGGATAAGTATTGTATTATAAAATGATTAGAATAAACAAAACACATAAACCGGCATTCCGAAATATTCATAAGAATATGTCTTGCCTAGCTTTTATTTTTCTAAAACGGCTATTGCAATTATCAAAATCAACATGTAGCTGGAAAAAATTATCGATGCTGTTTTTACAAAAGATTCAATTTTTAAAGTTTTCATACTGATGAATAATTAATGAGTAATAATTAAAATTGCAGACTTAATGATTGTCTGTTCATTGACACTGCAAATATACTCACAAAAACACAAATAACTAGCAATCAAACATTTGTAATAATAATTCTACATATGTGGCATTAATTACTATCAGAAAAGAATACCCTCACTAAAACATTAGTCGCATATAAATACATATTAGATTCAAAAACAGATTCCGAAAACAATAAAACAAGAGGAATGGCTGCTATAATAGCTATTTTTAATACAATAACTTCACACAAGCAGATAATTAGCAAAAGAAATACATTCACTACCAAAATATATTACTACTTTTTCGCAAAATATATTTATCTTTTATTGCAGACAAAGAAATTTTCAGCACAATTGATTATT
>DAIQOQ010000095.1:0-10914 GCA_036787795.1 Paludibacter sp. | reverse complement strand
TCTCCAGCCCTGGTTTAGTAAACGGAAAGATGGTATATGCTGCAACAGACTATTCCGATCTTGCGTTACCTTTTGTAGGAGGGGCAGGTATGACCTATTACGGAGGTGGATTTATGTCAACCAGTGTCAACTCGTTGAATACCGACCTTATTTTAAGTCAGAAACTGGATTTTATAACAAAAGGATTTTCTGCAAGAATTAAAGGATCCTATAACAGTGACTTTACAACAAGAAAGAATGGAACAGCTTCTATTGCAACCTATACTCCTGTACTCAAGAGCGACGGAACAATAGGCTATAGAAAAAGTGGAGAGAATGCTCAGATCAAATACGAAGAGAAACCTACTGAACAAGGAAAAGATCGTAACTGGTATATGGAGGTCGGATTGAATTATGATCGGAGTTTTGGAAATCACCACGTTGGTGCGTTGGTGCTTTATAATCAGTCTAAAGACTATTATCCTTCTACTTATTCGGATATACCAACCGGGTATGTCGGTTTGGTAGGACGTGTAACTTACGATTGGAGAAGCCGGTATCTTGCTGAATTTAACGTAGGCTATAATGGCTCTGAAAACTTTGCTCCCGACAAACGTTTTGGTACATTTCCTGCGGGATCTCTGGGATGGGTAGTTAGTGAAGAAAAGTTCTGGAAACCAATTAAACCTATAATTGGCTACATGAAACTTCGTGCTTCATTAGGTTTGGTCGGTAATGATAAAGTGGGTGGTAGCCGATTTATGTATACTTCAGATCCTTACGGAGTAAATAATAACACGGCTACAAATAGACTAGGTTACGGCTATAACTTTGGAATACTGAATCCAACGCTTAGCTTAGGAGCCTATGAGGCTGCAAAAAATAATGCAAATGTTACCTGGGAAAAGTCTTTCAAACAGAACTATGGCGTGGATGCCAGCTTTATGAAAGACCGTTTTAAAACAAGCTTTGATTATTTTTTCGAACGTCGTAAAGACATTTTATTACAAGATGGAACTGCTCCGGGCATCTTGGGTTTTAGCACTCCCTATTCAAATTTTGGACGTGTAAATAGCTGGGGATATGAAGTTTCTTTTAAATGGAATGATAAAATAGGCGACAAGTTTAACTACTGGGTTGGTTTAAATCTGTCTTACAACCAAAATAAGATCATCGAACGAAAAGAGGCTCCTCTGAATAACGATTATCAGTATGCTAAAGGACATCGCATTGGTGCTAATAGTTTATACCAATTCTGGAGATATTATGATGCAAATACCCCTGCGCTCTACGAAAAAACATTTGGAAAACCATTCCCTACTTATAATGTAACTTTAAAACCAGGTGACTGTGTTTATGTTGATTTGGATGGGAATGGTATTATTGACTCAAATGATATGAGTCGTGGGTTAGGTTATACTGATGACCCTGAATATACAGCTGGTTCGAATATGGGATTTAGTTGGAATAATTTTGATGTAACCCTGCAATGGACAGCAGCCTGGAATGTTAGTCGCGTTATCTCTGATGTATTTCGCCAACCATTTGTTAGCGGCAGCAGTAGTACACAAGGCGGTCTATTACTTTATCAATACAACAATACCTGGACTGTTGATAATCCGTCACAAGATGCAGCTTATCCGCGTGCCACATGGGTTAACGCATCAAATAACTATGCTGCCTCTACCTTATACGAAAAAAACTCAAGTTATCTTCGTTTGAAGAGTATACAGATTGCATATAATTTCCATTTCCCACTCATGCTGAAGTTAAGACTGAGTACTTGTCAACTGGCTTTTAGTGGTTACAACTTGCTTACCTTTACAGGATACAAGTGGGGCGATCCGGAGTCAATAGCAAGTAATGCCCCTTCTTATCCCTTGACAAAAACTTATTCTTTGAGTTTGAAACTTGGATTCTAACCATATAACACTGAAATACAATGAAAATCAAAAATAAAAATGGAGGCTCTATTGCAGCCCTTGTTGGACTGGTTTTAATAGCTACTACTTCCTGTGTGGACGAACTTAAATTTGGCAATGCATTTCTTGAAAAAGCTCCCGGGGGAACTGTAACAGCCGATACTGTTTTTAATAATGCTGAATACACCCGTCAGTTTCTGACTACTATTTATGCCTATCAATACTACGGATTACCTTATGTTAATGATCAGTCCATGGCTTGGGTCAATAACCCTTATGTAGGAAAATTTGAAGTGCTCTCCGACTGCTGGCACAATCACTGGTCTAGCACAGCTATGACGGGTGAATACTACTCAGGTGCACATACCTCCGGTTATGGTAGATATCAGGATAAATTCGATTATTTGCACAATAAAGTATGGGAAGCAGTTCGTGCATCCTGGTTGCTGATTGAAAATGTCGATAAGGTGCCAGGCTTGTCCGATACAGAAAAAAAACAAATGAAAGCTGAGGCTAAGTGTTTGATTGCCTCTCGTTATTTCGATATTTTCCGTC
This sequence comes from Paludibacter sp., assembly GCA_036787795.1. Classification (GTDB taxonomy): domain Bacteria; phylum Bacteroidota; class Bacteroidia; order Bacteroidales; family Paludibacteraceae; genus Paludibacter. The sequence goes on along the minus strand of DAIQOQ010000095.1, from coordinate 8,458 downwards.
ATTATGGAGGATTACCTATCATCAAAAAGTCTTTTAGTGGAACTGATGCTAGTTATGATTTGCCAAGAGGTAGTGTAGAAGAAACCGTTAACTTTATGGATGGTTTATTGGATGAGGCAGCTACAGATTTACCATGGAACTTTAGTGCTGCTGATGTTTCGAATGAGGCAGGACATTGGACCAGAGCCGGAGCATTGGGTTTAAAATGTCGGATCCTGCTTTTTGCAGCTTCTCCCTTGTTCAACAATGCTCAACCTTATTATCCAGGCTCAACTGATCATGCAATATGGTACGGTAGCTATAAACCTGAATTATGGACCGAATGTAAAGTTGCTTGCGAAAAATTCTTTCAGGAGTTAGCTGCAAATGGCTACTACACCTTGGTTCAGGCTACGGGTACACGTCCAAGCGACTATCGCGCTGCATATCGTACAGCATACTCTTACATAGGTAGCACGGAGTTACTTCATAGCACACGTGTCACTACAACAGATAACTTCACTTCTGCTTATTATTTATGGCATTCGTGGTGTGACAATGGTCGCCTGGCTTATACTCCTACGCAGGAATATGTAGAAATGTTTCCCTGGGCCGACGGTACTCCTTTCGACTGGGATAAAACTGCAGCAGCCGGAAATTTAGACAAGATGTTTAGCACCGGAACTGTAGCAACAGCAGTGACACTTACACGAGATCCCAGACTCTATGAAACCGTAATTGTAAATGGTATGCAGAAAAGTTTAGACCGAAGCACCGGAAATATGAGTGGTACCAGTTATGAACTATGGGTTGGAGGTACTGATGCTACAACAGGTCCGAAAACAGAAAATGGATATTATGCCACCGGATATGCAAACAACAAGCACTATATGGGTCAGGATATGCTTCGCCAGTATACCGAATGGCCTTATCTGCGTCTTTCTGAAATATACCTGACTTATGCAGAAGCTTTACTTCAGGCTGACAATAATTTGCAGGGAGCTATCGACCAGGTTGATATTATTCGGAAACGTGTAGGCTTAAAAGGCTTGGTAGCATGTAATCCGACCAAGAATCTGACTAGCGATAAAGATGCCTTACTGAATGAAATTCTGCGTGAACGCGTTTGTGAATTGGGAATGGAAGACTGCCGTTTCTTTGATATGATCCGTTACAAGATGAAAGACCGGTTTGAGAAAAAATTGCATGGGCTACGTATTTATCGGATCACCAATGGGGTTCGGGTAGAAACAGCTTGGTATAATGGAGATAAAAAAACAGCATTACAGCCGACTCATTTTGAGTATGAAAAGTTTGAGTTATCTAATACAAGTCGTTACTGGTGGACAAATGGATTCGATCCTAAATGGTATCTGTCTCCATTTCCTTTGACTGAAGTCAACAAAGGATATGGACTTACTCAGAATCCGGGATGGTAATTTTTAATCAGTACAATTAAAAATCGAATGTTTATGAAAAATAAAAAAATAGTAATTCTGACTTTTCTTGCTTGCATAAGTTTGCATGGATTCGCTCAGGAGTCAAACAGCAATATTACAGGAATTGTGCTGGATAAATGGGGGCATCCCGTTTACGGAGCATCAGTAAGCACAGTTAGTAATCCTCAGAATAGAGTGGAAACTAACAAAGCCGGGAAATTTAAAATAAATGCTTCGAAAAATCAGAAGTTACAAATAGTGTCGTCGGACAAAGGACTTAAAACTGTAGAGGCAGAAACCGATAAGCCAATGACTATTGTTTTGGGATATTCTGCTCAAGCGGTTAATGTCGGCTATAATATGCCCCAGAGTATCGAAGAATCTACAGCGTCTGTATCAACAATATTTAACGAGGAATTTAATAAACGTGGAGCAAAGGATATTTCAAATTCTCTTTTTGGACTTGGATTAGGGCTCACAACGCTACAGAATGCCGGAAATTATGCTGCTTACGAACCTACATTTTATGTTCGGGGATTGCAGACTTTATCAAGCAACACACCGCTGACATTGGTGGACGGTATTGAGCGCGATTTATCAAATATCAGTCCGGAGGAAGTTGAAACCGTCAATATTCTGAAAGATGCTGCCGCTGTAGCTCTTTACGGATACAAAGGGATTAATGGAGTTATCAACGTTGTAACCAAACGCGGAAAATACAATACCAAGGAGGTCAAATTCAGTTACGACCACGTGATAAACTGGGAAGCGCGTCGTCCTAAATTTACCGATTCTTATACGTATGCCAATGCAGTTAATGAAGCTTTGACGAATGACGGACAGAGTACCAGATATTCTGCCGATGAATTAAGTGCATTTAAATCGGGACAATATCCGTATCTCTATCCGAATGTTGACTGGATTAAAAATACTTTCAAAAATACCGGCGCATCTAATATCTATAATGTAAGTTTTCGTGGAGGAGGTTCAAAATTTCGTTATTATACTCTGCTCGATTTGACAAATAATGATGGATTTATAGCCAATGCCAATGTAAATAGTGGATATTCTACTCAGAATAAATATTCGAAAGGCAATATGAGAACTAACCTGGATATTGACTTAACGGACAAAACTAAATTAGTTTTGAATATATTAGGATCATTAACCGAGTCAAGCAGACCAGGAGCTTCTGTTAATTTATGGAGTAAAATTGATTCAATTCCGTCTGCTGCTTTTCCAATAAAAACTAAAGATGGAATTTGGGGCGGTAATGCCACCTGGGATGGTACAGATAACCCCGTGGCTTTGTCGCAGGCAGCATCTTATTCGAAGGGGCATATCCGGACTTTCTTTACTGATATGACTTTAAAACAAGACTTGTCTGCTGTACTTCCGGGCTTGGGTGCTAATGTTCAGGTGGCTTATGACAATGCTGCTTCTTATTGGGAAGACCATTCTAAAACCTATGTTTATGGAAGCGATGCTGTAACGGCATGGAGTAATGGAGCGCCAACAACTACTCAACACTATACCGGTGGTACAGAAAGTGGAATGGGTACAACTTCCAGTCTGAGCACATGGACACGTAAATTCAACTTTTTTGGAAGTCTTGATTACAATCGTATTTTAGGAGCCCACAAAGTATACTCTCAACTAAAATGGGATTATGAGTATCGTAATGTTATGGGGTTGAATAATACCTGGTATCGTCAAAACTTGTCATCATATACCCATTACGGGTTTAATGACCGTTATTTTGCAGACTTGACTCTGGTTGCTTCTGCTTCCAATAAACTGGTTCCGGAACACAGATGGGCTTTTTCGCCCACGGTTTCTGCTGCCTGGGTATTATCCAAAGAAAATTTCATGAAAAATGTTTCTTTCATTGATTTTTTGAAGCTGAGAGCTTCCTGGGGTATAATCAATAGTGATAATATTCCGGGAGAAGACTACTGGGAGCAAGTTTATACTGGTGGTAGCCTTTATAACTTTGATACAGGTTATTCTTCAAGCTTAGGTAGCTGGACGTTGGGACAACTGGCTTCACTTAATTCTACTCACGAAAAAGCCAATAAATACAACATTGGTATTGATGCTACTTTATTTAAAGGGCTAGATATTACGGTAGACGGTTATTATCAGAGGAGAAGTGATATTTGGGTTGCTTCAAGTGGAGTGTACTCTTCTTTATTAGGTTTCACTGCACCTTATGAAAATGCAGGGATTGTAGATAGTTGGGGCATTGAAGTCGGTGCTGATTACCATAAAAAGGTGGGTGATTTCACGCTCAATCTGGGTGGTAACTTCACACTTGCAAAAAACAAGATCATCAACCAGTTGGAAGAACCAAGAATATTTTCCAATCTGGTACAAACCGGAAATCCGCTAAAACAGACTTATGGCTTGCAGGCTATCGGATTCTTTAAAGATCAGGCCGACATTGATAACAGTCCGGTACAGAATTTTAGTACCGTAAAGCCGGGCGACATCAAATATAAAGATGTAAATAAAGATAGTAAGATTGATGAAAATGATAAAATTGCTATCGGCTACAGCACTACAGCTCCCGAAGTTTATTATTCATTTCACCTCGGTACCGAATGGAAAGGACTTGGTTTTAGTGCTATGTTTCAGGGAACCGGTCGTTACTCTGCTGTATTGAATACACAGAGTATTTACTGGCCTTTGATTAATAATACCACTATTTCTCAAAATTATTACGACAATCGTTGGACAGCGGATAATCAGAATGCAAAATACCCTCGTTTGACATCACAGAGTAACAAGAATAACTTCCAGACAAATACTGTTTGGTTGGAAGACCGTTCTTTTTTGAAGTTGCGTCAGGTTGAAGTGTATTACAACTTTCCACAGGCTTTATTGAAACGAGTGAAAATTATGGACAATGCCAAACTATATGTCAGAGGAGTTGATTTGCTTTGCTTCGACCATATTAAAGTCTCAGACCCTGAAGCATACGGAGCAACAAATCCATTGACTCGTAGTGTGGTGGCAGGGTTAACTATCGGTTTTTAATAATTTAATAATTTGAATGATCATGAAATTTAAAATAATAGTAGGCGGAATTCTTTGTTCGGTAGCTTTGGCTTCGTGCAATGATCAGATGAACTATCACGAGTATTCTAATTACAACAAAGACTATATGACCCTCAACTTTGCAAATGTAGGGGGATTGGTTACCAATATTTATGCTAAATTGGATTATGATTTTGGAACGTATTCCGGAGCATTTCAGGGTTCGGCAAGCGATGAATCCGAATATGCGTTGCAGTCTAATGAGATCAACGATTTCTACAACGGAGCATGGAGCCCCGTCAATGCAAAGTCAGGAACATGGAGCAACAGCTATTCGGCTATTCAAAGCATCAATTTATTTTTGAGCCAATATCAGGGGCTCACTTTTCCTGATTTGGCACTCAATAAAGACTATCAGGCCCAGATGTTTCGTTATAACAATTACCCGAATGAATTACGATTTCTCAGGGCATATTTTTACTTTAATTTAGTTCGACAATACGGTGATGTTCCGTTATTTACAACTCAGCTAACTACGGAAGATGTAAACAAAGTATCACAGACTTCTTCCAGCGAAATTTTTAAATTTATTGCGAGCGAATGTGATACTATAGTGAATAAAATTCCGGTTGACTATACCAATTTAGGAGTGTATGCACTTCCGGATGAATCGCCCGAAACAGGTCGTGCAAACCGATTGGCCGTTTTGGCATTAAAAGCCCGTGCTGCTTTATATGCAGCTAGTCCGTTGTTCAATACCGGCAACGATGCCGAATTGTGGCATAAAGCTGCTTTAGCAAATAAGGCTGTATTAGATTCATGTGCTAAATACGGTACCGTACTTGGTAAATATGCTGATTTATGGGGACAAACCAACTGGCAAAACAAGGAAATGATCTTTGTCCGCCGCATCGGCGATTTAAATTCTCTGGAGTCTTACAATTTCCCGATAGGAGTGGAGGGTGGAAATTCAGGAAACTGCCCTACGCAAAATTTGGTTGATGCATACCAAATGAAAGCCACCGGTAAACTTTGGAATGAAACCGGCAGTGGCTATGATCCGAAGAATCCATATACCGGACGCGATCCGCGCTTTAACCTCACCATTGCAAAAAATGGCGATACCGGATGGCCAAGCTATAATACACTTGCCATTCAAACTTATTATGGCGGTGCAAATGGCGAACCCATCTCCGGAGCAACTCCTACGGGATATTATCTGAAAAAGTATTGTGATGTTTCGGTTAACCTCACTGCTTCAAAAATCAACAAGAAACGTCATTCATGGATCACGTATCGGTTGGGTGAGTTTTATCTTGATTATGCCGAGGCTGCTTTTAAGTATCTGGGATCAGCAGATGCAACATCTGCTGAACTCCCCTTATCAGCCCGTGCGGCAGTGAATGTAATTCGCAACCGATCGGATGTATTAATGCCTGCATTACCTGCCGGACTATCTCCGGATAATTTTTGGAGTAAGTACGAAAATGAACGAATGGTGGAACTGGCTTTCGAAGGCCATCGCTTTTGGGATTTGAGGAGATGGAAGGAATCAGATAAACTTAAATCAATCACAGAAATGAAGATTACAAAAAACAGTGATGGTACCTTTACCTATACCCGCAATGTGAAAACCCGTACCTGGGATGATAAAATGTATCTGTTCCCGATTCCACAACTGGAATTGTTGAAAAACTCAAACCTAAAACAGAATCCGGGTTGGTAACCTGAATAAAATAAATCAGGGCTGAACACTCAAAAGTTCAGCTCCGGTTTATTTACCTGACTTCTTAGCTTATGTGTATTATATTCATCTTTTTTGTTTTTTTTGATAATTTATAGTTGATCGTTTTCTTGAGTGAGAATAAACAAATAGTATATTCATAAAAAAATTCTAAATAAAAGCTTAACAATGAAATCACAAATTATTCGAAGGATCCTACTCTTTGGTGCATTTATTTATATTTTTCCTACATTTTTATTTTCTATAGATTTAAACTTGGCAGACAAGCTGGCTGGTAAAAATCAATCAGAACTTAGGCAGGTAATAAAACATTATTCCAAAAACCCAGCTGATTCCTTAAAAAGAAAGGCGGCTATTTTCTTAGTTGAAAATATGCAACCACACTATACATTTTATTCATACAACTGGGATCTATTATGTAAATCATTATCTAGTGATTACCTACAACATCTGATAGGTGCCGACTATGTTTCAAACTACGATTCGATCTTTGATACATTTGAAACCAAGCTGAATGATTATGATTTAAGATACGATAAAGACACTATTAAATCAAATTATCTTATTGAAAACATTGACAATGCCTTTAAATTATTAAAGCAACCACAAAGTAAATATCTGAAATTTTCAAATTTTTGCGAATACATTTTACCATATAAAATCGGAAATGAAAAGTTCACTAATTGGAGAAATTATTTTTATAATAAATACTATCCTTTGTATACTTCTATTTATAAAAAAAAAGGAGATAGTGCATCCTATTATTTTTGCGATACATTGAAAAATATCATAAAACCACAGATACACTCTCATTACCTGGCTCCAGATATTGACCCAATTACACTTGAAAAACTTAAAGTTGGAAGTTGCATTGAATTTGCCAGATTAATTTCATATATATGTATGTCTGTGGGAGTACCTGTTTCCATTGATTTTGTTCCATATTGGGGTAGAAAAAATGGTAGTCATGAATGGAATACCCTTTTGGTTCCATCTGAAAAGCCATTAGACTTTGGAGCTAGTGATAATAATAAATTAGGGTATCATCTAAAATCCAATGAAGTCTATTCATTGTGGGTTGCCCCCAAAATATATAGACGAACGTATTCCCTTAATAAAACAGGCTTGGCTTATTTGCATAAAAAAGAGGAAATTCCAGAGATATTCAATGATTCTTGTTTTATTGATGTGACTTCAGAATATTATAAAGTAATAAATATAAAATCTGAACTCAAAAATAATATTCAGAAAAGAAAATACGCATATTTAGCCGTATCAAGTAGAAATGAGTGGACACCGGTTCAATGGGCTGAGATAAAAGATGAGAAGGCTCAATTCTGTAGCATGAATAAAAATATAGTGTATTTGTCTTGCTATTATGTCAATGGGCAAATACTTCCCGCAGGGTATCCTGTAGTATATAAAGATTCTGTAACTAAAATTGAACTAAAACCCGATATGGGAAAAATTCAGCAACTAAATCTAACACGTAAGTATTATAACCCAAATGTGAATATATACAATAGGCGCCTTAGAGACAGTAAATTTCAAATAGCATCAAAATCCGATTTTAGTGACGCAAAAGATATATATGTTATTGGTAACTTAGATAATAATAACTACCAAACTGTAATATTAGACTCATTAAAGAGTTGTAACTATTTTCGTTATTTTATTCCGAAAGGAAATGGTTCAGAAATGGCTGAGATTGAGATATACGATTCAAATAACAATAAAATTACAGGTAAACTCATTTATAATATCGATTGCAAAAAACCAGAAGTTTTGTTTGATAATAATACGTTGACCTATATGAAAGTAGATCGAATTAAAAATAATTGGGTCGGGTTTGAATTTACATATCCCAATCAAATAAAAAAGATCAGATATTTACCTAGAAATGATGACAACTTTATTCGTGAAGGCGAAATATATGAGCTTTTTTATTGGGATAACCAATGGGTATCTTTAGGAAAACAGGTAGGATCGCAAGAAACACAAGCATTAATCTACAGCAATGCACCAACCAACGCTCTATTTCTGTTAAGAAACTTAACTAAAGGACACGAAGAGCGAATCTTTACTTATGAGAATGGGAAACAAGTATGGTGGTAAAAATACAGTTGATAGTTTATAGCAACAAATTGAGAAGAAAAATACAAACAATCACAGATAAATTTAGTAATAACAATTAAAAACAACAAAATTATGGCAATTAATTATGTTCTGATGCAACGCGTCAACCCAAAAGATGTAA
>DAIQOQ010000294.1:0-3499 GCA_036787795.1 Paludibacter sp. | reverse complement strand
ACAAAGCACTGCCCATAAATGAAATGAAACATTGTGTTTATATGGGTACAACGGTTGCCCGGGGCGATGCCACCGGAATTGTGTACGCCACCGGAATACAAACAGAGATTGGTAAGATAAGCACAAGCTCTCAAAAAATAAAACCAGCTAATGCTCCGGTACAAATTGAAATTGCGGATGTTGCCAAAAAACTAACGTATATTACGTTGGTTATCGCTGCTGTTATTTTTGCTTCGCGGATGATTCTGCATGATTCGCTGGCGGTGGCACTTGTTTTCGCGGTAAGTGTTGCTGCAGCCATGGTGCCCGAAGGTTTACCTGCACAAATTTCCATGGCACTGGCTTTGGCTGTGGGCCGATTGGCTAAACGAAAAGCCATCGTAAAGAATATTGCCTCTGCGCAAACATTGGGTTCGGCTACGGTTATTGCTTCTGATAAAACAGGCACCATCACCAAAAACGAAATGACCATTACCGGTTGCTATTTTGATGGTAAAACCTTTTCGGTTGCCGGACTGGGCTACGAACCTGTTGGCGAAATAAAAGACGAACAGGCAAAAGTGCTTAAAAAAGATGCCTTGGGTGATTTGAAGATATTTTTTCTTTCCGGCTTCCTTTCTTCCAAAGGCAAAGTCAGCCCTCCCGATAAAAATCATCCTTCGTGGTATTCTATTGGCGACCCCACCGAAACGTCATTCTCTACCCTGACTATGAAAGCCGGATTTAAGCTGGAAGATATTGAAAAGGATTATCCGTTGATAAAAGCATTTGCCTTCGATTCTTTCCGAAAAAGAGCGACCATCATCCGGCAACATAAGAAAAAAATTATCTCTTTTGTGAAAGGCTCTATAGAGTCGGTACTGGAAGTTTCAACAAAGACGATTATCGATGGAAAAGTAAGCGACCTGACAGAAGCCGCGAAAAAAGACCTTTTGGCAAAGGCAGCAACGTTTTCAGAACAAGCACTGCGTGTGATTGCTATTGCTTACAAAGACCTTGAAACGAAGAAGGACTATTCCGTTGACGATGCCGAAAAGGATTTGATTTTTGCCGGATTCGTTACTATGCTCGACCCACCTCACAAAGAAGTGAAAGCTGCCATTGAATCTGTTTTTAAAGCGCACATGAAAGTGTTTATCATTACGGGCGACAATGAAGTAACGGCAAAAGCAATTTCGAAGAACATCGGACTGATGAACGAAGGAGATGAGTATCCGGTAGTGATTAAAGGTGCTGATTTACCCAAGCTCACCGACAAAGCGCTGAAAGATGTTTTTCAGAACAGAGCGTTGATATTTTCGAGAGTTACACCCGATGATAAATTCCGCATCGTGGATCTACTGATGAAACAGGGTGAAGTAGTGGCGGTAACCGGCGATGGTGTAAACGATACCTTGAGTTTGAAGCGGGCCGACATTGGAATTGCCATGGGGAAAAATGGTTCTAAGGTGGCGCAGGAAGCTGCCAGTATGATTTTGTTGGATGATAATTTTTCGACCATTGTTGTAGCCATAAAAGAAGGAAGAACTATTTTTCGTAATCTGGAAAAAACTATCAAAACAAATCTTTCGTCCAACGTAGCGGAACTTATGTGCGTGATTTTCGGCTTTGTCGGTATCTTTATGGGAATAGCAACTCCCATACTGGCAGTCCAAATTCTATTGATCGATATTGTAGGTGAAATGATTCCACTTACCATGCTGACCTACGACCCACCGGAAAAAAGTATTATGGAAAACGCACCCCGGAGTCCAAAAGACAAAATACTTACCAAAGAGGCGATGTTAGGAATTGCTTTTTCAGGTATTGTCATGGGGCTTGTTGCATACGGTGCTTTTCTGTTTTCCATGTTCATTTATCCTCATGGGGCTAACAATTATCAGAGAGCCATCACCATTACGTTTGTTTCCATCATTTTCGGACAATACGCGAATATCCTTTCAAGACGAACCTATGGAAATGCGTTGGGAAAATATCTGTTTTCAAACCGAAATCTACTGCTGGCATTTGCACTCTCTATTTCGTGTATCCTGCTAATAGTTTATATACCTGTTTTCAACCTCTATTTTCATACCGCAACTTTAAATGCTGTTGATTGGATGTTGCCAATAGCTGTTGGAGCCATTTGTCTGGCCGTATTTGAATTAAAAAAGAAATTTTTCAAACACTAAGAGGTACTCTTACTACTAATGCCAATCAGGAGTTGAAGACAAGTATATATTACTTTGAATAAGCTATTTCCCGTAGGGAATACATATCAATAGAAAATGAAAACCGATACAACCAATTCCCCGTAGGGGATACACACTGAAAAATGTAAATGCCCTACGGGCAACACATATAAGTAAGTGAAAGGATAAGTACGTGCTATGAATTAGTTTGTATTAAAAACGCTGTCTTAACTGCCCCCAAACCCCCTAAAGGGGGCTGTCGAAGTGCGACATGTGCGAAAAGAATCTATATTTTCACTCGGCAAAAGTCCCCTTTAGGGGAATCGAAGATCAGCGAAGCTAATTAGGGGCGAATCAAAATAATATAAACTAATTTCAAACATGCACTTATAACATACCATCATAACTTTTCAAAGACGATACTATTTAACATCCCCTTTAGGGGCTTGGGGCGGAAAATAGATTTTAAAACCGCCCCTAAATTAGCTACGCTGACCGTTGGTTCCCCTAGAGACTTAAAATTACAACCGTATCATCTTTTTTCAGAAAATAAATACGACATTAGATTCCGTCACTTACTTATGCTGGGGGGCATGCAGCCCAAAACCCTGTTCTGCTCACTTACAGGCTGTAGTTTCAATTGCTAAGTTTTTTTTCTGAATATACTTTTGGACGTCCTATCGATCCTTTGTCATTATTGTCCGGTAAACTTTATATATCAAATTTTTGTAAGAGATTTGTCACTTCGTTACCAATGACAATCAATGTTTTATGTTTGGGGATTGGGGTCGGTTGGCGGCTACGCCACCAACCGACCCCAATCCCTTACAAAGAGGATGTAATAATTTGTCATTCTGAACGAAGTGAAGAATCTACTGTCGTACAACTTTGCTCCTTTCTCTACAAATGTGTGAATCATACAACTATTCCCGAAAATTTTGCAACAACATCCGGTCTAAAATTATTGAACTTTGTCTCACATAAAGGAATAAGCTTTCTGCGTATAAGTAACAAGAGTGCTTGTATCAAAAGCATGCAAACAACACAAATTTTTCGCAAATAAGATTGCGTTAATTTGCGCATTTTGTGTCATTTGCGTTCTAAAAAAGACTTCTGAGATAACCTCACTTCAAAAATCATTTCTAAACAAACGAATATGACTACAGCTAAAATTAAAAAAGTATTGATTGCCCTGGATTACGATGAAACATCGCAAAAAGTGGCCGAACAAGGTTTTGCCATGGCTAAAGCCATGAATGCACAAACGATATTGTTTCACGTAATATCCGAGCAACCGGTTTATTATTCTACCTACACCTCTATGCGTG
>DAIQOQ010000293.1:0-3500 GCA_036787795.1 Paludibacter sp. | reverse complement strand
TGTCAAGCCTGATGCTTTTAATGCATCTTCGGTACCCAGATGTTCTCCGGCCAGTGCCAGGGTAGAAGTGTTGGCATGCAAAATGCTGGTATAAACAAATAGTTTCACGCCGGCCTGTTTGGCAGCTTCAATAACGGCTTTATGCTGCGGTAAGCGCTGACCAATTTCATTACCCGAAATCAATAACAATTTATCGATCCCTTTCAGTGAAGCTACTAAACCTTCCGGTTTTGTATAATCAAATGCACGCGCTTCCACACCCAGCTCTGCAGCCTTTTCGGGTGTACGTACCAATGCCACTATGCTGTCTGCCGACACTTTTGCTTTCAGTTGTTCTACTACAAGGCGACCCAACTGTCCGGTCGCTCCGGTTACTCCGATTTTCATGTTTTTGTTTCCTTTCTTATTATATTAATTGTGAATTATGAATTATCAATTATGAACTGTTTTAAAACAATCCTTGTCCGGTTTTGATGAATTTATTACCGTTAAATAACAGTTCGGCACAACAAGCACCGCAACAAGCAATTGATATTATCCTTACTTTTGTTACGCAAAGTAACTAATAATAGTTTATATCCGAAACAGGTTACTTTTTCGTAACCATAAAAATAGTAGTAACCTAAAAGTAACCATTATGCTCAAACTAAAAGAACAAACTAAATGTCCGCTGACGGCAACACTCCAGCTGATAGGAGGTCGATGGAAAACCATAATATTGTACACGCTCACCACAGGAACTAAACGATTTGGCGAGATAGCCGTTCGCATTCCCGGCATTTCGCGAAAGGTGCTTACCGAGCAACTCAAAGAACTGGAAGCCGACGGGCTGATTCTGCGTGAACAATACAAGGAAATACCCCCGCGGGTGGAATACTCGCTCACCGACCTGGGCCAAAGTCTTTCGTCAGTCTTTCGCGAACTGGAAAAATGGGGAATGGAAAATGTGTTGGTAAACTGATTTTTTCTATCTTTGTACCACTAAAAAACAATTGGATGTTTATGTTTAATTCGGATATTGTGCTGTAAGTGGTTGTATCAAAAGTACGCACGCAACGCAAACAAATTTTCGCAAAATAAGATTTGTAAAGTTGAATATTATTTATTGAATTTCAATTTGATAAAATTGCGTTAATTTGCGCATTTTGCGTTATTTGCGTTCTAAAAAAACTTTTGGGACAGCCTCATTTTTGTTTGTTCTCGGATAATCCTTTTCGAGAATGATTTTCTATATAATAAATTTAAGTTTTTAATCTGCGCACAATGATGAAAGCATTGTAGTGCTTTTGCTGTATGCAACAAAATAAAAGAAAATGAACGAAGAAAAGCAGACAATTCACGAGTTTGACCTGAGTATAATTTATGACTATTTTTCAAGTGCAGAACGACAGGGACCGGGAAGTCCCGAAATAACGCTCAAAGCATTGAGTTTTATAGACGGTCTTACTGAAAAGTCTAAAGTTGCCGATATTGGTTGCGGTACAGGCGGTCAAACAATGGTGTTGGCACACAACATACCGTGCGAAATTACGGGTGTTGAATTATGGTCCGATTTTGTCAGTCAATTCAACAAAAGCACCCAAAACAACAATATGCACGACAGAGTGAAAGCTCTTGTTGGTAATATGGAAAATCTTCCGTTTCAAGAGGAAGAATTAGACCTGATTTGGTCGGAAGGTGCGATTTACAACATCGGATTTAAGCGTGGACTGGAGGAGTGGCGAAAATTTCTGAAACAGGGTGGCTATGTTGCGGTAACCGAAAATACCTGGTTTACCGAAGACAGGCCTGCCGAAATTCAGGAGTTTTGGGACAAAGCCTATCCCGAGATAGATACAATCCCGAACAAGCTTGCTCAAATGCAAAAAGCGGGTTATCTTCCGGTTGCCGCTTTTGTTGTGCCCGAAAGCTGTTGGACAGATTATTATTCTGTTATGCAAGCAACTCAGAAATCTTTTCTCGCAAAATATAATGGCAACAAAACCGCAGAAGAATTTATAGGCTATCAGCGGTATGAAGCAGAGTTATATTACAAATATAAAGCTCATTATGGCTATGTGTTTTATATCGGAAAAAAGATTTAGACAATGACATCAGCCGTAAATCTGCGGTTTGATTAAAATATGAATTTGAAAATTCCTTTCGTGTGTAAGTCTTTTACACACGAAAGGTTATTTTACACTAACAAGCGCATTATGCCAGCCCCGAACTGTTGGTATATGGCGGCAGTTGTATGCTCTTACTTCTGGTATTGTCTATGAGTATATTGGAAATGATAAGTGAATTTTATTCGGTGAGAATGCTAATTTTATAGATATGAAATCGAGATTATTTTTAATATGTATTACGTTGTTATGCTGCTGTGGAGCTATGCAACATGTTTCAGGCTCTAAAGCGAATAAGCAGGCCGTAAAAATAGCATCTGGATTTTTGCAAACAGATTCTCCGGAATATTATAATAAATATTGTCGGAATCAGATTCCATCTGTTGAAACAAGAACCATAGAAGCTGGAAAATACAAAGGATTAGGAATTCAAATTGTTACCTATAATTATCCTCTAGATGCTAAGACTGAGAATCCAATGTTTATTGATTATGCAGTAAAGGTATATATCAATAGTAATACAGGTCAAGTGATAACTAAATTGTCAGGACCTGATGGAATTGGTAAAGTTTATGAGAAGGAGCTGTTTCAGGAATTTTCTCCCAATATTTTAAAACTAACAAAATAGAAAAATCCGTTACTACTTTTTTCCAAGATGATGTTTCCAAATATTTTATGGTTAATGATTATTAGATGATAAAATGAATTCACTAATAATGGTGATTAATAACTTTTCCAAAGCCTTATGCTCTGGAGAAGTTATGTTGAGTCGTGTTAGTTAGCGCGGAAAAAACATCATTGGTTCACTGGGCAGTCCCCATCCACGTCTGTTTCCACCCGTTACCCGGTAATAAATTTCCTGACGGCGGGGTAGCCCGTTGTCTTCCAGAGTAGTTGTTGTTCCGTAATCGATAACCGTTTTCCATACAATGGGCTCTGTCAGGCTTGTTGTACTTTCCAGTTTGTAGCGGTCGGCACCGTCCAGTGTTTCTACGAATACTTTAGCACTGTTGGCCTTGCTGCCGTCTTCTATCCGTTTGATTACAGCCTTTTCCGGAACATCGTGCGCTACCGGTTCGTCGTTGCAGTCGAAGCCCGAAAGCAAAATAATAGCTTTATCACCCTTGGCCACCATGTTGGTATAATAGAGTCGGCGTTTAAGCATACCGTATACCACTTCCGTCTGCTCGACCAGTGTATGATTTTTAATTTTACTTCCATCCTTCTCAGTGATCGACGTATACAGTAGTTCTACTTCTTTGCTGAATACTTCTGCGGTCGGGTCAGGGGCCGGAAATACATCTTTGTGGGTCGACATACCGGTGTCTACTCTGTCTGCTAATGAGGCTACTGCCTGTGGTTCTTTGTTTCTAATGTGCAATACTGCAGTGTTTG
>DAIQOQ010000094.1:0-10946 GCA_036787795.1 Paludibacter sp. | reverse complement strand
AATTTATTTAAATACAATTATTATGGGAAAAATAAGTACATATCTGAACTTTCCCCGCAATACGGAGGAAGCATTCAATTATTATAAATCTGTTTTTGGTGGCGAATTTAGTGGAGGTGGTATCGGTCGGTTTGGTGATTTTCTGCCCACCGAAGGTATGCCATCTGTGGCGGATGAAGATAAAAATCTGATTATGCATATAGAGTTGCCTATTTTGGGTGAACACATCTTAATGGGAAGCGATGCACCGGAATCGATGGGACATAAAGTAAATATAGGAAACAATTTTTACATTGCGCTAGATCCGGATAGTAGGGATGAAACCAAACGGCTTTTTAAAGCTCTTTCTCAGGGTGGCAAAGTTGAAATGGAACTTCAAAACATGTTTTGGGGTGCATACTATGGCACCTGTACCGACAAATTCGGAATACAATGGATGTTTAATTGTACTGCAAAATAAAAAATGTTCATGAAAGAAGAAATGACCATTACAGTGCAAACAACGATTGATGCACCGATAGAGACAGTATGGAAATGTTGGACAACACCCGAAGATATTTTAAAATGGAATGCTGCTTCCGACACCTGGCATACCATCCTGGCTGAGAATGATCTGCGTGTGTGCCGAAAGTTCAGCTTTAGAATGGAAGCAAAAGATGGAAGCTTTGGCTTTGATTTTGAAGGGACATATAATAAGATACTCAAGCATGAATTGATTATTTACACACTTACCGATGGGCGAAGAGTGAAAGTTGAATTCAGCACGTTGAATGATAAAACTTCCATTGTAGAAACCTTTGAACCCGAAGGTGAGAACCCTGTTGAATTGCAACGCGGAGGATGGCAGGGCATTCTGAATAACTTTAAAAAATATACTGAACAACAAAACAAAATAGATTTATAACAAATCAAATAACACCTTGTCTTTGGTTTAATAATCAGGCCGAGGAGGTCGCCTTGTTTTACGTATCCATTTTTAAAAATTCCAGTAAGAACACCTAATTTAGTAAGCTATAAAGTTTTTAAATACCAGCTTTATATGTATTTTTGCAAATTCTTACAACAATCTTAGTCTAATTCAAATCGAGTAAAGTATGTTTCACCAATAAAATTTGAGAGTAAGTATATATCTCGCAATTTATATTTTGGTCAAAACAAAACTTTTTAACGGGTTAAACGACATTTGACTTTCATTCGTCGGGAAAATGAACTTGTTTATCGATTTAGAGTTGTCGGTATGCCCTATTCCTACCTACTTTTGCATCGCGCTTTTGATTAATACCAATCAGGTCTTATTAAAGCATTCTTCTTATTATCCTTGAATTAATTTAAGACAGATGAAGATGGATGAGTCAGGCGGTTAACCGAAATCAGCAGAGGATCTGCTGAAAACACATAAACACTATAAAATCAAAATGCTTATATTATACATTCCAAACGATGACGAAACTCCGGTAATCAAAGAAACCGAAACCAGTTTTTTCTTTTCGGATATTTACTCTCTGTTCTCGGAGGTTTCATTTTTTAGTTTCTGCTTTTAGTAGACATGCCAAATTAAAAAGTCCGAAAAAACATTACAGGCTCATTTCCGGGAAGTTCATTCGGTGAAATAGACGATTCATCACATTTCATATGAAAGCAAATCCGGAACAGGGTATTTTTGTGCAGTTTTACTAAATTTTTTTTTATTTTTTAGTAGGGGTATTTTCTTATGATGTTGTCTTAGAATTACACGTGAAATTAATATAAATATTAAAAGAACATCTCACTTTAAAAACAAAAACTTTAAACAAGTAATTATGAATTTACGGAAAGTAATTTTATCTTTTGCACTTCTCTCATTCCTTACAAGCGCTTTTGCCGTTTTGCCACCAGAAAGGATCAGTTTGAGTGGGAACATTAAAGATGAAGCTAACGGAGAGGCACTGATAGGTGTAACAGTTTCGATTAAAGAGCTTAAAAGAGGATCGGTAACCAATAGTTATGGATTTTATTCGGTCAGCGTCCCCAAAGGCGAGTATACCATTGAGGTTTCGTATGTAGGTTATGAAACTATTTCAAAGAAAATAAATTTAAATCAACCTGTTAAGCTGGATTTGGAACTTAAAACAGCAGCAAATGAAATAAAAGAAGTAGTGGTTTCGTCGCAACGGAAAGATGCCAACATAACCATGAACCGGATGAGTTCACAGCAGGTGTCTATAGCCACTATCCGAAAGATGCCGGCACTGATGGGTGAAGTTGATTTATTAAAAGCTGTACAGCTCTTGCCCGGAGTCGTTTCGGCAGGCGAAGGAACATCCAGCTTCAGTGTCCGTGGAGGAGGAATTGATCAAAACCTGATTGTACTTGATGAAGCTACTATCTATAACGCTTCGCACATGATGGGATTTTTCTCTGTTTTTAATAACGATGCTATTAAAAATATGACTCTTTACAAAGGAGATATTCCAGCCGCTTACGATGGACGACTATCGTCGCTTCTTGACATTCAGATGCGGGATGGTAACTCAAAGAGAATATCGGGAAGTGGTGGAATTGGTCTGATATCAAGTCGTCTTACACTCGAAGGACCTATTGGGTCAGACAAAACCTCGTTTATTGTTTCGGCACGCCGTACGTACGCCGACTTGTTTCTGAAATTGTCTTCGGATCCGGATATAAACAAAAATCAGCTTTATTTCTACGATTTCAATGCCAAAATAAACCACCGTATTGATGATAATAACCGGATATTTCTTTCCGGTTACCTCGGACAAGATGTTTTTAAAAATGCCGATGCCGGTTTTAATTTTGGGAATGCCACCGTTACGGGGCGTTGGAATCACCTCTTTTCGCAAAAACTATTCAGTAACTTTTCATTAAACTACAGCCGTTACAATTATGGATTGCAATCGACCATGTCTGACAATAGTAACTTCGACTGGAAATACAATATGCAAGACATGAGTGTAAAGGCCGACTTTTCTTATTATATAACTCCTGAAAACACTATGAAGTTTGGCTACAATGCCGTATTGCACAAGCTAAAACCCGGTACGGTTACCTCCTCAGGAGGAGCAACCAGCTACGACAATTATGTATTGGCCGATATTAATGCTTTTGAACATGCGCTGTATATCTCGGACGAATATCAGGCTTCGAAACGACTATCGGTAAAAGCCGGATTGCGTCTTACTGGTTTTTCGAGCATAGGTAGCGGTACGGTGTACAACTACGATAGTAATTACAATGCCATTGATTCAACTGTTTACAAATCAGGACAGGTGATTAAAACATTTTACCGCCTGTCACCACGCCTGGGAATAAATTACTTACTGGACAAACAATCGTCGGTAAAAGCCAGTTATGCGCGTACCAACCAGTTTTTACAAATGGCATCCAATTCTACCGCCGGAACTCCACTCGATTTATGGTTTACCGCCGGAAAAAACATTAAGCCGCAAACCTGCGATCAATATGCTGTAGGTTATTTTCGCAATTTTTTGAATAACCAACTGGAAGGATCGGTAGAAGTATTTTACAAAGACATGCAAAACACCATTGACTTCCGCGATCATGCGCAGTTATTGCTCAACAAGAAATTGGATGGAGAATTGCGATTCGGGAATTCCAGATCTTACGGTGCGGAGTTTCAAATTCAAAAAAATGAAGGCAAACTTACAGGATGGATCAGTTATACGTACTCGCGAGCCGAACGAACTATTCAAGGTATAAACAACAACGAAACTTATCTGGCTCCCTACGACCGTCCGAGCACCATTTACATAGTAGGCAACTACGAACTAAACGATCGCATCTCATTTGGAGCCAATTTTATATATGCTACAGGCCAACCAATAACTTATCCCATAGCCCGAATGGAAGTAGGAAACGTTATTCTACCTGTTTATTCAAAACGAAACGAATATCGTATGCCCGACTACCATCGGCTTGATGTTTCGCTGACATGGAAACCTAAGGCCAAAAAGAAACGTGCATGGACGGGAGAATGGAATTTCTCAGTTTATAATGTGTACGGCCATAAAAATGCATGGGCCATCAATTTTGTAGATGATCAGGATACGGCTTACAAAACCAAAGCCGAAATGACCTACTTGTTTACTTTTGTTCCTTCTATTACCTATAATTTTAAATTCTAAGCAAGATGAAATTTAGCTATAATATATTCGTTTTATTCGTAGTAAGTCTGTTTACGGCTTGTACTACCGACATTAATATAAATCTAAAAGGAACTTCACCCGAGCTCGTAGTTGATGGAGCCATCACTACAGATACGATGGCTCACAGCATTCTATTAAAAAAGACAGCCGATTATTTTTCAAATGCAGCTGCCGAAGGAGTTTCAGGAGCAGTGGTCACCCTCAGTGATGGACAAAATACGATTACACTGACCGAAGCAACGTCAAACAAAGGTACCTATCAGACTCCGGCAAATTACTATGGAGTAGTGGGACGAACTTATACACTCACTATTGATAATGTAGACATGAACGGCGACGGAGTGAATGAACGCTACACAGCATCATGTCCTCTTTATTCTGTGGCTCATATTGACAGTATAGACGTAAAAAAAGAACATATTTTTCAGAAAGATATGCATGCCGTAAAAATCTGGATGCAGGATCCTCCCGCTGAGAAAAACTATTATCTGGTTCGCGACTATAAGAATGGTAAATCCGTTACGGATAGTATTCAGGAATGGGGAATAACGAATGATGAGTTCTTTAATGGAAAATACATGATTGATGAAACTTTTATTTATTTCACCGACAGCAAGCAAGATGAAAAATTACAACAAGGCGATAAGGTGACACTGGAATTATGTGGCATCACCAAAGATTATATGGACTTTATTCAGGAAGCACAAGATGAATTTTGGGGAAGAAATCCACTGTTTGGCGGACAACCGGCGAACATTCGCACGAATATAATACAAGTTCTGCCGGCCAATGGTAAAGCAAGTCCGCACGGCTATTTTGCTGCTTATTCTGTAACCCGGGCTACGACGATATATGATGGATTATAAATTGGCTTATATTTTTAAACCATTTTACGAGGCATCCTAATATTTTAGGATTTATAAAGAACGTATTAGATTTTGTTGGTTGTAACTTTGCAGGTTCAAAAAAGTAACTATGAGACCTTATTGTAGTTAATTTATCTTTACAACAAAACAACCTGGGCAAAAAAACGATTGTATACAAAATGACAAACGATAATACAAAACAAAAAACGGGGGGAAAACCCGGCAAAGCTAATATTTTCGAGGTACTCAAACCTTACAAATTAATGATTTTCGGATTGATCGCATTTGCTTTACTAAGCAATGCGGTCAATCTTGTTATACCGAAGCTTATCTCGCACAGTATCGACGATTTTTCGAAAGGAGCTTTCAACTATCAAAGAATCATTCTCGAATTTCTGGTTGCAGCGTTGATTATTTTCATATTTACATTTCTGCAGGGCATTTTACAAACCTACGCTTCTGAACGCGTAGCACGTGATTTACGCACCAAGCTTTCCGATAAGATTTCCCGTCAGAGCTACGCTTTTATCTTACAATCCAACCCGTCGAAACTACTTACCAACCTTACATCCGATATGGATTCGGTAAAGATGTTTGTTTCCATGGCAGTGGTATCATTGGCTTCATCCTTGTTTATCGTTATCGGAGCCAGCGCTTTGCTTATCTCCATCGACTGGCAACTTGCATTGGCTGTTTTAATTATTATTCCAATCATTATCGGTGCTTTTATGATAGTGTTTCGGAAGCTTACCAGCATGTTCAAAAAAAGCCGAGAAGTGGTGGACAGACTCAATAAAATTATCAATGAAAGTATTCTGGGAGCTGCGCTTGTACGTGTATTGAACTCACAGACCACGGAATACAGCAAGTTTATGGATGCCAATACACAGGCCCGCAATCTGGGTATGTCTATACTTCGTCTATTTGCCACATTGATACCCATAGTTGTATTTGTCAGCAATATGGCTTCACTGGTTATTTTGGCACTGGGTGGACATTTTGTGATAAGCGGACGAATGTCATTGGGCGATTTTGCAGCTTTTAGCTCGTATCTGGTTATACTTATTTTTCCCATCATGGTCATTGGGTTTATCGGTAACTTTATAGCTCAGGCTTCGGTAGCCTATGGCCGTATCCGCGAAGTAATGGATGCACCCGAAACACGCGACACAGGTACGGTGGACACTCCGCTGAAAGGAAATATACAAATGCAAAACATTGTGGTAAATTATGGCGAAAAGCCCGTGCTGAAAAATATATCACTTACCATAAGACCAGGAACGCGAACAGCTATTATCGGACCTACTGCCGCAGGTAAAACACAACTATTGTATCTGCTCACCAGCCTTATTAAGCCCGACAGTGGCTCGATAGTATTCGACGGAATTGATATAAACGATTACAATAAAGAAACTTTCCAGCATCAAATCGGATTTGTATTTCAGGATAGTGTTATTTTCAGTATGAGTTTGCGTGAAAACATTGCCTTCAACGAATTGGTCACGGACGAATTGATGAAAAAAGCGATAGAAACCGCCGAACTTAGTGACTTTATAAACACATTACCCGAAGGCATGGAAACCATAGTGAGCGAGCGTGGCACCAGTCTTTCTGGTGGACAGAAACAACGCATCATGCTAGCCAGAGCACTGGCTCTAAATCCGAAAATTCTGTTGCTTGACGACTTTACTGCCCGGGTGGATAATCAGACAGAACAGAAAATTCTTGAAAATGTATCTAAAAATTATCCCGGATTAACCTTACTTTCAGTAACACAAAAAATTGATTCGGTAAAAAATTACGGACAAATAATCTTATTGGAAGAAGGAGAAATACTAGCTAGCGGAACACACGAAGAATTGCTCGAAAGCAGTCCCGAATATGTTCAGATATTCGATTCGCAACGAAGTACGAATCTTTACGAATAAAACACCGTTTTAAAGAGAACCTGAAAATAACTAAAAAAGACAAAACCAGAATCCCCTTAGGGACCAGGAGTACATAATTATGAGCTATAATCTTAACGGAAGAGGAAGAGGGGGTGTGTTTCAGCCCTTAGAAAAAGTAAGTACAAAGGTTGTTTTGCAGCGCTTGATGACGCTTGTGGGGCAAGAACGGAAGAACCTGTATATTGCTATGTTTTTTATCTTCGTCAATTCTGGTCTCAATCTGGTGGCACCGTACTTGATGGGGCATGCCGTCGATAAGTTCGTAGTAACTCATAACTACGGAGGAGTAATCACTTATTCTATTATTTTGTTTGGTGTATTTTGCATGGCTTTAGTAAGTGGTTACACCCAATCTCAATTGATGGGACGCGTGGGTCAGCGGATGCTTTTCAACCTACGAAATACTGTTTTCAATAAATTACAGGAACTGCCTATTGACTTTTTTACTCAAAACAAGGCAGGTGATCTGATTTCGCGCGTTAATAACGATACCGATAAAATTAATCAGTTTTTTTCGCAATCGCTCGTCCAATTTATCAGTAGCATTTTCACTATGCTCGGAGCAGGTATTTTTCTGTTATCTATCAATGTAGAGCTTGCACTGTGCGCCCTCGCTCCTGCCCTTGTACTATGGGTTTTCACAAAAGCAGTCTCCCCCTGGGTAAAAAATACAAATGCTTCCAATATGCGAAGTACCGGTAGCCTGAGTGCCGAAATACAGGAAAGCCTGGATAACTTTAAAGTTATCGTGGCATTTAACCGGCGTGATTATTTTCGCAAAAAGTTTGATGAAGCGAATACCGATAACTACCACACAGCGGTAAAAGCCGGTATTGCTAACAACGTGTTTACACCCGTATATGGTTTCTCGTCCAATGTAGGACAATTGGTAGTACTGGCTTTGGGCATTTACCTCATTACTGTAGGGCAATTCTCCATAGGCTTACTGATCAGTTTTCTCGCTTATATTGCACAATTTTATAATCCGCTGAGACAAATAGCCGCTTTGTGGGCTAACTTTCAGGTGGCACTGGCCGGTTGGGATCGTATTTCGCAAATATTGGCACAGGAAAACAACCTGCCTGTAATAAAAACTGATAAGTCAGAGCCCACCAGCTGTTTATTATCATTCCGGAACGTTTCTTTTGCATACACTACCGGAAATGAAATTCTGACCAACGTCAGCTTCGATCTGGAACGTGGCAAAACCTATGCTTTTGTAGGGCCTACGGGAGGAGGAAAAACTACTACTGCTTCATTGATAGCCAGGCTTTACGATCCCACTGCAGGACAAATTCTGCTCAATGGTGTAGATATACGCTCACTGAATGCCAATGAACGAACTGGCAAAATCGGATTTATATTGCAAGAGCCTTTTCTGTTTACCGGAACTATCCGTGATAATATATTATATGGAAATGCCTGCTTTATGAACCTTTCCGACGAAGAACTGATGGGAGAACTAAAAGCAGTGGGACTTGATGGATTGCTCGAACGTTTCGAAGGTGGACTAGCTGCCGAAATAAAATCGACCGGTGAAGGTATCAGTCTGGGTCAAAAGCAACTTATTGCCTTCATTCGTGCGGTGCTTCGTCGCCCCGATCTTTTAATTCTCGACGAGGCAACAGCAAACATTGACACTGTAACCGAACAATTACTCGACGAAATACTGCAAAAGCTACCCGACAGTACCACCCGTATTATCATTGCTCACCGCCTGAACACCATCGAAAGTGCCGATGAAATATATTTTGTCAACTCAGGAGCAGTCACCAAAGCCGGATCACTGAACGATGCAGTCAATTTACTGCTGCACGACAAACGGGAAAGCTGATACGGTTATTAATGAACAGTTATCAATTATCAATATGAAACAAATACTTCCTCTGGCCGCCGCAAGCGGCATGTTAGCAGTAGCGCTTGGGGCATTTGGGGCACATGTGCTCAAAGGGATGATTGCCCCCGATATGCTCGAAGTGTATAAAACCGGAGTTCAATATCATTTTTATCATACTTTTGCGCTGCTGGTTGTAGGTATTCTAATGCATTTCAACTCGTCAAAAGAGTTGGAATGGTCAGCCCGGCTTTTTGTAACAGGTATAGCTTTGTTTTCCGGTTCACTGTATGCTTTATCAATTTCGGGTATAAAGATACTGGGCATAATTACCCCGTTTGGCGGTGTGGTATGGATTATAGCCTGGATACTATTGGCAATTCATTGTAGTAGAATTACAAAAAACAAAGCCTGATAGTCAAAATAGCATAATAAGCACTCGCGTGAGATTTAATTGTTTCATCCGAAAAGCTCAAGAGTAAACTGTCGACAATTTTAGGACAATTACTTTTTGCAAAACAACTCTATAATAAATCAGCCCCAAAAGATTAGTAGTCTTTTAGGGCTGATTTATTTCAATGCAGGCTCAGCATTCCAAATAAAAATGAGCTGGCTTTTGAGGTCAAATTGTCACTTCATTCACCAATGGTTTTCCGTCTACAAAATCCTGTACATTTTGTAAAGTAGTAGCCGCAATACTTTCCATAGCTTCTTTTGTGAAAAATGCCTGATGCGAAGTTACAATCACATTATTAAACGACAGCAAACGTGCCAAAACATCATCATTTATCACATGGTTTGACCGATCTTCATAAAAGATATTACTTTCTTCTTCATACACATCCAATCCGGCAAAACCTATTTTCTTACTTTTTAATCCATCAATAAGTGCTGCCGTATGAATTAATTTTCCACGACCGGTATTTATTATCATAACACGATCTTTCATTTTGGCTATAGAATCATCATTAATGATGTATTCGGTTTCTTTGGTCAACGGACAATGCAATGAGATAATATCCGACTGACGATATAACTCATCCAGTGAAGTGTATTTCACATCATACTTTTTGGCAAAATCCAGATCGGGATATAAATCATAAGCAACAACATTCACCCCGAGGCCACGCAAAGCCTGAATGAGAATTTTGGCTATTTTACCCGTACCAATAATACCGGCCGTTTTCCCATGCATGTCAAACCCAATTAATCCATTCAACGAAAAGTTCCCATCCCGGGTTCTGAAATAAGCTTTATGAATTTTCCGGTTTAGAGTAAGCATCAATGCAAGTGTATGTTCGGCTATAGCATAAGGCGAGTATGCCGGTACTCTCACCACTTTTATCCTCCCCTCAGCAGCCTTCAGATCTACATTATTAAAACCAGCACATCGCAATGCAATCAATTTCACACCATTATTAATCAACTCATCGATCACCTCAGCATCCACCACTGCATTCACAAAAACGCAGACTACGTCAGCCCCTTTCGATAATATCACATTATCTCTGTTCAAATGTCCTTTATGAAACCGGATATCAAAACCAAAATGTTCATTCATATTCCTGAAAGAAGTCTCATCGTACGGTTTTGAATCAAAAAAAGCTACTTTAATTGCCATAATATTTTATTGTTTCTGTTATATTCAACTTTGACAACACCATTACCTGCATTATTGTTCAGCCCGAATCCATATTCTTAATCATGTTGGAATAGGCAGGATAAAATCAAGATCTTTTGCATCTTTTTCATCAACACGATTGTCAATCAAAGAATTATTTGTACCTTTGCCCCGCTTTAATAAAAACTAAGTATTAATTACTAAAAAGCTAACAAACAGTATGTTAAATCATTATGAAACCGTTTTCATTTTAACTCCCGTTTTGTCTGATGTACAGATGAAGGAAGCGGTAGAAAAATTCAAATCCATTTTAGTAGAAAATGGTGCGACTATCACCAATGAAGAAAATTGGGGATTACGCAAATTGCAATATCCGATTCAAAAGAAATCGACAGGTTTTTACTCGTTGCTTCAATTTGATGCCGAACCTACAGTAATCGCTACACTGGAAACTCAATTCCGTCGCGATGAACGTGTACTCCGTTTCTTATCGTTCCGTTTGGACAAATATGC
>DAIQOQ010000292.1:1743-3507 GCA_036787795.1 Paludibacter sp. | reverse complement strand
ATTTCTCAATAAGCGGGTAAGTGAATCTTGTACCACTTATAAGTATAGTCTGATTGGCGGTGTTCTCAGCACCGAATGCAGTTGCAGAGATAAACAATGCGAATAGCAATTGATATAAATAATTTGGTTTCATAATTCTATTTTATTTTAAAAATGAATATATTAGTTGCCTTATCGAGCCTTGAAGAATAATGGTTCGAATAAAATAATAATGATTTAAATGGAAAATTGAAAGCTTGTTGAACCACCGACCCGAAAGGAAAAACGGGGATGGAAATAAAAGAAATATCAGCACGACATGCAACAGCACATTCGCATGGAAGAGGATAGCGGGAGTGTAAACATTGAAGAAAACATAAAGTTAAATGAAAGCAGAGCCCGATTAAAAACCGAACGAATCTCATTTTTTCCAATTAAAAAACCGGACGAGAAATGCTGTATTATATTGCGAACATCTTTTTGCATACTGTAGCTATTTATGTTAAGTATTATCATTGGTGACAGTTGGATGTTGTATAGCGTTAAGGTCTCTTTCGATAATGCAAAATTAGACTATCGGCGATCACTACCCAATACCCTTTGTATGGCATTTATATACCCTGTTTAGGGTATATACGCGTTAAATATGTCACAAAAAGTTATCTGCTTTCTATATTTCACATCTGCGGTTAGATTGTTTCATAATCTGCTCTTTTCTCACAAGAGCGAATATCGACTCTTTTTCGAACAAAAAAATCCCCTGCTGAAAACTACATTTCAACAGGGGAAGTCTATAAAATTAAAGAATAAAAACTATTGCACGCTTTTCTTGAAAGCTTGCAATCCGCTATCCAAATACTTGGTGAACGATACAGGATCATAATCGGCACCCTGAGGTTGAACCAACAGGTTTCCTTTGGTATCCAGCAATACATAAAACGGTTGCGAGTTGGCATTGAAGCGAGAAGCCTGCAAGTCACTCCATTTATTACCGATGGTATTGATTTTCTTACCACTGTACTTCGACACTGTTTGTTCGGCCGCAGCCAAATCGGTTTTATCATCTACATAAAGCTGAATCACCACATAGTCGTTAGTCAAGCGCGATAAAACTTCTTTATCGGGCCAAACCGAAGCTTCCATCTTGCGACAATTCACGCAAGCATGCCCTGTAAAGTCGATAAATACCGGTTTATTCATTTTTTTTGCGTAAGCTAATCCTTCATCATAATCGAAGAAAGCATCCAGTCCCAGAGGGGCATGGAAAATTTCGGCATATTTATGATTACCTGAATTGTGAGCAGCTGCCGGAGCGCTATTGGCCGACATAACGAAGTCCTGTGTGCTCATAGGTGGCAAAAATGCTGAAATAGATTTAAGCGGTGCGCCCCAGAGTCCGGGAATCATATACATGGTAAACGACAAGGTAATAATGGCCAACACCAATCGGGGTGTGGAAACATGTTTTACATCACTGTCGTTCGGCAGTTTGAGTTTTCCCAACAAATAGAATCCCAAAAGAGCAGAAATTACAATCCACAACGAAAGGAATATTTCGCGGTCGAACCAGTTCCAGTGATAAGCCAGATCCACATTGGAAAGGAACTTAAAGGAGAAAGCCAGTTCCAGAAATCCTAACACCACCTTCACACTATTCAACCAGCCACCTGATTTAGGCATAGCTTTCATCCAGGCAGGAAACATCGCAAACAGCACAAACGGAATAGCTAGTGCAATGGCAAAACCGAACATTCCGATAGCCGGTCCGAGCAATTGACCACTCGT
>DAIQOQ010000292.1:0-1643 GCA_036787795.1 Paludibacter sp. | reverse complement strand
ACTTTAAGCTTGACTTTTTGAGTAAAAGTAGCTTTCTTCTCGAAAAAAGCCACTTCCATTCCAAATACTTTTTCGAAGATCTTATGCGGTTTTGGCGATTCGCTTGCCTTACCAACCAACACATAATCGGGCGACGGTTTAAATTTGAATGAGGTCGGAACCGGTCCTCCTTCGCCAATAAACTGCGAATATAAGTGCCAGTTGTTATCAACATTAGCAGTAAGAACAAGGTTAAACTCCGTGTCTGAAATCTGCTTGCTTGAAAAGCTCCATGTGACGGGTTTCTGAATCTCGGCCGACATGCCGAGTACGCAACATAAGAGCAGAAAAGATAAAACTACTTTTTTTGTCATAATGAATATCTGATATTTTGTTTTTTATTCTCCTTTTGTGGTCATGATCTCTAACACCATGCGGTCCGTTTCGTTCATCCCCTCCGATCCTATTTTAGTAAGATTAAGAATGGTTTTATCCACATCTTCGTCGGTTATGCCTTCGATAGAAGTTACCACTTTGTTATCCATCGCCATCAACGCCGACAAAGTAGCCGTGGAAACGCCGTTGGACACTTTGAGCGCACAACTGGGTTTTGCTCCGTCGCAAATCATTCCGGTAATGTTACCAATCATGTTTTTAATGGAATAGGCAATCTGCTCGCGGGTACCTCCCATCAGGTAAGTTATGCCGCAAGCCGATCCGGTAGCCGCAACAATAGCACCACACAGGCCAGACAACCGTCCGAGATTCTTCTTGATATAAATAGTCATCAAATGACTTAACGCAAGGGCGTGAATCAATTCGTCTTCGGATTTACCTGTTTCTTCGGCAAAAACCGACACCGGCAAAGTGGCAGCAATACCCTGATTACCGCTTCCCGAATTACTCATCACCGGAAACATGGCTCCGGCCATACGTGCATCGCAAGCTGCTGCCGTAACCGACAACATACGGGTAAAAATAGTATTCCCCATCACGTTTTGCTGACTACCATTACGCACTGTTTGAGCCACACTGTGACCGTATTGACCTTTCATCGATTCGTTGGAAGCAGCTCTGTTCATCACAGATGATTTCAGTATAAAACGCAGTTCGTCAACCGGAGTATCGATCGCAAAATCGCACACTTTGTTGAACGATAAACTGACGCCTTTTTCTTTCGGGTCGCCGCCATCTATTTCATCATCCAAATGTAAGAGTATTTCGTCATTTTTCTGAATGTGTGAGAAGCGGGTGTGATCATGGCTAATGATGACCTGTGCCTGATCGTTTCCGTTTTTGGCCAGCACTTCGATATAGAGTTTTTCGGCAATTTTCTGTTTTAAATAAACAGTCATCACCTTATCGTCAATCATTTTTTTGCCTTGTTCCAATGCTTCAGGCGTCAGGTCTTTGAGCACTTCGAGCCCGTATTCGGATTTGCCGATAAGTGCACCCAACGCAATGGCGATGGGCAACCCCACCATGCCGGTACCGGGAATGCCGACACCCATAGCATTTTTGAGCATATTGGAACTAAGCGAAACTTCAATTTTATCGGGAATTGCGCCCAATATTTCTTTGGCTTTGGCTACTGCCAGAGCAACTGCTACCGGTTCGGTGCAGCCTATGGCCGGAATAACTTCCTGTTTTATCAGTGCTATTAT
>DAIQOQ010000093.1:0-10986 GCA_036787795.1 Paludibacter sp. | reverse complement strand
CCAAATATTTAGTGTGTTTATTTTACACTAAGTGCAATATTTAACCAGATTAAAAAATAAAAACTCTATCAAATAGTTGGATGATAGAGTTTTTACGGAAATAAGAGTTGTTGGTAAATTTAAGGGCGCATTCCTAAAGCTTTTATGTAATTTTCGTTTACAACGCAGTTTTCAAATTTCATGTTCATCAGAAATTCATTCAAGGCTTCCTGAACATCCGTCTGATTTGGACGGCTTGCTCTGATTTTGTCAAATCCACTTCGGTCTTTTTTAGTGAACTCAACAATTAGATTCCATTTTTTGGGGATAGAGATTCTTAATACCCCACTTTTATTTTCAAGTTTTTTATAAGGCCAAAAATGCCATCCGATATTATTATTTTCTAGTAATTTTCGGAATGAAGCTACCCATTGATCTGTATTTTCACCCGTTTCTCCCATGTATAATGGTAAGTTTACTTTAGTACGAAAATCTAAAAGATCTTGTATGTTGTTTTGTAGTGTGTCGCACCAATAGCGGTGGCAGGTGTACATCATATTATTATCAAAATGCCAATCGGAAAAAACAGCAAAATTGCCATCCCACTGCGCACCACCCAACATAACGATATGATTTTTATCATATTTTCTAATAGCAGCAACTCCCAGTTTGTATACAGGCTCCAACTTCTTATTAATTTCATCCTTATTGGTAAAATAATGTGCAATAGGTTCATTCAATAAATCGTAACCAATAATAGTTGTTTC
Source organism: Paludibacter sp. (assembly GCA_036787795.1). Lineage (GTDB taxonomy): Bacteria > Bacteroidota > Bacteroidia > Bacteroidales > Paludibacteraceae > Paludibacter. Next base: position 10,240 of record DAIQOQ010000093.1, on the reverse strand, counting down.
ATTTGCATAATGCTTTGCAATTCGCCCCCATATCGAGCTAAATAGAGCCTGACTATTTTCATTCTCAAATAACCATGGATAGCCGTAACTGTCATCAATGTTATCTCCGGTTTGTCCTCCGGGAGCATCGTGCATATCAAGGATTACATATAGATTTTCAGATTTACACCATCGTATGACCTTATCCAATAATTCGAAACCTCTGTTGGAATCATTAAATCCCATATAGTCTTCGTTCGTAAAAAGTTTGTAATGAAATGGTATACGGATTGAATTCATTCCCGTTTTTCGGATATAATGAATATCGTTTTGGGTGATATATCCGTCTTGAAATTGATGCCAAAAAGTGTTTGTTTTATCAGGACCAACTAATTCTTTTAAGGCTTGATCAATTAATCTGTAGGAACTTGTGTTGTCAAACATAAACATGTATCCTTCCGGGTTTAACCAGTTTCCTAAATTAGTTCCTTTAATTTTGAAATGTTCACCGTTCGGTGCAATAATATTTTGTCCCTCAACTTTAAAGAACTTCGTTGAACTATTAGTTTTACCCGAAACCAGAAGTGGACTCAGAATAATGGATAATAAAATACTTATAAATAGTATTTTATGAGAATTGTTTTTTTTCATGATAGTTTTTTTTTAATCAAATTTAAAGTGTCAATAATACAATATCTTTGTCTTTGCAAATGTAAGATTGTTTTTTATTATTTCCAAAAAAAATAATTGGTTGGTCATTATTTATTAATAAAATCAATATTTTACGTGAGCTGATTTAAAAATTAATATCTTTGCATCCATATTGAAAAATATCACTCTTATATGTCGAATAATAATGAAATAAAGCCTCAAACGATCATTTCAGATACATTACCTACAGTTTCTGTCGATTGTGTAATTTTTGGCTATGATGAAAGTAAATTAAAAGTGTTGATTCGTAGAGAATTTGTTCCCTATGAAGGAAAAACCTATCTTGAATGGAAACTTCCGGGAAATCATGTTCGCCGTAATGAAGAAATCGGTGAAACGGCCTCCCGTATACTTAAAGAGCAGACAGGATTGGAAAATATCTATGTGAAGCAGTTTTTAGTCTTTAGTAATCCGGATCGGTTGAAACGGAGAGCACGCGATTATGATTGGGTGAAACCCCGTCTGGAGGATGAAAGAGTAATAACTGTTGGTTTCTACTCTCTTGTAAATATAAATGATGTAGATAATAGTATGTTAATTGATGATGCTAATTGGGCTGATGCATATGAAATTAAAGAATTAATGTTTGATCATAACGAAATTTTTGAAGAAGCATTAAAAAAGCTTCGTTATGATTTACTTCACGAGCCATTGGTTTTTGAATTACTCCCTGAAAAGTTTACGTTGACGCAAATGCAGAAACTTTATGAGGCTATTTTTAATATCACTTATGATAAACGTAATTATAGACGAAAAGTAAATAAAATGCCTTATTTAATACCGTTAGATGAGGTTCAAACGGGGGTTTCGCATAAGCCAGCTCGTTTTTACAGTTACGATAGAGAGATTTATGAGAAAACGCGCACCGAACGATTTGATTTTCGGGTTTAATCAATTTAATTTAGTTGAAAATTAAATTGATAGTTTATCTTTCCCAATAATCGTATTCCTTAATTTCATTATAAAAATATACGTTATGGGAATAAGTGATAGTGCATTGGCCCAAATCAGGGGCGCATTTGACAATAGTATTCCATAAACCAGCCATAATGAAATACATGCCACAACAATACAGTACATCACCAACGAGATGCTATGTGTATCTCGTGACCGGAACACTTTGATTGCTTGTGGAAACTGATTTAAAACTGATAATAGTGAGGCTAAAAAACCTATGGTTTCAATAAGAGACATATTCATTTTTCTATATTATCCAATAATTATTACTTATCCTATCGGTTCGTAAATAAATCCTAATTCAGACATTTCATCTTTATCATAGATATTTCTTCCGTCAAGCACTAATGAACCATTCATTGATTTTTTGACGACAGCCCACGTAGGCATTCTGAATTCTTTCCATTCTGTAACGAGTAGGAGGGCATCTGCATCCAATACAGCATCGTAGATGTCATTTGAAAAATAGATATTCGAAAAATCTGACTTTATTGATGAAGCCATCTTAGAATGAATTAATTCTTTCGCTTCGGGCATGGCTACGGGGTCAAAAACACGAACTTGACAACCAGCTTGTAATAGTTTTTCAATGAGAACCAATGACGGGGCTTCCCGAATGTCATCTGTATTTGGTTTGAATGATAATCCCCAAATAGTTATTGTTTTGCCTTCTAAATCTGATTTGAAATGTTTTTCCAGTTTGTGAAATAATACTTGCTTCTGATAGGCATTAACTTCTTCAACAGCTTTAAGTACGCGTAATTCATAACCATTTTGATCTGCCGTTTTGATTAGTGCTTTTACGTCTTTAGGGAAGCACGAACCGCCATAACCACAACCGGCGTATAAAAATTTGCCTCCTATTCGCTGGTCAGTTCCGATGCCTTTTCGAACCATATTTATATCCGCGCCAACTCGTTCGCATAAATTTGCCATATCGTTCATAAAACTTATACGGGTTGCTAACATAGCGTTGGCGGCGTATTTAGTCATCTCTGCAGATAGAATATCCATGAAGATTACACGGAAGTTATTTAATAGAAATGGACGATATAGTTTAGTGATCAGTTCTTTCGCTTTTTCACTTTCAACTCCTACTACAACACGATCAGGACTCATGAAGTCTTTGATGGCATCACCTTCTTTTAGAAATTCAGGGTTAGAGGCCACATCAAAGTCAATAGAAACTTCACGTTTGTCTAATTCGGCTTGAATTGTTTGACGAACTAAAGATGCTGTTCCGACCGGAACGGTACTTTTGGTAACCAATAGTACGTATTGCTGCATGTTTTTTCCGATTGTGGTTGCAACCTCAAGTACATACTTTAAATCTGCACTGCCATCGGCATCGGGGGGTGTTCCTACAGCACTAAATACTACTTGTACATCATTTAGTATTTCGGTCAGTTTTGTAGTAAAATGCAATCGTTCTGCTTTTACATTTCGCAAAACCATATCTTCCAATCCCGGTTCGTATATAGGTATAATACCTTGTTGCAGATTCTCAATTTTATGAATATCTATATCAACACAAGTGACATCTACGCCCATTTCGGCAAAGCAGGTTCCTGAGACTAATCCCACGTAACCAGTTCCAACTATTGCTATCTTCATTAAAAATATTATTTATGCAATCAGTATTATTTGTTTATATATGCAGATACAACTTGTTTAATTCCTTCTTCTAACGAAATTTTCGGTTTCCAACCTAAGCCTTTTAGTTTAGAAACATCCATCAGTTTACGTGGAGTTCCATCAGGTTTAGTGCTATCCCAAATTACTTTACCTTCGTAACCAACCGTTTTCTGAACTATTTCGGATAATTGCTTAATGGATAAATCTTCGCCACAACCGGCATTGACATGTGATGGGGTAGTATCAGGCGCATCATAATTTAATAGAAGAAAAACGCTCGAATCGGCCATATCGTCTACATGCAAAAATTCACGAAGTGGTGATCCTGTACCCCATAAGGTAATGGAAGCTTCGTTGTTGGCAGATGTAATACCATATTTAGCAAGTATCTTCAGAATTGTATCATCATCTTTAGTTCCATCAATACCTTCTATTGGATTTTTTGTTAAGTCAGAACGCAGACTTATCCAATCGTTTTGCATCAGGCACTTTCCCAGATACATCTTTCGGATTAACGCAGGTAAAACATGCGATTTTTCTAAATCATAATTATCATTTTGACCATATAAATTGGTAGGCATAATAGAGATGAAATTACATCCATATTGTGCATGATAGGCTTCGCACATTTTGATCCCGGCTATTTTAGCAATAGCATACGGTTCATTAGTCGTCTCCAAAAGTCCGGTAAGTAAGGCATCTTCTTTCATTGGCTGCTCAGCCATACGTGGATATATACATGAAGAACCAAGAAACAGAAGCTTTTTTACACCGTTTAGATAACTATGGTGAATGACATGATTTTGAATCATGAGATTTTCATAGATAAACTGAGCACGATATGTGCTGTTTGCAACAATGCCACCAACTTTTGCAGCTGCCAGTACTACGTATTCCGGTTTCTCTGTTTTAAAAAAGGTAGCTACCGATTCTTCGTTTAGCAAATTAAGCTGCTCTTTTGAACGGGTAATAATATTTGAAAATCCTTTGTTCTCCAAATTCCGTTTTATGGCAGAACCAACCATGCCGTTGTGACCGGCAATGTATATTTTTGAATTTTTGTTCATCGTATTTATGTCCCCTTTAGGGAATTTAGGGGTCATTCAAAATAATTCAACACTCTGAATCCACCTTCTTTTAGATAAGTTTCTTTTTTCATGAGTTTAACATCGGAGAGCATCATGTCTTCGACCAATGCTTTCAGATCATATTCAGGAATCCAGTTTAGTTTTGTGCGTGACTTTGTTGCATCTCCAATTAAAAGTTCTACTTCTGTAGGGCGGAAATAGTTGGAATCAACTTCCACGATAGGTTCTTTTATTTCAGCAATTGCTTTTAAAAATTCAGCTCCCACTCGTTCTTTGAACTTATTTTCGTCAATATTGCCAATATAACCTTTTTCATCAATGCCTTCGCCTTTGAAGTTGATAGTAATACCTATTTCACTAAATGCCATGCGTACAAACTCCCGAACTTCGGTTGTAATACCTGTAGCAATGACATAGTCGCTAGCTTCGTCCTGTTGTAAAATCAGGTACATGGCGCGTACATAATCCTTGGCATGTCCCCAATCTCGTTTAGATGATAAATTTCCTAAGAACAGTTTGTCTTGCATACCCATGGCGATGCGGGCTGCTGCACGGGTGATTTTACGGGTTACGAAGGTTTCGCCACGTAACGGAGATTCGTGATTAAACAAAATTCCATTGCTGGCATGTAGACCATAAGCTTCGCGGTAATTTACCGTAATCCAATAGGCGTACATTTTGGCAACAGCATAAGGTGATCGTGGGTAAAAAGGAGTTGTTTCTTTCTGAGGAACTTCTTGTACCAATCCGTATAATTCCGAAGTTGATGCCTGATAAATACGTGTCTTTTTTGTGAGATTAAGCAATCTGACTGCTTCCAGTATGCGCAAAGTCCCTATCCCGTCGGCATTAGCTGTGTATTCTGGAGTATCAAAACTTACTTTCACGTGGCTCATAGCTGCCAAATTGTAAATTTCGTCTGGCTGAGTTTCCTGAATGATACGAGTCAGATTCATTGAATCGGTCATGTCGCCATAGTGGAGAACCAGGTTTCGATCATCAACATGTGGATCTTGATAGAGGTGATCAATACGATCAGTATTAAATAAGGAAGAACGACGTTTCAGTCCGTGTACGGTATATCCTTTTTTGAGTAATAATTCGGCTAAATAAGCACCATCTTGTCCGGTGATTCCTGTAATAAGGGCTACTTTTTTCATTTAAATGCTGGTAGTTTAGTTAATGTATTTTTAATTTCAATCTCGCTTTGGTAGTTATTTATATGCTCAAACAATGAGTTGGAATGAAATGTTCTAGATTTCCGTATCATCTTGATAATAATGGAAGTACTTCTCGGCATCACTTTTCTTTTTCTTAGAAGTGTATCCATAACTGAAGCCAAATAAATAAGCGTATTTATATAATTTGTATTTAGTGTATTTACTTTCGTCATCAAGTACATCATTTAATACTGTATACAGTTGAGGTATATTATCCAATTTTAATTGAGCACATAGTTTTTTGAAGAATGTTTTATTGGTTTTCCCGTTACGAACAACAAATAGATTAACATCAGAGTACTGCGCTAATGAATAGGCATCCGTTACCATACCAATCGGGCTGGAATCCACAATGATGAAGTCATATCGTTTTCTTAGCTCCTCAAACATTTTTCCTAATTTATCCGATCTGATTAATTCTCCCGGATTTGGAGGTATAGATCCTGCCGGTAGAATATCAAAATCAACTTTGGGTAGTTTTAAGATGATTTCGTCAAGCGTGCATTGACCAACCAGATAATTTGTAATGCCCAGCGGGTGAATAATATTAAACCGTTGGTTGACGCTTGGCTTTCTAATATCCATGTCTATCAAGATGGTTTTTTTACTGGCCATGGCATATACCGAAGCCAGATTGATAGAAAAATAAGTTTTACCATCTCCCGATTCGGTAGAGGTGGTCATGATTACAATATTTGTTTTTCGCTGGACGATGAACTCTATACGCGTTCGTATTATTCGGAACATCTCCGTATAGGCCGATCGTGGATTCTTGGATACAATTAATGGATCAGTGCTTTTAGTGTGACGGACTGCCCCAATCAGTTGGAAAGATGAGTTTTTCTCAACATCTTTTGTTGAATGAACCGTGTTATTCAACAGCTCCATTAATATGACTATAAAGGTCGGAATCAGAATTCCAAATAACAAAAAGACCATTGTTGTTTTCGATCTTTTATCCGAATTGGTTATTGAAACTATTCTGGCCTTGTCAAGTATGTTATTATCGGGTGTATTTGATGCTTTTAGAATTTCAGATTCAGCTCGTTTTTGGAGAAAAAACGTATAATAGTTGTCATCCACTTTATATTTACGCTCGATGGCAACCATTTCCAGCTCTTTTTGAGGAAGCTCTTCAATCTCTTTATTAAGTGCAGCTAATCTGGTCTTAAAATCATTTTTTTCTATATTAAGCGAAGCACGCATGCTCTTTATTACCTCCATTACGGTTTGTTTGGAAGTCTCTATTTGTTTGCTATACTTCTGATAGATAGGGTTTGCTTCGGTAACTTCAGAACGGAGATTATATAATTCATTTATTTGCTGAACAAAAGTCATGAGCATCGGTTCGTTCAATCCCAAGCTTGAAGGTGCTATGATGGCTCCATCTGCGAAGTTAGTCTTTAGATATTTGGTCAAATAGTCTAAATAGGTTTCCCGTAATTTTAGTTCGGCTTTTTGAGTATCAAATTTTGTGGCTTTGGATAATAAATCGCTCGTGTGGCTGGATACATCAACAATTTTGTTGGTCTGCCTGAAATTAGTCATTTTGCCTTCGGAGTTTGTTAGTGATTTAGACACTAATCCTAACTGGTCATTAATGAAGTTTATGGTTTTTGTGGCCGCATCATTTTTTCGGCTAAGATTGTCAGCCAGGAAAGTGTCACACAATTTATTGATAAAGTCAATATCCCGATCGGGGGTGTCGCTTACTAATGATATTTTCAACACCGAGGAACCTTCAGTAACATAGCCAAAATTCAAACGGGATGCAAAATCTGATATTAATGATTCTTTTGTTCTGAATTTAAAATACATTTCTGTCTTTCCCATGTATCTGTCTACATTATTTACTGTCAGAAAGAATAAATTATGCTGAATGGGCTGACCGTAACGTCCATCAATTTGAAATTTGCTGAACAAGTTATTTTCATCAACAGAAATTGTATAACTGCCGTTTGACCGTAGCTTTATTTTAAAAAGCACACCATAAGCCTCTGGGGCAATGTAATCGGCCTGAATAACAATGGGAGTTGTTTTGTATAAATTGCGGGTCTTGAAACTTCCTTTGGATATGTAGTCCACTTTCATAAAAGGTAAGCTGTCGACAACTTTACTAACCAAATCGTTAGACCCTAACATGATGACCTGATTTTTTACATTTTTATATCCGGACTGAGTACCGAATCCTTGCATCAGGGCTTCTGAGCTATTTCCTGTAGAATGATTTTCATCAATTAAAACCCGTCCTTCTGTTTGAAAAGAAGGTAACCACGAACGATTTTCTACATAGGCTAATCCCAATGAAACAATTATTCCTATAACGAATAAATACCAATTATTCAGGAAATAAGATGCCCATTCCATGATGTCAAAGCCAGATTCTTCTTCGCTGCTAAATGGCTTTTCAAGATTATTTAGTTCCATTGTAATGGTTCATTAGGTGAAACAAGGATTATAAAATCACTTTTTGTAGTTCAAAACTCCAAATAGTAATGAAAATGAGAAATTTATAACAGTCAATAAAGTTGCGTAATTGTTGACTTTATAGAAACTGGAAAATTGACGTTGAACGTAAATAATATCATTCGGATATATATAGTAATATTTTGAATCAATAATACTTCTGGGGCGAATATCGAACTCCATAACCTGAGTTCCTTTTTCTGATTCCCGAATTATGCGAATATGTTTTCTGTCACTTGTTTCGCTAAAATCACCCGACATGGATAATGCCTGAAAAATAGTCATTTTCTCTTTGTAAATTGGAAAAATACCGGATCCGGCATCACCGAATATCGTAAATGTTTTATTCGCAAGGCTCAACTTTATAACTGCGTCGGGTATTAATTTTTTAAAGCTGTTTTCGATAACTACAGCCGCTTCATCCAACGTAAGCCCTACCACATGAATATGAGATATGAAAGGTAAATCTATAGTTCCGTCGGTGTAAACACGATACGAAATCTGACTTTGACCGGATGAAGAAGCGGAGGATGAGATTATTTTTGAAATAGTTTCGTCCGAACTGATAAGCCTGTAAATCAATTCATCATTTACCTGAATTTTATAATCTTTATAGCCCGTTTTTTCATACATAGGTAATTCCCGGTTATTATCTTGCAATAACCTCATCTTTTTATAATTGTAACACGATGTGAGTGTAAGCAATAATAAAAGAATTACCAATATGTTCGTTTTATTTTTCATGTTGTCAGCAATCTGATTTCAATAGATGTTGTTTTGTAAAACTATTATAATCAGTTTGTTTTAGAAAAAACTCTTATAAATAAAATAGCCTAATGAATAAGTCGTGATTATTGTTGACAATGCTACCCAAAAAGTGGATACTCCGAAAAATTGTTCTTTCATTGGCTGAAGAAAAATTACATCGTCGGGCTCTAGATAGTAAAATTCAGAGTTTATAATATCTGCACTTCGGAGATCAAATGTTTTTACCTGATTCCCATTTTCGTTAACCCGCAAAATTCTGATTCTGCTTCTATCTGCCGAGTAACTCAGATCTCCGGCCATGGCCAGCGCCTGATAAATATTTATTTTTTCACGAGTAAAGGAGAAACGACCTGCTTTGCCGGAACCAATTATACTAAATGTCCGGCCAACCATCCGGACGTCAACGGAGTTTAGTTTGAGAATAGGTCTGATAGCATCTTCCAGCGTTTCTTTAGCCTCTCTCAGTGTTTTGCCTTTTACTTGCACGTCTCCAACTAGCGGGAACTTAATATTACCATCCGATTTTACCAAATAAGTATATAAATCAGTATTTTCGCCCGAGCCAGATGACATTTGCATTCCAGAACCTCCGGAACCATTGAAGAGTGTATTTGTTTTCTCGTCGGTTGAATATACCTGAATATATAAACGATCACCTTCTTTTAAGTGATAGTCTTTATATGAAACAGTATCCTTATAAGCCGGAATTTTGTTTTTAGGTTGTTGTAAATAATTTAATTGGTGCGTTGTAACGCATGATGTTAATTGAAAAATTAACGTCATGAAAAACAATAGCTGGATTAGCGATTTTCGCATCATTTATTTTTTTAAGAGAAACTGAAAGCAAAGATATACAAAATATGTAAAATGACCACAATTACTGAAGAAAATGCAGACCAGAATTTGAATTATTTTAGTTGGAAAAAATGAAAGTCTGATTATTTGTGGCTGAAAGTCCAGATAGCATTGTCCTATTCTATTCAAAATCGAACCCATAACTTGTCATTTTTTTTGCAAGTATTTCATTCCCCAAAATTGAGCTGAATCATGTTTGTTTTCATCCGGTAGTGATGCCTCTTAGTTTAATTCTGTGTTGGAACACGAATCTCTTATCATTCACAGGCAGTAAGATAAAGCTTCACATTGTTCAATCGTTATTGGGTTAAATAAATTTGGCCTCGCTAAAAGATGTTTTGTTTTGTCCCTTAAATTGGCTCTTTTGAAAAATTCAATTAAATTTGCAAAGAAATTTTGAAACAGTAATCCGATAACAGACAGAAATGTCCCGATCGGAATCCGAATCTGGATGGATTTGCTCGCAGAGGAGGTCTTTTTTTGAGGAATAAGTTCTACTAATTTGGAAATGAGTAGAATCTGTTATTAAACTGCGTTGTTTTTTCAAAAAAACGGAGTATT
>DAIQOQ010000291.1:0-3552 GCA_036787795.1 Paludibacter sp. | reverse complement strand
ACGGTTTTCGAGACCGTCCCATTCGACCACTCTGGCAACTTTCCTTTATTGATCGGGGTCACAAAATTACTATATTTTTTCAGAAAACAGAACGCTTTATTGAGTTTAATTCAAAAAATGAGCTTTTGGTTATACAAAGAACAAAGTGGCACCTGCTATACTAACTATTGCTCCAATGACTTGTTGTGGACGAATCTTTTCGTTAAACATGATGGCTGAAGGTACGATAATAAAAATAGGTACCAGTGCCATAAGGGTAGAAGCAATGCCTGTTTGTGTTTTTTGGATGGCAAAGAGTCCCAGAGCTACTCCTACAAACGGACCAAAAAATGCACCGACTGTAACTGATTTCATAGCACGTGTATGCGTGAAAGCTTGTCCGAGTTTATTCCAACGACGAAGTAAGGTTATCAAAATAATGAAACTCAACAACCCAAATAAAGCTCTGATTTGAGTTGCTGCAACCGGATCGTACTGTCCCATGCCTTTCTTGCTGAGGATTAATCCAACTGCTTGTCCCAGTGCACCACCAAATGCCAACAAAAAACCTTTAAGCGGAATATTCAGTTTCATCTTTCTATTTGATATTGCCAACATAATACCAGCTACACTAACTACAATGGCTATAATATTCTTGGTTGAGAGTATTTCACCCAGAAAAAACCAACCAATTACAGCCGTAAGCATAGGAGCAAGACTCATAATTAATGCCGAAGTACGCGATCCAATTACCATATATGATTTAAACAACAGCATATCCCCAATGAAAAAGCCGATAAATCCGGATAGTCCGAGCCAAAACCATTGATAAGGGCTTGCGTCGGTTGGGAAGAACATGCCGCGGGTAAAATAGGTGGTGATTCCTAAAAAGACAATAGCTATCAACAGGCGGATGAAGTTAACTGACAATGAACCTATTTTAATACTGGCTTTTTCGAAAAACAAAGCGCTTAATGTCCAGCAAACTGAAACTCCTAATCCAGCAAACTCACCTATATGTGATTGAAACATATCTTTTATATACGATTTTTGTGCAAAGATACGCTAAGAAATCTGTAATTTGTAAATGACTATACACAATTATATATCTGGTTCAAATCAAGTTGATTACCTGAATTCTATAATTGCTTTGGGGTGAAATACAATAAATTTAGCTACCTTTGCAAATAAAACAGATTGAAAAATCGCGTAAGCAATTATCAAATATATAATTGTTTACGTATAACTTATTAATTAAATCCAGATGCCCAAAGAGGATTATTTACTGAAATATCTTGAAAAGTTAGGCCGCGTGGTGGTGGCTATGTTGGGCTTTCGTGATAAAGGATTTCCGGAAGATGCTCTTCGTCTCGCTGATGAGACGTATAAAGAGTTGTTGAATTTCAATTCAGAGGAACTGGCTGTCATGCCCGTTGAAAAGTTTATAGATATTATTTTAAAAGCAGGGTATTCTTCAAGCTATCTGGAAACTTTAGCACAATTGGCTCATGAAACGGCTAATTCTTTTGAAGCTGGGGGCAACAAAGACTTTTCTCATAGCTTTTTTCTCAAAAGCTTACATTTATACTATTTATTGAATGAAAAAGATAAAACCTTTTCGTTCGAACGTGAAATGATCATATCTGAACTGAAGGAAATAATAAATTCATATAATAATTAAATCTGACAAGTTGATATTTATGGAAAAACGCACCATTGGAATTCACGAAAAATTACCATTACTCCAAAGTTTACCACTTAGCTTACAGCATCTAACTGCAATGTTCGGAGCCACTATTCTGGTTCCGATTTTATTGGGTGTCGATCCGGCTATTGCATTATTGATGAACGGTGTCGGAACCATTATTTATACGTTGGTGACCAAAGGTGGAATTCCGGCTTATTTAGGTTCCAGTTTTGCTTTTATAGCTCCGGTAATGCTTATCTGTTCGAAGTATGGTGGGTTTGCGCATGCTCAGTCGGGCTTTATTTTCTTTGGGCTTTTTTTTATTCTTATTTCTTTTGTAGTTTACAAGTGGGGCATAGCCTGGATAGATGTGGTAATGCCACCTGCCGTAATGGGTGCCGTAGTGGCTATTATAGGACTTGAACTGGCTCCGGTTGCAGCTCAGCAAGCTGGTCTGGCTCCATGGCCTACCAATGTAGGGCAAGTTGTGAAACCTTTTGTGATGGATAATAATACAGTCATCGTTTCTATGTTCACGCTTTTAATCGGTATAATCGGATCGGTGTTATTCCGCGGTTTTATGCAGATTATACCAATTCTTTTTGCAGTCGTTGCCGGTTATATGTTAGCGCTTGCTATGGGTATGGTCAATACTGTTGCAATCAGCAATGCATCGTGGTTGGCATTGCCTCATTTTCAGGCTCCTGTATACGATACCAACGCCATTTTGATTATAGCTCCGGCTTGTATTGTTGTATTGGCAGAACATATTAGCCACCTGATTGTGACAGGAAGAATCACCAATGAAGATCTGATAAAAAGTCCCGGCTTACATCGTTCGTTGTTGGGCGATGGAATCAGTAATCTCCTTTCTGGATTTGTCGGTTCGCCTCCCAATACAACTTATGGTGAAAATATTGGTGTGATGGCCATCACGCGTGTGTATTCCGTGTGGGTTATACGTGGTGCAGCTATTCTGGCTATTATGTTTTCATTTATTGGAAAAATATCTGCTGCTATCTCAACTATACCTACAGCCGTTATGGGAGGTATAACTGTGTTACTTTACGGTGTGATAGCTGTTCAGGGATTCAGAATGTTTGTAGAACAGAAAGTAGATTTCAGCAAAAACCGGAATATGGTGTTGGGTGCCATTACCTTTGTGGTTGGCGTAAGTGGAGCTGCTGTTAATATTGGATCGGTGCAGCTTAAAGGTATGGCTTTTGCAGCTATAGTGGGCGTTGTCATGTCATTGATATTTTGGTTGCTTGATAAATTTAAGCTAATGAATGATAACTGATCATATACATCAACAAATAAAGAAAAACAATGCCTGAAAGGCTATATATAAAGTAAATAATTAGCAGCAATAAAATGATAAACTATAAAAATAAACAACGTCCTGAGAAGGACATGATCTTCGGTATTCGTGCTGTGATAGAAGCTATTCAGGCAGGAAAAGAAATAGATAAAATACTGATGCGTCGCGATATGACCAGTGAATTGTCGCGGGAATTATTTGCAGCTTTGAATGGTTTGCAAATACCGGTTCAGTATGTTCCGCTCGAAAAGCTGAATAAAATGACCGTGAAAAACCATCAGGGTGCCATTGCATTCATTTCTCCTGTGGCTTATCAACGTATAGAAGATATTATTCCGGGAATATACGAAGAGGGGCGTATGCCGTTTATTGTGGTGCTGGATGGTGTAACCGATGTGCGTAACTTTGGAGCAATAGCCCGTACCTGCGAGTGTGCCGGAGTAGATGCCATTGTTATTCCAACGAAAGGTGGTGCTTCAATCACTGCCGATGCAATTAAAACTTCTGCCGGAGCATTATTGTCTATTCCGGTTTGTAGGGAAGAAAATCTTGGAAATGCATTGAA
>DAIQOQ010000008.1:11782-30518 GCA_036787795.1 Paludibacter sp. | reverse complement strand
GTTGATTATTAGGCATTATATAAGTTTGATTTTTACTACTATTGAATTCGTAAATTCCATAGTTCACAACAAATAAAACATAATCTTAGATTCCCGAAGGGAATCAATGTGAATAACCGCGGGTGCAACCCGTGGTAAAATATGTAACAATGATAGAACCCAGAAGGGGTTCAATAACATTATTTTATAGTGATATTCAACCCACTTCGGGGTTGGAGTTGTGTTTTTATTTTCATCCCCCGGTTGCGCTTCGCTTACCGAGGGCTATTCACATTTAGCCACTTCGTGGCTAAGAAAAGTCTTTTAGTAGACTCTTATATTCGCATGATTAAATAAAAAAATCACTTTTCCAAAGCATTATACGTTGGAAAAGTGATTTTTATTTTTTCTTCCGGTTCCTCTTATACTTCTTCCGTAATACTACCGTAACGGTGATATTCAAAAGCAATGCTTTGTTCTTTCAGGTAATGAAGTAATTCCAATCGTCCTTCAACAAGTGGTTTTGCCGTAGCAACATATTTGCCCAATACGGCTGCTTTGCGGTAAAATTCGGCCGAAAGTTGATCGGAGCAAGTGCGAACGCGTTCGTAATCGTTCATTCCGTTTAAAAATTCCATTTCAGTCTGTACAACTAAAATCCATTCTTTTTGAGTGAATGATTTCAGCATTTCCAATTTCGGATCTTTCGGATCGATGCTTAGTGTAACCGGTGTTTTCGCAATTTGAGCTGCAGCCAATATCATAAATATATCGCTTGCTGCATCAGTAGGCTGAACTCTCAAAGCGATGCTTCTCAACGGTAAATAGCGGAAGGTGTTTTTCTCACCCATCAGTTGGTGAATGTCTTTTTCCACCGAAAACTCGTTTTTCATGTTTTCAATGTAGCTGACCACTGCTGTTTGGAAACGGGCATTTTCATCGGCATTCAGTTTCGATGAGAAATCCCTGAATTCGGTGGTTGTTTTTACCGGGGTAGATGTCTGGGCATTTTCGGCAATATTTACAAAGCACGAAACGTAATTGCGTCCACCGGCTTTAATACCACCGCCAAATGCCGATCGTTTCATACCACCGAATGGTTGGCGGTTTACAATAGCACCGGTAATTCCACGGTTTATATACAGATTTCCTGCTTCAATGCTGTTCTTCCATAATAATTGTTCTTCTTCATCCAGACTTTGCAAGCCCGAAGTCAGACCATATTCCGACGAGTTTACCAGATTAATTCCTTGTTGCAAATCATCAATACAAACCACTGCCAACAACGGTGCAAAAAGTTCGTTTTTGAATGTATAGCTATCCGGTTTTACACCCCATTTTACACATGGTTTCAGAATATAACGTTTCTCATCAGCAAATTCGGGTTTCACCAACCACCATTCGCCTTCTTCCAAATGATCGATGGCATAAAGCAGCTTGTCGTTTTCATTCGTAATCATCGGACCGACCACATTGCCGCCGTTCCACACACCACCGGTGTGCATGCTGGTTACTGCGTCTATCAGTTTTGTTTTGAAGTCAGGATCATTGTAAACTTCTTTTTCAAGTAATAACAACGAACAAGCCGAACATTTTTGTCCGGCATTGCTGAATGCCGAAGTAACTATATTCTGAATAGCATGATCGCGGTCGCCACTGGAGGTGAGAATAATGGCATTTTTTCCACCCGTTTCGGCCGATAACGGACAAGTCGGATTGTTTTCGAGTAAGCGGAAAGCAGTGTCGGTACCACCGGTTAGAATAATATGCTTGATGGATGGATGTGCACTCAGATAATTCAACGGTTCACGACCATCAGTGCAGACTACCTGCAGCGCATCTTTCGGCACACCTGCATCCCAAAAACATTTGGCAAATTCCCGGGCCACGGGCAATGCCACTGTAGCGGGTTTTAATATTACGGTGTTGCCACCGGTAAGTGCTGCTGCAACCCCTCCAACGGGAATGGCCAACGGAAAATTCCAGGGTGGAATAACCAGTACAATTCCTTTTGGCGTGATGGCTACTGATTTCAACTCCATAAAACTTTTCATGGAAACAGGGTAGAAACGACAAAAATCGATAGCTTCCGAAACTTCTACATCGCCTTCGCCAAAAGTTTTTCCCGTAATGGCCGACATGCAACCTATTAAATGCCCACGACTCTTAGCTAAATTGTCAGCCGCTTTGTGCAGTATTATATTCCGTTCGTCTAAAGTTGTTTTTCTCCAGTTCGACGAATCGGTTTCGGCCGCGGTCAGAATTTCTTTTACTTGTTCCAGATTCGACAGTGCTGCTTCGCAAACACACACTTCTTCTTGTTGGCTGCGGTCGATATAGCGAAACTTCTTTTCCGAACTTACTTCTTTTTCTCCTATCTGAACCGGAATCTGATAGGGCTTATCGGTTGCCGATTTTTTCCATTCGGTGCGGATTGTATCTGCCCAAAGTCGGTTAGGTTTTAAATCGAAGTTTGTATCCGATTCATTACGGAAGGTGTTGTAATCTTTGTCGGTTGTTTCCGGCTCTTTATTTCTGTCTTGTATGCGAAATGGTTTTGCTTCTACTGTATCTTTCATAGCAAAAGCTTCCAGAAATTGTTTTTGCAGGAAATTCCATTGTTCACTATTATACTTGAGGTTAAATGAGTAGCTCAGAAAGTTCTCTTTACCTGTGTTTTCATCCAACCGACGTACCAAATAAGAAACGGCATTGAGGAAATGTTCGTTTTTTACCACCGGCGTGTATAGAATAATTTGTTTGCCCAGATTCCGCATTACACGTGGTAAGTGGTTGGCCATACCTTCCAGCATCTCGAAAGTAACTCCATCTTCAACGCCATTTTTTGTGCTTAATAAATATGCGTAACCAATGCTGAAGAAGTTATGAGAAGCAACGCCGATGTGCAATGCTTTTGTATTTTCGGGTTCCATTGCCCGGTCCAGGATGTGAAGATAGTTTGCATCAACATTTGTTTTAGTTGGAAGAACCGGAATTTCCCAACCTTTGAGTGACGAAACGATAGACTCCATCTGAAGGTTAGCTCCTTTTACCAAACGCATTTTTAATGGAACACCACCTTCGGCTATTCGTTTCTTTGCAAACTCAAGCAATTCTGTCTGGAAATTCCACGCATCGGGCAAATAAGCCTGAACTACAATTCCGGCTGAGTAACTTTTAAACTGAGGAAGACTTAAAACAGTTTTGAAAATATCAAGCGTGAGCTCGGTATCTTTATATTCTTCCATGTCCAGATTGACAAATTTGGCGCTTGAAACTCCATTCTCATCAATATACGGATAGTCGATGGATTGTTGATAAATACGGGTTAATCGTTCACAAAGTTCAATTTTGTTTTGCTCGTAGTTGAACGGATTTATCTGAGCGTAAATTCCGGATATTTTTATGGAAATATAATTTATCTGCGGATCTTTCAATGCTTCGAGGTAATGATTGTAACGATGATCGGCCTCACCATCACCCAATACCACTTCACCCAGTAGATTCACATTTTGTCCTATCTTTTGTTCTCTACGGGTTGATAGATGTTGATTTAAAAACGATGCTTTTTCGTTGATAATTACTTTTGCAGTGTCCGAGCGAAGACGATATTTGATTATAGGTACGGCAATGTAGTAAAAGCGATAACCAAAACTTGTAAATAATTTGAAAAGGAAAGCGTCTGTGGAACTTAAAAACTTCGGAATACCGTACTGCTGGACTAGTATTTTAATCCGTAGAGCCAGCTTTTTGTTGTCATGAATTTGTGACGACTCATCAAGCATTTTTGAAAGTAGTGTTTTGTCACCTGGATTTTGGATGAGGATAGCATACTTCTTTTGCTCTTTTAATTCATCATCTGTAATCTCTTTTTCTGATTTACTAAGAAAACTTTTTGCCCATTCAAGGACCTCGGTAGAACTAATTTTTTCCATAAAAACTACATTGTTTAAATTTGTCTGCAAGATAATTGAAAAGAATGAAATCTGTATAAATATTAGACTATTTTTATAGCAAATGGATTATTCTTGTAGCGTAGCCAGGTCTTATTTGTGTTTGAACGGATGAGAGTTTTCGTTAGGGTATTAAAAAGAGAGAATGGATGTGTCGCTAGTAAGTCCATTTTACTCCAAAATAAAAATCCCGCGTGGCTGGCACGTAGGACTTTTATTTTTCAGGAGGAACAACGGAGCTTTTTGAATTAATTATTGCTCTATTAGTTTTTCTACTTCAGGCCAGTTTACCACATTCCAAAAAGCTTTGGCGTATGCTGCCCGTTTATTTTGGTATTTCAGGTAATAAGCATGTTCCCATACATCGAGGGCTAAAACAGGTTTACCCTTAACGGTAGCTATAGACATCAGTGGATTATCCTGATTCGGAGTGGAAATAATACGTAGTTTCCCCGAATTTTCCTTGATAAGCCATACCCAGCCAGATCCAAATCGATTTAGAGCCGCTTTTTCAAATTCAGCCTTGAATGTGTCGATGCTTCCAAAATTATCAATCAATACCTTTTCCAGTTTGATTGACATGTCGGCAGTGCCGGCGGGAGCTAACATTGTCCAGAAAAAAGTATGGTTGTAAAATCCACCGCCATTGTTACGTACAGCTGTTTGAATATCTGCAGGCAATTCATTTAATTTCTGAATCAGTTCTAAAATATCCTTTTTGTAGAACTCCGGATGTTTTTCCAAGGCCTTGTTCAAATTATTTACATAAGCAGTGTGATGAAAGTTGTAATGAATATACATGGTTGTACTATCAATGTATGGTTCTAGTGCATTGTACTTGAATGGTAAGGGTGATAGTTTGAACTGTCCGAAACTTAGCATTGAAATACAAAAAAGCATAATAAAGAGAGAGTGGAATCGTTTCATGTCTTTAGAATTTTAAAGCTGGATTATTTGATTTTGTTTTTCTGTATAACAAGTCGATGAGAAGTTTTGTTGTAGTTCTTTTATTATAAGGATTTTTTAATCCATTTTGTACTATTTTGGTTGATCTGGCGTTATACATTAACTTGTGTAATGGTTTCTAGCACTAAAATAAAGTTTGTTTGGGAAGAACATAAAAAAACAGTACATTTGCAAGTTGAAAAATTAAGAATATAACTTCTACATATACAGCTTCATGATTGATTATATAAAAGGTGAAATAACCGAATTAACTCCCGCATACGTTGTTCTCGAAACCGGAGGAATTGGTTATTTTGTACACATAACTTTACCTACTTTTTCGTTTTTGGGAGAACAACCTACTGCCAAACTTTTTGTTTATGAGTCAATTCGCGAGGATGCACACGTACTCTACGGATTTCGTTTACAAAGTGAGCGTCAATTGTTTTTATTACTGATTTCTGTCTCTGGTATTGGTGCCAATACAGCTCGTATGATAATGTCTTCCTATTCGGCACAGGAAATTCAGGAGATGATTGCAACCGGTAATGTATCTGCACTGAATGCCATAAAAGGTATTGGAACGAAAACAGCACAGCGAATTATTGTGGATTTGAAAGATAAAATCGTGAAAGGTGTAGGTGGAAGCGATCTGTTGAATTTGATTCCAAATGAACAAACAGAACAGAAAGAAGAGGCCGTTTCAGCTTTAGTTATGCTTGGCTTTGCTGCGGCAGCTTCACAAAAGACTGTAGAACGGATTCTGAAAGAACAACCGACACTGAAAGTAGAGCAGCTGATTAAGTTAGCATTGAAAATGATGTAATTTCAATCTCTGATGGGTAGTTTATCAATGAACTGTTTGTCTTCAATTCTCTGATAAGAAGAGGTTATTTATTCGGTATTACGATTTATATTTATGATTTTCTCAAATAAAGCGGCTTTAATTTTTATTTCCTGTGGCATTGCTATTGGCTCTGCTTACACATTTGTGTCAGGAAACCAGCATATTGCCGTGGAATCCCAAACCCCAGAAATAGAAACTACTCCCGTAGATACAAATAGGCAAACCAAACCTAAATTTGCTGTCAAAAAAATAGATCAAAGTACTTATGAAGATCTGAATACTAAATATCCGATGGATGCTCCAAAACCGAGCAATGTTAAGTCGGTGGTAGAATATGATACTGAATCAGGAAACTATGTATTTAAAACTTTTGTGGGTGGCAACGAGGTTGCTACTCCTTTCTTGATGACGGAGCAGGAATACCGGAATTACTCAGCCAAGCGGGACATGCAGGCTTATTGGAAAGAAAAGAATGGTAAAGCAACCGTAAATAATGAAGATAAATATTCAAAATCCGATTTGAAATTCAATATTGGTGCAGCCGATAAAGTTTTCGGTCCGGGTGGTGTTCAAATAAAAACGCAAGGTTCTGCCGAGCTTGTTTTTGGATATAAAACGAATAAGGTGGAAAATCCGGCATTAACGGAGCAAATGCGTAAGTCGAACATTCTTGATTTTAATGAGAAAATCCAACTTAATGTTGCCGGAAACGTGGGTGATAAAGTGAATTTCGGATTGAATTATAATACCGAATCCAGCTTTGACTTTGATCAGAAAATGATAAAGCTGGCCTATAAAGGTAAAGAGGACGATATTATAAAAAGTATTGAGGCCGGTAATGTTAGCATGCCGCTTAATAGTTCTTTAATTTCCGGAAGTACGGCTTTGTTTGGTATTAAAACCGAATTGCAGTTTGGCAGATTAAATGTTTTAGCCGTAGCCTCGCAACAAGAATCTCAGACGCAAACAGTAAGTTCAAAGGGTGGAGCTCAAACAACGAAATTTGATATACCCATTGATAATTATGATTATAACCGACATTTCTTCTTGTCTCATTATTTTCGGGAGAATTATGAGAAGTCGATGAGCAAAATTCCGAATACTTCCACCGGAGTTACTGTCAACCGCGTTGAAGTGTGGATAACTAATAAGCGAGGATCTTATGACAATGCACGGAACATTGTTGCTTTTATGGATTTGGCTGAAACCTCTAAAATTGATAACAAGCATTGGACATTTACCCCAGGAACAGAATTGCCTTCGAATAAAGCAAATTCGCTGTATAACGAGATTACGTCTATTGATGGAATTCGGGATATTCAACAAACAAATCAGCTTTTATCCGATAAATATAGTATGCTGCCTAATAGCTTTACTGGTGGTGAAGATTATGAAAAGATAGAAAGCGCACGTAAACTGGATGCCTCAGAATATACTTTTAGTCCGGATTTGGGCTTTATCTCGTTAAAGACGACATTGAATTCGGATGAAGTATTGGGTGTAGCCTATGAATATACGTTTAGAGGTCAGGTTTATCAGGTCGGTGAGTTTTCTACAGATCCTATTGTTGCACCTAAGGCATTGGTTGTAAAACTTCTTAAAGGAACTGCTCAGTCTCCTCAGCTGGCATCGTGGAATTTGATGATGAAGAATGTTTATGATTTAGGTGCACTCCAGCTTCAGTCTACTAATTTTAAATTGGATATCGTATACCAAAATGATTCAGTGGGTACAGAGGTGCAGTATTTATCCGAAGGAAAAATTAAAAATAAACTTCTGCTACGGGTAATGAACCTTGATCGGTTGGATACTAAGAATGCTGCCAATCCGGATGGTAAATTTGATTATGTGGATGGATATACGGTACAATCATCTACCGGGCGTATTGTTTTTCCTGTTTTGGAACCATTTGGTTCGCACCTAAAAGCACAAATTGGTGATGATAATATCGCAAAGAAATATGTTTATCAGGAATTATATGATTCAACCCTAGTTGTTGCTCAGGGATTCAGTGAAAAAAATAAATTTCGGTTAGTCGGCGTATATAAAGGGTCATCGGGTACTGAGATAAGGCTTAATGCAACGAATGTTCCCCGTGGCTCGGTTACAGTAACGGCTGGAGGAGTTACTTTGGTTGAAAACACAGATTATACGGTCGATTACACTATGGGAACGGTGACGATTCTTAATAAGTCGATTATTGCAGCAGGAACGAGTATCGATGTAAAATTGGAGAATCAATCGACCTACAGCATGCAACGGAAAACCTTATTCGGGACTCATCTTGAATATAAATTTAATAAAGATTTTAGTTTGGGTGGAACGATTATGCATCTTTCAGAAACTCCACTAACGACTAAGGTTAATGTAGGAAGCGAAGCTATTTCGAATACTATATGGGGATTAAATACTTCATGGAAAACAGAATCTCAGCTTCTTACAAATATGCTGAATGTTCTACCATTTGTAAATGCAACCAAACCTTCAACAATCGCATTGAATGCCGAATTTGCTCAATTAATACCGGGGCAGTCGAGTACAACGGCAGGATTGGCTTATGTAGATGATTTTGAATCTACTCAAACGTCTATTGATATCCATTATCCAACCAGTTGGTACTTGGCAAGTACACCATCTACATTTACAGAAGCAAAATTAAGTAATGATGTGAGATATGGTCAAAACAGAGCTTTATTTTCCTGGTACACTATTGATCCGATTTTTAATAGTAGTACCAGCCGTTCAAATCCGGATTATATTCGGAATAATTCGGATGTAAAATACAATCATTTGACTCGTGACATTTTGCAACAAGAAATATTTCCAAATAAAGAAACATTAGCTACACAGTCTTCTCGAATTTCTGTTTTAAATTTATCATTTTATCCAACTGAGCGTGGACCTTATAATCTGGATGTTGATGGAATGAGTTCAGACGGAACATTGGCTAAGCCAGCCAGTCGTTGGGGGGGAGTTATGCGAAAACTGGATGCTTCCGACTTTGAAACATCTAATATCGAGTATATAGAATTTTGGATGATGGATCCATATGTTAATGGCGGAATGAGTGGGGATAAAAGTGGTGATTTATACTTTAACCTTGGTGATATTAGCGAAGATGTATTGAAGGATGGAAAGAAGTTTTTTGAAAATGGGTTACCTATAGATGGTGATCTGACTAAGGTATCAACAACTAACTGGGGACGAATTCCTATAACCCAGTCAACAGTTAATGCCTTTGATAACACTGATGGAGCACGAGCTAAGCAGGATGTTGGTTTGGACGGACTCTCAACTACCGATGAATTTGTGTTTCCAACTTATAAAGATTATGTTGACAGAGTAAAAACAAAGGTAACACCGGATGCTCTCACAAAAATGAAATCAGATCCATTTTCGCCAATTGAAGATCCTGCAGGTGATAACTATCATTTTTATCGTGGTTCAGATTATGATACAGAACAGTTGGATATTTTGACCCGCTATAAGCACTACAATGGTCCTGAGGGTAATTCGCCGGATGCCAGTAATGTGACAGAATCATATTCAACATCAGCAACTTCTATCCCGGATGGAGAAGATATTAACGGGGACAATACGATGAATGAATACGAAAAGTATTATCAGTATCATGTTCAGATTAATAAAAATTCAATGAAAGTTGGTTCGAATTATATAACTGATGCCATTACAAACGAAATTGATGCAAAAGGTGGTGGAAAAGATAAAGTAACCTGGTATCAATTTAAAATTCCAATTCGTCAGTATGATGATAAAATAGGGAATATAAGTAACTTTAAATCCATCCGATTTATTCGTATGTTCCTGACAAACTTTGAGAAAGAAGCTCATTTGCGTTTGGCTACACTCGATTTGGTACGTGGTGAATGGCGTAACTATGCCAAAGCTTTATATTCGGCTAATAGTACTATTGTTCCGGCTTCTTCGGGTTCGTTGGACGTTCAGGCAGTGAGTATAGAAGAGAATGGAAATAAAACCCCGGTGAATTATATTTTACCTCCGGGGGTTACACGCCAAACTGACCCGGGACAAACCCAGTTGATACAAGAAAATGAACAATCGATGGTTTTACGTGTGAATAATTTGGCTCCGACTGATGCGCGTGGAGTGTATAAAAATACTTCTTACGACATGCGTCAGTACAAACGTTTACAAATGTTTGTTCATGCCGAAAAACTGGCTGATGATCCATATAATTTAAAAGATAACGAATTGACATGTTTTGTTCGCATAGGGTCTGATTTGGTAAATAACTATTATGAATATGAAATCCCGTTAGCTCTCACGCCGGCAGGTATTTATTCTGGAAATAAACTTTCTGATCAGCAAACAGTGTGGCGTCCGGAAAACATGTTTGACTTTCCATTCACGGTATTGACTAATGCTAAGTTGAAACGAAATATAGCTAAGCAAAGTAACACAGCTAATGTGTCAAATCTGACTCCATATGTAGTTTATGATCCTGATAAGCCATTAAATAAGATTACTGTTGTTGGAAATCCAGCCATTTCTGATGTTGAGAATATTATGATTGGAGTTAGAAATGTGGCTAGTTCTACAAAATCAGGTGAGATTTGGGTGGATGAATTGCGTATGTCAAAATATGATGACTCTGGTGGCTGGGCTGCTATGGCTAATCTGGCTGTCGGATTGTCAGATGTTGGAACTATGAATTTATCAGGGAGAGTTGAAACTGCAGGCTATGGAAGCCTTGAAAGTACTGTTGCGAGTAGACGACTGGACGATTTATATCAAATGAATTTTGCGACTTCTTTGGAATTAGGGCGTTTCTTCCCCGAAAAAGCCAAGTTGAAGATTCCGGCTTATTTCTCGTATTCTAATGAAACTCTGTCTCCAAAATACAATCCTATGGATCAAGATATTTTGCTTTCGGATGCTTTGAATAGTTTAAACAGTAAGTCGGCAAAAGACTCATTAAAGTTATTGTCGCAAACAGTTACCACTACTAAGAGTTTTAATATTACGGGTGCAAAGTTGAATATTAAAAGCAAAACACCGCAGTTTTATGATCCGGCGAATGTAACCGTAAGTTATGCCTATACAGAGTCTAATGAACATGATCCTGAGGTAGAGCAAAGCATGACCAAGGATCAGAAAGCGTCAGTTGATTATAGCTTTTCTTTTAACCCTAAACCGGTTGAACCCTTTAAAAAAGTAAAAGTATTGAATAGTCCCATCTTGAGAATAATTAAAGATTTCAATTTTAATTATCTGCCAAGCTCAATAAACATGAGTTCTAATATGGATCGGCAATATTCCCAGACTAAACTTCGTAATTTAACCGGAACTTCCTCTGGGAATGATGACTTGACTTCCAGCCGGGATTTCATGTGGAACCGTCAGTTCAATATTGTTTATGATTTGACAAGATCGATCAAACTTAGCTTGCAAACGGCAATGAATGCGAGTATTATTGAACCATACCATACTCCTGAAATGGGTAAGCAATATTACGAATCATGGCGTGACTCGGTTTGGTCGAATATAAAGAAACTTGGAACGCCTTATTCTTATCAACAGGTTTTTACCGCATCCTGGAAATTGCCTTTTGATAAGTTTCCAATGTTGGACTGGATTAATTCCACCGCGACCTATAATTCAGATTATACTTGGAACCTTACATCAGCCGCTAGTGATGGTACAAGTGTCGGAAATGTTGCCACTAGTCTTGGATCCTGGCAGCTTGATGGTCAGTTTAACTTTGAAACCTTGTATAATAAATCTAAATATCTTAAAGACGTAAATCGACGTTTTGGCAATCAATCTGGTCAGGGAAAACCAAAGTTTCAGTCTAAAACTTATACCCAAAATGTGAAGCTAGAAAAAAACAAAGCTCTTATAATAAACCATCGGTTGGGCAGTGAAAGGTTGAAACTTTCGGCAATAGATAAAAGAGGTAAATTACTTCCGCTAAATTATAAGGTGAAAAATGCAACGACAATTGAAATTTTGCCGGGAATAAAAGCTGATAGTGTACTCCTTACATTGGTGAGTTTAGACCCGAATGTTCAGTCGGATGCCAAAACAACTATTGATTTTGTGGCTCGGACTCTGATGATGGTACGCCGGGCTTCGTTTACGTACCATCAATCGAATAGTCTGGTTTTGCCCGGATTTAAGTATGAGCCTAAATTTATGGGTCAGGAAACAGTCAATGGAACTTCTGCTCCGGGTATGGATTTTGTTTTTGGTTTTACGGATGCCAATACCATAAAGCATATCAATAAAGACTGGTTGGTTATCAATGATTCGGTGGTCACTCCGGCTACCTATGCTTTTACTTCCGATTTGGATGTAAAATTCTCTCTTGAGCCAATTCCTGGTTTCAAGATAGACTTAAATGCGAAACGGTATCAAACTAAAAATACTAGCACACAATATATGTTTGATGGCATGCCACAGACTTATAGTGGAAGTTACAGTATGACACTTGTTGCGTTGGCTACCTCGTTTAAATCGATGGGTAATGCAAGTAACAATTATAATTCGGAGCTATTTACTAAATTTCTGGCCAATCGTCAGATAATAGCTGATCGACTAAATGCAGGTTTGGTAGGTACCAGATACCCTAACACCAATTTGTTTAAAACTAATATAAATGGTAATCTGGCTAATAAATTTTATGATTCAAGTAACGGAGCATATACTGTGAATTCGGCCGATGTATTGATTCCTGCTTTCTTGTCAGCTTACACTGGGCGTGATGTTAATTCTGTGTCGACTAATCCATTCCTTTCGCTGTTGAGCGTTTTGCCTAACTGGCGAATAAGTTATGATGGATTGTCCAATATTCCATGGGTAAAAAGTCATTTTAAATCTGTTAGTCTGACTCATGCTTATACTTGCGTATATAGTATTGGTTCTTATACTTCTTTTTCTAGCTGGGTTGGAGCAAATGGCGATAACTCGGCATATGGTTATATTAGTGATGTGCAGGATGCAAGCAAAGCTATTCCGTCAATGGCTTATAATATTTCTGATGTGTCGCTTTCCGAACAATTTGTTCCGCTAATTGGAGTCAATGTTGCTATGAAAAACAGCATGACGGGCAAAGTAGAATTTAGAAAGCAGCGGACTATGGTATTGAACCTTTCGAGCACACAATTAATTGAATCGGGAAGTAACGAATATGTTATCGGATTTGGTTACTTGCTTAAAGACTTTGATGTTATTTTAAGATTGAAAAATGACAAACAGACGAAAGTTAAGAATGATTTGAAGTTAAGTGCTGACTTTTCGTATAAAAATATTAAAACTCTGCTACGAAAAATAGATGAAGATATAACTCAGACTTCGAGTGGAAACAAGGTGCTTACGACGAAGGTCACTGCTGATTATGTGTTTAGTTCGAAGCTTAACATTCAATTGTTCTACGACAGGCAATCGAGTGTGCCACTTATTTCAACATCTTATCCGGTTTCTTCATCCAACTTTGGTGTAAGCTTTAAGTTTATGCTGACACGATAAATTTATTTTCATCCATTTTGTCCCCGAATCGTTGATCTGACCTTATCATTTCTGCCATTCTGCCATCCTGTTTCTGCCAAAAACGGGATTGGGATGCTTTGGCAAAATTATTGTCCTGAATTGCGCGTCTTTAGATCAATATCTTTTGTAGTATTTTAAATTCTAAAGGCACTGAGTTTCACAAAGCTTTGATAGTAAACTATTTTCTTTGTGAACTTTTGTGTCGTTTGTATTTGAAATATGGAGATATAAGATTCTGAAAAATAGTTGAATTGAAATAAATTAATTAAGCATAAATATTAGCTGTAATATGAAGAAACAAAAGCATATTGACGAAAATCCGGAAGTAAAAGAAGGCTGTGAAACGAGTGAAGCTACACAGGCAAAGGAGACTACCGATGATGCCGCAGAACAAATTGTTGATGAAATGGAGGTAATGGCTCAAAAATGTGCCGAATTGAATGATAAAAATCTTCGTTTGATGGCTGAGTTTGATAACTACCGGAAACGCACGATGAAAGAACGGATAGATTTATTGAAAACTGCCAGTGAAAAAGTATTGGTGGATATGCTTCCGTTGGTTGACGATTTTGAACGTGGACTGAAAGCTATGGAAACATCGGAAGATGTGCAGGCAGTGAAAGATGGTGTGGATCTGATTTATTCCAAATTCATTGCGTTTTTACTTCAAAATGGTATAAAGGCCATTCCTACTGAAAATGTAGCTTTTGATACTGAGTTTCATGAGGCGATTACTACTTTTCCAGCTCCAACAGAAGATCTGAAAGGTAAAATTGTAGACTGTGTTTCGAAAGGGTATACGTTGAATGAAAAAGTGATTCGCTTCTCAAAAGTGGTAGTAGGAGAATAAAGATAGTTGACAATGATTAGTTAGCAGTTAATAGCTAGCCGTTGCTAATATTATTCACAGTTATACAATTCAACGATTACGTATTCAATAATTACACAATAAAGAAATGGCCAAAAGAGATTTTTACGAAATACTTGGAGTATCAAAAACTGCTTCAGCCGACGAAATAAAAAAAGCTTACCGTAAAAAAGCAATTCAATTTCACCCCGATAAAAATCCTGGTGATAAACAGTCAGAAGAAAACTTTAAAGAGGCTGCCGAAGCATATGAAGTGCTGAGTGACCCTGATAAACGTCAGCGTTATGATCAGTATGGGCATGCCGGACTGGGTGGTGCTGCCGGAGGAGGATTTGGTGGCGGAGATATGAATATGGACGATATTTTCTCTCACTTCGGTGACATATTCGGCGGTCATTTTGGTGGATTCGGCGGATTTGGCGGAAGTCAGCGTGGTGGTGGACAACGAGTGCGCCGTGGTTCTGATTTACGCGTGAAAGTAAAACTTACGCTGGCCGAAATAGCCTCGGGGGTTGAAAAGAAAATCAAGGTAAAAAAATATGTTTCCTGCTCGCATTGTAATGGTTCAGGAGCTGCGAACGGATCTGCAACTACTACCTGTTCTACTTGTAACGGTCAGGGACGTGTTACCCGTGTACAAAATACGATCTTGGGTCAGATGCAAACGGCAGTAGAATGTCCTACTTGTGGCGGTGACGGCAAAATAATAAAGGAGAAATGTACGCATTGTAATGGTGAAGGTATTGTACGCGAAGATGAAGTGATCACTATCAATATTCCGGCAGGCGTAATGGAAGGTATGCAATTGTCCATGAGCGGAAAAGGAAATGCTGCGCGCAGAGGTGGTGCTAATGGAGACTTACTGGTGCTGGTAGAAGAAGAAGCTCATCCGGAATTGATTCGTGATGAAAATGACTTAATATATAATCTCCTGCTTACTGTTCCTATGGCTGCTTTGGGTGGCTCGATGGAAGTACCTACCGTGGACGGAAAAGTAAAAGTAACTATTGCTCCGGGAACACAACCAGGAAAAGTACTACGCCTGCGTGGAAAAGGCTTACCGAGTGTGAACCGTTATGGAACAGGTGACTTACTTGTCAATATTGGTGTTTATATACCCGAAAATCTGAATAGAGAAGAAAAGACAGCAATGGAAAAACTCGGAAAATCCGACAATGTAAAACCAAATGCTGCAGCTTCACGCAATTTCTTTTCGCATTTCAGAAATATGTTTGAATAAAACAGAAGCTCTCAAAGATTGACCGGCCAGATTGAAATCAGTTTCAATCTGGCCGGTTTGGTTTATTGTGATACCGTAAGTTTGATTCCAAGTTTGATTTTGCTTTCCAGTGTAATTGTGTTGTCTTTGCTCAGATACTTGCGTAATGTGGTCACTATATTGTTTAGCGAACCTTCCTTTAACTGCGACTCCTTTTCGTGCCATACCGTTTCGATTATACTTTTTCGGGCTACAAACTTATCTCTGTTTTGACAAAGTACAGTAAACACGGCAGATTCGTAATTAGTGAGATGAATCTTTTCATGTTCGAAGTTAATCATTTGTTCCTCCGGGAAAAAGTTGAATTGTCCTATTTGATAACATTTTTCCGATTTATGTGTCTGTTTTTGTTCGGAGGAGAGTAGCCTTTCTATGCGGAGTAAAATTTCGATCAGTCGGTAAGGCTTCCGTACGTAATCAGTATTTGCAATACTAAACGCTTGTTTGAAATCTTCATTTCCGTCGCACGAAGTGGTAAACACAATAGGTACATCATTTATCTTTCTGATTTGGTTCCCGATCTCAAATCCATCCAGTTCACCATTCAATATAATGTCGAGTAATACAATGTCGGGTTGGAAACAATTGAATTCCTCCATCGCTTTATTGCAATTTGCCAGATACGAAACTTTGTAGTCGTGCATTTCCAATGCGCCGGCGAGCGGTGTGCCCAAATTCACGTCGTCTTCTATTATTAGTACTTTTTTCATTGCTTGTAGATTAAATAGATTAAAGAGTTTGGTTTAAATGATTGTGAGATTGATAGTATGTTTTGTAATCAGATAGGCAACAGAACGCTGAATTCACTTCCCTCACCGGCTTTGCTTTTTACTTCTACTATTCCTTTATGCGCTTCCACAATCTTTTTTACGTAATTCAACCCTATCCCAAAACCTTTTACGTTTGTATTCTCAGGGTAAAGGCGTGTATGCCTATTGAATATTATCGGTATTTTTTCTTCCGAAATGCCGAGTCCGTTGTCTTTAATCGATACGATAATCCATTGATCTGTTTTTCGGATGGTGATGGTAATGAGTACTTGATTGTATGAATATTTAATGGCATTGTCAATCAGGTTAGCAAAACATTGTGTTAGCAGATTCAAATCCCCGATTACCGATGTTTCGTTATGTTCGCAGAATACTTCTATTTCTACTTGTTTGCAGTTGCAATTTCCAAACCGATCTTTTAAATCGTCAAACAATTCATTCAGGTTAAACAATTCGCAGTTTAATTTCAATAATCCTTCTTCTTCTTTGGTAAGAGCCACAATCATATTGATGGTCGCATTCATTTCCACAGTGGCATTTATGGATCTATTGAGGAGTGTTTTCCGCTGCGCATTATCGTTGTAATGTGTAGGTCTATTCAGACAGTCCAGATTGAACATTAAGCTGGATACGGGGCGTTTCAGCTCGTGAGCTATGGTGCCTAAAAATTCATTTTTAAATTTGTCCAGCTGTTTTTGTTTGATTAAGATTCCAACCAAAAATCGGAAGCTTAGCGAACAAATGATGGATAACAGGCATGAAATAATTAATATTATTCCCATCCTATTAATGAATAAACCGAAAGGATTGATCAGTACCAATTGGAGTAACTGATGTTTTTCGGTATCAATAAGCATGGGCCTGGATGAAATCCGAAAAAGGATGGTTTTATCGTTTTTATCGGATTGTTTTAATACTTTCCCGTTTGTGGAATTAATGATATTAATCCGAAATTTCGAATTAATATTTCTGGCCTGTAGCATTACAGCAACTATACTGTCGAGCTTATACAGGTTTAATGGTACTGACTTACTGACCGCATTATTTATTTTCAAATCTATCGGTTCCGTCATACTATCGGAATAATTGATTCTCTGATTAGAACTGTATTGTTGGGTGTTTTGTAAAGTAAGTGGGAGTGGAGTGATATGGTAATCCCCGCCGGTCAGGTATTTAAATTGCTTATGCCTGCGATTTAAATCTTTCCGAAAAGCTTCTTCCAAAATTGCATTCGATTCACGAGTTAAAGACTTACGGGTAGTCTGAAAATGGTTAATCAACAGATAGACTTGCGTTGCAAATATCAGAAAAAGGCAAACAGCTACAATATGAATTATACGTACAGGGGTCATTTTTTTTATGTATCAGTTATTCCCGGTCGCGGTTATAGTTGGTTATTGCGTCCCAAAATTAATAAAAAAAAATTGGTTAATTACAATTCCTGTGAAGATTAATATGATTTTGTCCGAAATAAATAAATATTAATAAGTTTTTGTTGACTATATTTGTCTGAATTATGAGAACTTCGTGATTGCTTTGGTAGTAATTCGTGAGAACTTATTTCGACGGAATTGCATAATATTGCATTTCTAAAATTCACTTAAATCAAGTCGGTGGGCATACTTGATACGAGACGCTGTCAATCTGCATTGTAGCATATTTAAAGAAGCTTTTGTGCTTTATGAAGGGTTGACAAATGGCTCGTTTGAAGGTATTCAATTTTTTATTTCAAAACTATAATTGATTATTAATTATTAATTTCTTATTAACATGGAACAAAATCTTATTTCAGCAACTTTATCGGCTGCAGATGCTGCCGAAGTGCAACAAAGTTTAACGGCAGCAAAGCTTAAGATGCCTTTTTTATCTACTCTGCAAAATGCCGAAGTCAACTCTGTCTTTAAACCGGGAAATACTTATGTCCCTTTTATCGATCGGATTTATGAGGTTTTCGAAACTCACCCTGAGATTCTTCCTCCTGTTTTCAATAAAGAGGAATTTGTGCGGGATTACAAGCTTTTTAAAGCTATTGGACCTATTTACAGTCAACTTTTAGAGTTGATGGAAGGTGTAAAAAAAACATATATGGCAGTAGGTAGCGATACGCTGGTAGGTTCACTCGACATATATTCGGCCGTAAAGCAGAATAAAAATAAAATACCTGGTATGAGTGCTACCGGCGACGAACTGGGAGAGTTTTTTAAACGTACCCGGGAAAAAAAGGATCCTGAAAGCGATACCGAAAAAAAATAATACATTCATTCATACTAAGAGCTCGCAGGAGTGCGATGCTCTTAGTATGATTTAGCTATCATTCGGGCATTTCAACTTATCTTTTAGCCTCGTTACCGGCTGCATTCCTAAGCTTCATCCCTCATTTTGTGATTTACAGACAATAATATGTTTTGGAGTCATATTAATAGGTGTTTGACTGATAATAATATGACTCAAAGTCCTATTAATAGGTGTTTTGGTGATAATGCTATGCCTCGGAGTCATAATAATAGGTGTTTGACTGATAATAATATGCCTCAAAGTCCTATTGATAGGTGATTAGGTGATAAT
>DAIQOQ010000008.1:0-11682 GCA_036787795.1 Paludibacter sp. | reverse complement strand
GCGTTTAGAGATGGAAAAGAACTATTTTTCCGGGATATAAAATAATTTAATAGATAATTTTTTAGGTAATATTGCCTGACAATAACAGATAAACTCGATGTCTATTTACGAAAAAGAAATCGCAACTGTATGTAATGAAAATGATGAGGATTCCGACCTCACGATAGAAATTGATTCTGAAATTCTAAAAAAAACGATTCATTGCACTGCAAATTTTAAATGCTTGGGAAAAGAAGACAGCTGCCCTTGCTTAACTGCTACTGTAACGCGCTGTGTAGACTCAAAAATTCTCTTTGTAAAATGTTCCAATGCTATGTGTATGTACCATATGAGCTTCGGAAATACAACCATTTGCAATTGTCCTACCCGAATGGCAATATACAAGAAATATAAAAAGTGAGAACGGTTCAACTGTAACCCGTTTTTTCAGTGGAAACAGAAAATATGCGAAATACGGTATATAACGGGTATTAATCAGATGTTAAACTAAAAGGTCCTCCAATATAACTTTTCAAAGTTATATTGGAGGACCTTTTTTATTGTTTTTTGAATCCTACTCGATATTTTCGTCGATGAGATTAATTTTTTGTTCTATCAATTTACTTTCTTCTTTCAAAGCTTCAATTTTACGTTCCATTTCCTGAATTAATCCACCACCTTTTTTCGATGATGAAGAGAAAAATCCGATATTGTTCTCGTAGGTGGCTATTTCCGATTTCAGGTGTTCGTAAGTACGCATCAGTTTTTCGCGTTCACGATACAGCTTATTTTCGCCCTTTGAGCTCATGTCTTTCAAATTGTTGCGGAATGAGTCCATCCGACGATCCGAAGCATCAATATTCAGTACCTCAAATTGTTTATCTACTGCATCACGGTACTCTTTATAGATTTTATCTTTTTCTTTGAAAGGAACGTGGCCTATAGCATTCCATTCGGCCATAATGGCACGCAAAGCAGAAAGTGATTCACTTGGATTATCCGTTTTTTCAAAAGCTGTAATTTGGGCAATCAGTTCTTTTTTCTTAATCAGATTTTCTGCTTCTGAAGTTCGTTGACCGGATGTACTTTTATTTTTTTGTTCAAAGAAATAATCACAAGCCGAAATAAAGCGTTTCCAAAGTTCGTCGGATTCTTTTTTCGGAACAAAACCAATGCTTTTCCATTCTTTTTGAAGCTGAATCAGTTTACTACTGGTTTCTTTCCAGTCTGTATTGTCTTTAAGCTCCTCTGCTTTTTCGCATAAAGCTCTTTTCTTTTCTGCGTTTAGAGCTAATTCAGTTTTGCTTGCTTTGTAAAACTCAGCTTTAGCTGTAAAAAAAGCATCGCAGGCCCTACGGTAACGATCAAATAATTTCTGATTTACCTTGCGCGGAGCATACCCGATTGATTTCCATTCTTCTTGCCATGCTAATACGGTTTTAGTTCCATCGTCCCAGGCTTTATAGCTCTTGAATTCGCTGAAATCGAAAGCTTCAACTGCTTCACATAAAACTTTTTTGGTTTCGTAGTTTTCTTCTTCCACTTTGCGGATATCATCAAAATACGACTGATGCTTTTTGTTGATAGCAGTGGATGCTTCCTTGAATCTATTCCATGTTTGTTCACGTAGTTCACGTGCTACCGGACCTAATTCATGCCATTCTTCGTGTAGTTTTTGAAGTTGTTGAAAAGCCGAAATAACATCGTCTTCATTGACCAGTTTTTCTGCGGCTTCGCAAAGTGAGTTTTTCAATTCGAGATTCTTCTTGAAATCGTACTCCCGAAGTTCATTATTTATTTTTATCAGATCCCAGAATGATTCCTGATAAAGATTATATTGTTTCCACAATTCGGTCGAAGCACTTGCCGGTACATGGCCAATGCTTTTCCATTTTTGTTGTAAAGCCCGGAACTCGTTGATGTGGACTGAAACATCATCATTGCTATCGACCAATGCTTTCATTTGTCCCAATATATGTTGTTTCTGAAGCAGATTGGTTTCTTTGTCTTTCTCAATCTGAGCCATCAGAGATGCTTTCTTGATGCGAAACTCGTTTAATAGTGATTTGAATCTTTCTTCTAATTCATCTTTTGGAGCCAGAAAGTCAAGTTCTTCACCACCGTCTTCCATAAAGGCTTTTTTCAGTTCCTCTACTTCTATTTTGATTCTCTTGTAAAATAATTGTTTGATGATTTCCACGTCATCCTTAACACTATCCACTTCTTGACCGATAAGCACTTTGAGTGCGTCAACCAGTTCTGCATTTGTGTCTGCGCTGTAATCGTGTTTAGCAGGTTTCACTTCTACAGCGGCTGTTTCCAGGCTAGTTTCGGCTATTTCATTTGATGCTATTAATTCAACTGTTTCCGAAACAGCTGCAACAATCTCCGGTACTTCTGTTACTTCCGTAGTTTCGATTATTTCTGCTTCTTTTGTAAGTTCAGTATTTTCGCTTGGAACGATTTCGGGATCCTTGTCTAAATCAAGTGGGTTCATTTTTCAATATTTGTTTTAGTGACTTTTGTATCGTATTATTACAAGAAATCTAATAGTACAACTGCAAAAAAAATTCAGAGACAAAAATAGGGCTATTTTTTTAAATAATGTTATTACTCTTCAAAAAATCTTGCTATTAAAGTGGCTTTACTGCAAATTTAATCTGTTTTAGATCGCATT
Source organism: Paludibacter sp. (assembly GCA_036787795.1). Lineage (GTDB taxonomy): Bacteria > Bacteroidota > Bacteroidia > Bacteroidales > Paludibacteraceae > Paludibacter. Next base: position 9,026 of record DAIQOQ010000008.1, on the reverse strand, counting down.
TCGGTGTGCAATATACGTATTTGCTTGTTGCGATGGATTAATTTGGATATCGTTAATACTTACGTGAGCAGGTCGCGTGACGATAAATTCTACCGTATCGGCAATATCCTCAGCATTCAACGGTGTAAGTCCTGCATATACTGCTTTTGCTTTTTCCTCATCACCGTGGTAACGGATAATAGAAAATTCAGTCTCGGCCATTCCCGGCGATACGGAGCTCACTTTTATACCATATTTCACCAAATCAATGCGTAACCCTTTAGTAATAGCGTTCACGGCATGTTTAGTTGCACAGTAAACGCTGCCGCTAGGGTATACTTCTATACCGGCAATAGATGAAAGGTTGATGATATGTCCCGACTTTTGTTGTATCATTCCCGGAACTATCAGCTTTGTTATATAAAGTAATCCTTTTACATTGGTGTCGATCATTTGATCAAAATCGGCCAAATCACTATCCTGAAACGGCGAAGCTCCGGCAGCAAGACCTGCATTGTTGATTAATAAATCTATTTGTTTAAAATCAACAGGCAATGATTGAATAGCTTTTGTGCAGGCATCGTTGCTGCGGACGTCAAAACAAAGTGGCAACACTTTAATAGAAGCGTTAGCCAGCAATTCTTTTGTAAGTGCTTCTAAACGTTCAGCCCGCCGACCGGTGATGATAAGATTATATCCTAATCCGGCTAAACGCAGTGCTATTGAACGTCCGAAACCCGATGTTGCTCCAGTGATTAATGCGGTTTTCATATAAAAATATATTGATTTTAATGAATTATTCAACTACTAAGTAGTTACAAGTAAATAGTTACGAGTTACAAGACTATTTATCTGTATTTTACTTTCAGAAAACATATCATTGAGCATTATTGCTTACTTAAGTACTCTCAATCTAAAGGTTACTCTTCTTGTCCTTTTACGTATTTGAGATTATGACCCATGCGGGTTTTCTTGGTCTGCATATAAAATGCATTGTATTTATTCGGCTCAATTTCAAGAGGCACATTTTCAACGATAGATAAACCGTAAGCTTCCAGACCAATTCGTTTTACCGGATTGTTTGACATCAAGCGGAATTTTGTAACGCCAATCTCACGCAATATTTGTGCTCCTACGCCGTAATCGCGCTCATCGGCATTAAATCCCAGATGAAGATTAGCATCAACAGTATCCATACCTTCTTCCTGCAGTTTGTAAGCTCTCATTTTATTCATCAATCCGATTCCACGACCTTCCTGATTCATATAAACAATTACGCCTTTTCCTTCTTTTTCTATTAGTTGCATGGCTTTATGAAGCTGGTCACCACATTCGCACCGCAATGATCCGAAAATATCACCGGTAATGCAAGAAGAGTGAACCCGTACAAGAATAGGTTCGTCCTTTTGCCATTCTCCTTTTATAAGTGCCACGTGTTCCATGCCGTTTGAGAGTTGACGGAAAGGGATTAGCTTGAAATCTCCGTATTTAGTCGGCATGTTTACCTTTTCTCCCATCTCTACCAAAGATTCTGTTTTTAGTCGGTAGGCAATCAAGTCTTTGATGGTAATTATTTTCAGATCGAATTTATCGGCTATTTCCATCAATTGCGGCATGCGCGCCATGGTACCATCTTCATTCATTATTTCGATTAATGTCCCTGCGGGATATAAACCTGCCAGTCGTGCTAAATCTACTGCCGCTTCGGTATGCCCTGCACGACGTAAAACTCCTTTATTTTTAGCCCGAAGTGGAAATATATGTCCGGGACGTCCGAACGTGTCAGGTTGCGAAAGTGGATTGGCTAAAGCACGCAATGTGGCTGCACGATCTGCTGCCGAAACTCCCGTTGTGCAGCCTTCCAATAAGTCTACACTTACAGTGAAAGGAGTTGAATGCATGGATGTGTTTTTGTCGACTTGCATGTCAAGTTCCAGTTCATCGCAACGTTCTTCGGAAAGAGGTGCACAAACCACTCCACGTCCATGTGTCACCATGAAGTTAACCATATCAGCTGTTACTTTTTCTGCAGCACAAATAAAATCACCTTCATTTTCGCGATCTTCGTCATCTACTACAATTATAAATTTTCCGTCTCTAATGTCAATAAGAGCTTCGTCGATAGTATTTAGTGTTGATTTCATTTTAATCAATTAGTTTTATTATTTTTTCTGGAAATAAATCTTGTTTTTAGTTTGTTCCATATTTTGATATACTGAGCCGTATTGACTATTGTTGCGTCAATCACCGCTTTGTAAGTCAGAAAGATTCCGATTGGGAGCAATACGAATGAGCTAAGCCACATACCTTGGTACGATAACCATAACCCCTCTTTTACCATTTTATAACCCGTATTGTCGATAATATAATAAATAATGAACATAACTACCGAAATAACAACAGGCATACCTAATCCTCCTTTACGGATAATAGCTCCCAAAGGTGCACCGATAAAGAAAAATATAAGACAGGCAAACGAAAGCGTGAACTTTCTGTGGCGCTCAATTTCATGACGGGTTACGTAGGTAGTCTGCTCAACTAGCATCATTTTATTGACTTCAATAACATCTTTCATTGATTTTGCTCTGTCTAAAGCTATATTACTCACTCTAAGCATTGCATCTTGCGGTAAAGACAGAAATAAAGAATCAGCATTAAACTGTTTCTTGTTTTTTTTCAGACTGTCATTTAATAGAGGCCCATTTAGAGCTTCCCTGCCTAAAAAATGCTGTTTGACAAGAGCTCTGCCTTGCTCGGCACCTTTTAAATCTTCCATTTTGCTAACAGAGTCGATTGACTGAGTTAGTTGCTTAAAGTTTTTACTAACATGTTGGTCTTTAAGTACAGACTCATCAAATCTTGTAAACTGAGAATCAAAGTCCATCAGTATCTCTTTCTTTTTAAACGTCTCTCTTCGATAAGGAATGCTTGAAGACGAGTTGTTTAGTCCCTGATTTTTTAAATTTTCGAAACTTTCTCCGTCATAAAGTGAAAGTAAAAGGTACTTATTGTCTTTGGTAAATTGTACTCTTCCTGAGTCGGCAACCGTCACGCTTGCATTTTCAAATCCTCCCGAAAAATCGTAGATCATTAAATCTTTTAACAAGTGGTTCTCTTTTCCTCTTACATAGAGATTTACTCCGTTTATCCCTGAGTAAAATTCACCTATCGGAATATCGAATTCGGGCGATTTTTGTTTGAGTGAAAAAATTAATGTCCACAGTTTTGTTTGAGAAATAGGCAATACATAGTTGGAAAAATAAAAAGCACCTACACAAACGAATGATATAAAAATAATTAATGGGCGCATTATACGTAAAAGAGATATGCCGGCAGCTTTCATCGCTGTCAACTCGAAATTCTCACCTAAATTCCCGAAAGTCATTAACGAAGCGAGTAAGACTGCAAGTGGCAAGGCCATTGGCACTATAGAAAATATGGCATAAATAAAAAACTCAGCCAAAACAGACCAACCAATTCCTTTTCCAACTAATTCGGTAACATGTTTCCATAAAAACTGCATTAACAGGATGAAAATGCAGATGAGAAAAGTCATCAAAAATAGCGTAATAAAGCGTTTAAATATGTAGGTGTCTATTTTTCTTAAATGAAACATGCTTGATTTTTTAGAGCAACAAAATTACAGGAAAAAGTTCAATAATCAAGTATTTGGTTTATGAAATTAGTTTAATGTAAAGTCTGGGAGAGTTTGAATATAAAAAAACCATTTAGTCTTGAGGCTAAATGGTTTTATATTTCTGAGATTGATGTGTGTTTATTATCTATATTCCTGTTTTTCTTCGCAATACTTCAATTTGCTTGTTCCAAAGCAAAATTAAATCCTCATCATCTCCTTTTTCTGCAAAGTCAGTAATTATGAGTGCTAATCCTCCGGTAACTTCTAAAACATCAATCTTTAGTTCAAAATAATACTCGGTATCTAAATCTTCTTCCCACTGAAAGCGAATGCTGGCATTCGGTTTTGTTTGAATCAAAAAGGCTACTTGTTCGTTTTTCTCCCAACTAAAAGTATATTCGTTGTTATTTACAGTTACACCATCAGCAAACCATTCTGTGAGTCCAAGTGCCGTACTAATCGAGTTCCAAAGAATATTTACTGATGCAGCTTTAAGTTGATATTCAATTCTAATTTCTGTCTTTTTCATTAATCTACTGATTTCCAAATTAAAAAGAAAGAACTAATTCATTCCTGCTTTATTTGCGTTCGCAATATAGCTATTTTTTTTGAAAAAACACTCGTTTTCACTTTTGAAATGAATGATTTGCTAGTCAACTAGGCATTAAGGCTGCTTTTTTCAAAGCACAGCGGTAATAGTTGTTTCACATTGTCTATTTTATAAACATGCTTAGTTCCATATAAAAGAATTTCGATATTTTTTCCAAAACGCATTTCTGTTTCGAGTAAAACCTGGCGGCATGAGCCACAAGGAGTGATAGGTTCGGCTAAAAAATTACCATTTGTAAAGGCGGCAATTGCCATTGTTTGTACCGGAATTTCCGGATATTGAGCATTCGCAAAAAACATAGCCACGCGTTCGGCGCACAATCCTGATGGATAAGCTGAATTTTCCTGATTACTGGCTGCAAATATCTCTCCGTTTTCAAGTTCTATGGCAGCGCCTACGTGAAATTCAGAATAGGGTGCATATGCTTTATTTACTTGTTCTTTTGCTTTGTTTATGAGTCTTTTTTGAGACTCATCTAATTCATCAAAATTATAAATTGAAACCTTGGTTTCTATAGTTTTTTTTATCATAAGCTTAGTCGTAAAGTATATTTGTTTAACTTGTGTGATTGAATTAATTCGTTTTCTGTTCGCTAGGTCAATTGCGGATTATTTGATTGATAACTAAACAACAAACATATTATGTAAGCTCAATGTTTTGACCAAATTGGCACAAAAATATAAAATAATCCAATGATACTCGTCGTTTTGATTAAATAGTTTTAATTTTGTAGCAAAATAATACAATACATAGTTGAAGAATGATAATTAGTCTCAGATCCGGAATTTTATACATGTTGCTGCTTTTTAGTGTTTTGTCCTTTGCTCAAGCACGAAATCGAGCTTATATTTCGTATATTGATCAGTACTACCAAGTGGCTGAGAGGCAACAAAAAGAGCATGGAATTCCAGCAAGCATTATTTTAGCTCAGGGTTTGCTAGAATCGGGTGCCGGCCAAAGCTCTTTTGCCAGAGAATCGAATAATCATTTTGGGATTAAGTGTAACGACTGGAATGGAGAAAAGTATTATCATGACGATGAAACTAAAAATGAATGCTTCCGAAAATACAGTCAGGTGCTTGATTCTTATGAAGATCATGCAGCTTTTTTGAAAAACAGAAGTCGGTATGCATTTTTATTTAAATTAAATCCAACTGATTATGAAGGTTGGGCTCACGGGCTTAAAAAAGCTGGTTATGCAACTGATCCGGCTTATGCATATAAACTTATTTCTATAATTGAAAATTATAATTTGCATCAATACGATTTAGGTGAGAATTCTTCAAATAACTTTATTGCTGCCAATGAGAATTCAAAGAATAAATTGACTAAAAACGAGAATCATGTTTCCATGGGGACCATTTCTGCAATGGCGACTCATCTGGTTGTGAAAGTGAATAAAGTGAAGTTTGTTAGCTCATTGACAGGAGATACATATGCAGCTATTGCAGCTGAGTTTAATATGACTGAAGAGCGCCTTAGAGGGTATAACGAAATAAATTCCTCCACTGATCTAAATCTGGGAACGCGTGTTTTTATTGATTTAAAACGAGATAAAGCCCCCAAAGAAAATCTCACTCATGTAGTACAACCCGGTGAGTCTATGCATAGTATTTCGCAAGATTATGGAATTAAGATTATAAGCCTGTATAAATTGAATAATATGGCTTTTACTGAAGGAGCTAAATCAGGACAACTTTTAAAATTGAGATAGAATGTTTTGCTTTTTAAGGATAAATATATTCTTGTTCTGATCCTTTATACATTTACATAACTCTAAATTATGCGCAAAAAAAATACAGAGCTGCTGAGTGACGTTATTCGTCAGGTATTGCGGGAACAACATTTAGATCAACCGTTAAATGAAAAACGGTTGATAGATGCCTGGCCGTTGATTCTTGGAAATAATATTGTACAATATACATCCGAACTAAAGATAAAAAACAGAGTTCTTTATGTGAGTCTTACTTCATCTGTTTTACGTCATGACTTATTTCTTTCTCGCGAAGAAATAAAAAAATCACTCAATAAGCAAGTCGGAGCAGAGGTGATTGTGGATATCATATTCAGATGATGTTTTAATAGTAAATTTGCTGATAGGTGAATGTTAATTACTGATTGAATAATTTATGGATTACAAAGAATATCTTTCGTGTCCGCTTTCCAAGCATTTTATAGATTATCTGGCTCAACAGATTTTTTCTAAACCCCATGACTTTGATCAAATTTATCATCTGATTTTTGTTTCTGAGGAGAAAGTGGCATGGCGGGCTGCCTGGGCTTGTCAGAAAATCAGTGAGAGTAAACCGGACTGGTTTACTGATAATCAATTTCATGAACTGGCCTCATTGGCGATCTCAACTTCTCATAGTGGTTTGCAACGTGGGTGTTTATCCATTCTTTTAAATCTGTCATTGCCTGATTCAGTTTCAGTAGAATTTATTAATGCTTGTTTCGAGCAGATGGTTTCAATGAAATCAGCCGTTTCCGTTCAAGCACTTTCCATGAAAATGCTCTTCCGTATTTGTCAAAAGGAGCCGGACTTTAAGCAAGAATTGATAGCAACCCTTGAAAATATTGATTTGGAAAACTACTCCTCCGGATTTAAATGCAGCCGTAATAATATTATCAAACGTCTGAATAATAAATAGTTTTGTTTTATTAAGTGTAACTAAATGAGTTAAATTGCACACTTTTGCGATAAAAGTGTTACTTTTGCAACCGATATTCGAGTTGTAATTTTAGCAACTCATAACTTTATGTTTAATTAAATGAAAGTTTTATGACTTTAAAGAAAAACATTCTGGCATTACGGCAAAAAAAGGCTATTGTAGAAAAAGGTGGAGGTGACAAAGCCATTCAGAAACAAGTAGCCATGGGCAAAATGACTGCTCGTGATCGTATTCTTGCTTTGTTGGATGCCAATTCATTTCATGAGTATGATCTTTTTGTAGAACACGAAGAGCGTAACTTTGGAATGGATGACAAAGTGTTGGCTGGTGATGGTGTAATTACTGGTACAGGAACAATGAACGGTACTCCTATTTGTATTTATGCACAAGACTTTACCGTAATGGGCGGTTCGCTAGGACTCAAACATGCGCGTAAAATCACTAAGATTATGGATCATGCACTTAAAATGAAAGTGCCATGTATCGGAATAAACGATTCGGGAGGTGCCCGTATTCAGGAAGGTATTGGAGCATTGGCTGGTTACGGAGAGATCTTTTATCGCAATACAATGGCTTCGGGTGTTATCCCTCAGATTTCTGTAATCTTAGGCCCATGTGCCGGTGGTGCAGTTTATTCTCCAGCTCTTACCGACTTTGTGTTTGTAGTAGAAAATATTTCTAAAATGTTTATCACGGGTCCGAATGTTATCGAAACTGTTTTAGGTGAAAAAATTTCTCAGGAAGATTTAGGTGGAGCACGTGTTCATGCTGAAATTACAGGAAATGCTCATTTTTATGCCTTGAGCGAAATGGAATGTATTGAGCAAATTAAAGAGCTTGTTTCATTGATTCCTCATAGCAATCAGGAAAAGGCTGCAAGTGTTGAACCGAAAGAGCCAAGCTTTAAGAAAAATATTGAAAACATCATTCCTGCCGATCCAAAACAACCTTATGATGTACGTGAAGTGATTCATGCACTTACTGATGATTCTAAGTTTTTAGAAGTTCATGAGCTTTGGGCTGCTAATATTGTAATCGGATTTGGTCGTTTGAATGGTGAGACTATTGGATTTGTGGCTAACCAACCACTTTATCTAGCTGGTGTGCTTGATTGTGATGCTTCTGATAAAGCTGCCCGTTTTATCCGTTATTGCGATGCATTTAATATTCCTATTGTAACGTTGGAAGATATGCCGGGCTATTTGCCGGGGGTTGACCAAGAACATGCCGGTGTAATTCGTCATGGTGCAAAAATGCTTTATGCTTATTCGGAAGCTACGGTTCCAAAAATTACGGTCATTCTTCGTAAGGCTTACGGTGGAGGTTATATTGCTATGAATTCACGCCACTTAGGTGCTGATTTTATGTTGGCTTGGCCAAGTGCTGAAATTGCTGTAATGGGACCTGAAGGTGCTGCTAACATTATTTTCCGTAAGGAAATTATGGAAGCTGAAGATGAAGATGCTATGCGTCAACAAAAAGTGCAGGAATATATCGAGAAATTTGCCAATCCGTATGTTGCAGCTTCAAAAGGATATATTGATGCTGTTATAGAGCCGCTTGAAACTCGCGATATGTTATTGCATGCATTAGAAGTGTCGAAAAATAAAAACGATTTTCGTCCTGCTAAAAAACACGGAATTCCTCCATTTTAATTTAGAAATGAGAAGTTAAGCAGAAATGAAAACTAAGTATTGAATTTCTGCTTAATAACTTAATAACTTGTAACTCATAACTAAAATAATATGGAAACAGAAAAACCGGAATATGTAGATTTTGCCGTAACGGCACGAAAATACAAAACGCTTCTGACTACAAAATATAAGAATAGAAAACCATGGATAAATCCGAGCCCGTATGATATTCAATCTATCATCCCGGGTACTATTCTTGAAATTTTTATAAAAGAAGGTGATATCGTAAAAGAAGGTGAGCCTCTTTTGATTTTGGAAGCCATGAAAATGCAAAATCGAATAGAGATGCCGTTTACGGCTCGAATTAAGAAAATAAATGTGGAAGTAGGAGTTCGTATTCCCAAAGACTCATTGATGATTGAGTTGGAGGCGGTAGATGTTGAATAAGCTTTCTGAGTAATATTAAAGCGATTGGTTGTGTAAACGATCAATCG
>DAIQOQ010000290.1:0-3554 GCA_036787795.1 Paludibacter sp. | reverse complement strand
AAAATAAAGATACGATTTCAACTATCGAAAACATAGAAACAATAATATGGATATTATTAATGACATGGACTTATATTCAGTTTTTCGATAGCAATAGCATCATAAGAAATATTGTACAAACAATTAAAAGCTTTATATACTTAGGATTTCAATTGCTCATACTGATAATTACATTTGCAATTATACTGGGAATGCTTTATGCAAAAAACGGGCTAACAATTGAAATATAATGAGGTTAAGCGCAAACGAGAGCCACATTCTGGCACAATTACAATTAAACCTGAAATTATAATTACATTGTCGGTATTAGAACTAAAAGAATTCGTAAATTTGCAGAATATTCGGAGAATTAATTTAACGGTCTAAAAATCACAATTAAAGCTTTAGTTTTCATCCGATTAAAAGAGCTTACATCATAGCAAAACGACTAAAATATTCAATAATAATTAGAAATGAAAGAACAAGACGATTCATTTGAAGAGAGCTTACGTGGAGGAACACTTCCCAATATTTATTCCCGCAAAGCAATATGGGGGTTTTCCATTTTTTTCTCTGCTATTTTCGGAGCTGCATTATTAATGAGCGATTTGAAAAATATCGGAAAGAAAAAAGAAGCCAATTTAGTACTTACGTTATCGATAATATATACAGTAATTACATTTATTGTTGTCAATATTCCGGAGGAATCAATATCTTCGCTCACAATGGGATTTAATTTCGTTGGCGGTTATGCCCTGTCGGAACATTTTCTGAAAATGTATATTCCTCACGAAGCTGAATACCCAAAGAAAAAAATCTGGAAACCTTTAATCATTTCGATTATTATCACGCTGCCAATGGTGCTGGCCGTTATTTACAGCCTGAGCTTAGATGAATAGCTTATAAACTATTTTTCGGAATGGAATAAGTCATTTTGATAAATAGTTTATTTATATCACTTTAAACAATATCTTTCCTCCTATGAAAAAGACAGTTTTGCTCATCATGCTTTTTTGCCTGAGTTTTGGATTAAACGTTTACTCCAGAGGTGGTGGAGGATTCCATATGTCGAGTCATAGTTTTCATTCTTCACGAACGAGCAGTCATAGTTTTGGAGGAAAGTCAACAACTCATGCTGTTGGTTCATCCATGCATACAAACTCCGTGAGAAGTGCACACATAGCAAGACCCATTTCTTTCTATCGGAACAACCCAAGCTACCGGATGGTAAACAACCATTATTATCCTGTTTATTACCGGAGCCCGAATTACATGCTTTGGTACTTTGTAATGATAAACCACCGGACGCACAGAAATGATACTATACGTGCAAAATCGAAACAAGAACTGGACAAAAAAGTAAAATCGGTAGATACCTCGTGGTGACACGCAAAACCGGATATTCAACTTGACTTTTGCCGGAAAAAGCAAAATTGTATATTTAGCAACTTAATGATGACTGAAATCGGACGATATTTTAAATCGCGATTTTAGTCATTTTTTGTTTCAGCAGATTATTATTTGAATAAATATATTGTATAAACCAGAGACATCATTAAATACAACTATTTATCTGCCAATAAATACACATTTAAAGTCAAAAATAACACCCGGTTTACTGCAAATAAAATTAATTTTGGACATACAAATTACAGGTTTTAAACTTCAAGTCATTTTTCATGAAAACAAAATTTCTACTTCCCGTTTTGCTTCTGTGCAGTTCTGCACTTTCGGCCGAAAGCATTAGTTTAAAAATAACAAATCCGAACAAATCCGAACTAAAAGATGCTCCGGTAGTAGTTACGTTGGACAAATACAACAGCAGCCTGCCTACAAACAAACGCAGTGAATTAGCCGTTTTAGTGAACGGGAAGCAAATCAGCAGCCAGCTCGACGATCTGAATAAAGATGGAGTGCCGGACGAACTGGTTTTTCTGCTGGATTTAAAAGCCGGACAAACTCAATCAGTGACTTTAAAAACTATCCCGGCAAACCAACGCGACAGCTTTCCGACCGAAGTATATGCCGATATGATTTCGAAACCAAAAGGCGGCAAGATGGAGTTTGTAAAAGAAATGTCGTCGACAAAAAACGATATGTACAGTAAAATGCATCACCACGGAGTGGCTTTTGAATCGGCATTGATTGCTTACCGCATCTACTTTGACAATAAAAGCACTGTGGATATATACGGAAAGAAGAAACAGCAACTCGAATTATCGACTACCGAATGGTATCCAACCGATAAGCACGCTGCTGCCGGATATGGAGACGATGTATTACGCGTTTTCAATGCAGTAGGCGTTGGCACAGTAAAAGGTTGGGATGGCACCAAGGCAACACACATAGATAAATTCGACAAGCGAACACAACGCATTGTGGCTACCGGCAAACTCCGCACTGTAGTAGAAACCGAAGTGGAAGGATGGCAATATGAGGGTAAAAAGATAAATATGACGGTGCGCTACATTTTATATGCCCGTCACCGCGACGGAATTGCTGAAGTTCGCGCCTCGGAAGATATCACGAATCTGGCGACCGGCGTCATGACTATTGCCGGCGGTCCTACGATGAGCGACAAAAAAGGCCTGGTAGGTTCGTGGGGAACAGATTACCCGGTTACTGATACCGTAAAATACGAAAAACAGACTTGTGGATTAGGTGTATATGTGCCACAACCTTATGCCCGCAAGCAAATGGTGGAAGGATTAAATAACCTGATATTGATGCCTTACCACAAGGGTGAGGTGCTGCGCTTTTATTTTACAGCTGCTGCCCGTAAAGAAGAGAAAGATCCGTACACTTCCGACAAACAGTTTTTTGCTTATCTAAAAAAATGGAAAACAGCACTGGAACCTGTAGAGCTTAAGTAGTTTCACCGTTTTGGAGGCATCGAATAAAGTCAAAAAAAAGGCTATCAATATAGGTATTGATGGTCTTTTTTGCTTCAAAAAAGGGTTTAAACATGTGCCGGCAAAGAAATAATGGTCTAAACACCTAAAAAACACATTCGTTGATAAAAATATTTCCGAAAATACATTAATATTCAGAATACCTTTTTTATCTTTGCAACCGGATGAAATAAAAATACGGCTTTTAAAGCCTGTCTTTTAGTTGTTGAGCGATGCCTTTTTTATTTTTTAGTTTGTATTTATCGAAATAACCTATTGAAAACGCAAGATTAAACAAATAATCATATTTTAATTATTTCTATTTTTAACCATTAAAAGAATCACTAAAATGACAAAAGAACAAATTGTAGCTCAAATTGCAAACTCTACCGGTGTAGAAAAAAAAGTTGCACTTCCAGTTGTAGAAGCGTTTATGAAAACGGTACAAGAAGCATTGGCAAAAAATGAAAATGTGTATTTAAGAGGTTTTGGTAGTTTTATTGTGAAACATAAACAACAAAAAACAGCCCGGAACATCTCTAAAAACACCACAATTATTATTCCAGCCCATAATGTTCCGGCATTCAAACCGGCAAAAGCATTTGAGGACTTGATTAAATAAAAAATTCCCAATAAGTATAATATTCCCCTGTTGCAGCAATGCAGCAGGGGAATTTTCATAAA
>DAIQOQ010000289.1:0-3554 GCA_036787795.1 Paludibacter sp. | reverse complement strand
GTTATCCGGAGTCCGTATGAGAATACTACCATCCAGTCGGCTTTGTATGGCGAAGTTGTTTCGTACCGAATGCTGGAAAATAAACCCGTACAGAAAGGTGACACACTAATTGTTCTGAATTCCGACAAACTAAATGAGCAAATAGGATTAGCTAATAGAAAGATACAGGAGAATGACCTGTTTATATCCGATATTGCATGTTTGCTTTCAGCCAAATATAATCAGCTATTAACTCCCAAATACCGGGGTGAGTATTATCGGTACAAAGCCAAACTTAACGAACAACAAATTTCTGTAAATTACTTACGGAAAGAACTGGCAACGCAAAAAACACTAGCCGACCAAAAGGTAATATCCAATTTTGAATATTTGCAGTCTAAAAACAATTATGAAAAAGCCAATGAGCAGTTAAAAGCTCTGGAGCAAGACTATCAAACAAACTGGATATCGGATCAAACCACCCTGCACCAGCAAAACAATGAATTAGCATCCAACATCACACAAACCGAAAAGGAGAAACAACAGTATGTTATACTTGCTCCTATGTCCGGTTCGCTGCTTCAGGTAGCCGGATTTCAGAAAGGTAATTTTATTTCACCCACTCAAACTCTGGCCTATATATCCAGCAACAATGTGTTGCTGGCCGAATGTTATATATCGCCTTCCGATATTGGATATATCCGCCAAAATCAATCGGCAACATTCCAGTTCGATGCATTCAATTATAATGATTGGGGTATGGTGCAGGGAAAAGTATCGCAAGTGCTCCACGATGTGGTGCTTATAGACCAGAAACCTATGTTCAGAGTACGATGCACATTGGATAAAAACTCCCTGCAATTAAAGAACGGTTACAGGGGCAATATTCAAAAAGGATTGACTTTTACAGCACGATTTAAATTGAACCGTCGCAGCCTTTGGCAATTGCTTTTTGATAAGGTTGATAACTGGTTAAATCCAAAGATAATGAAAGCGTGATTTTTAAGGAAAAGATAGATTTTTCACCCATGAAGTATGACTTCTAATCTGACAGTCCGTAGGACTGAATATGCATAACCCCCAACGAAGTTGGGGGATAAAATCAATAGAAGTAACCGCAACCCGGAGGGCTGAATTAAAGTCTCACAACTACATAAACTTTCAATTATATGGCAAGCTATCGACAACTCTACTATCATATTATTTTTGGCACAAAATTGCATAAGCCAACAATTGCAAACATTCATTGTGAACTACTTTACAAATATATATGGGGAATAATCACCAATAAAAAATGTACACTTTATCGTGTTTAACGGAAGTACCGACCATATCCATTTGCTTATAGATATTCATCCTTAAATTGCTCTGGCTACTTTTGTAAAAGACCTAAAAGTTTCTACTTCGATATGGCTTAAAGAGTAACCTGAATTTAAGCAATTTGAAGGCAAGGCAGAAAGTTACGGTGCTTTTACAATATCTCATTCAAACAAAAACAGGTTAATTGAATACATGAAAAATCTAAAAGAGCATCATAAAAAAATATCTTTTGAAGATGAGTACAAAGCTTTGCTAAATGAATTTGGCGTCGAATGTACTGAAAATGATTTGGTATAATTAGGTTTTAATTCAACCCTCCGGGTTGTAAGTTAGTTTATCACTCAATCCCCCGAATTTTTCGGGGGTTATGCACATTCAACCCTTCGGGTTGACCTTCTTATGAATATAAAAGTAAAACAAAGAGACATTACCGATTGCGGTGCAGCATGTCTGGCTTCAGTAGCATCGCACTTCAAGTTGGAAATGCCCGTAGCACGCATTCGGCAGATTGCAGGAACCGATACAAAAGGAACCAATGTACTTGGTATGGTAAAAGCTGCCGAGCAGTTAGGATTCTCGTCTAAAGGTGTAAAAGGAAATCAGAATTCGTTGACTAAAATCCCGTTGCCAACTATTGCGCATGTTATTGTAGAGCGTGATAAAATGCAGTTACATCATTTTGTCGTGATTTATAAGGTTACAGATAAACAACTGACTTATATGGATCCGGGCGATGGCGAAATGCATACTTTATCCATTGATGAATTTATGAAACTGTGGACAGGTGTGTTGATATTACTGATTCCCAATGATGATTTTGTAGCCAGAAATGAAAAGGTATCCAATTTTAAACGATTTGTATTTTTACTGGCTCCACACAAAAGCATCCTTGTTCAGAGTTTAACCGGTGCAATTATTTACACTGTTTTAGGACTATCCACCTCCATCTATATTCAGAAAATAACAGATAGTGTGTTACCAACAGGTAATACGAATCTGCTAAACCTGCTGAGCATAGGAATGTTGATCATTGTATTGTTTCAGATTTTGTTAGGTATAAATCAAACCCTGTTTATGATTAAAACAGGGCAAAAAATTGATACCCGACTTATTCTGGGCTATTATAAACATTTACTGAAGCTCCCGCAACGTTTTTTTGATACCATGCGGGTTGGAGAAATCATCTCAAGAATAAATGATGCCGTAAAAATCCGCACTTTTATAAACGAAGTATCCATTTCGCTAACGGTAAATATATTTATCGTTTTGTTTTCGTTTGCATTGATGTTTATTTACAGTTGGAAACTGGCATTGATCATGCTCATAGTTATTCCGCTTTATTCTGTTGTGTATCTTATTACCAACAAACTAAATAAAAAACAAGAGCGAAAATTGATGGAGCATTCGGCTGACTTAGAAAGTCAGCTGGTAGAATCGCTAAACTCGGTACGCACTATCAAACAATTTGGTATTGAAGATTTCAGTAACATGAAAACTGAAGTCCGGTTTATCGGACTGCTAAAAACTGTTTTTAAATCAGGGAAGAATTCAATGTTCTCCACTTATTCGTCCGAGGCAATCAGTAAAGTATTTACAATTATTTTACTTTGGGTTGGATCATACTTTGTAATTAGCAATGAGATTACTCCGGGAGAGTTATTATCATTTTATGCCATTATCGGCTATTTTATGGGGCCCGTTTCCAGTTTAATCGGAGCAAACAAGTCCATCCAAAATGCACTGATTGCTGCTGATCGTTTATTTGAAATTATGGATTTGGAACGGGAGACTACAGAAAATAAAATAGAGCTTAAACGTGAAAATATTGGAGATATTAAGTTTGAGAATATTCGTTTTGCTTACGGTACACGCAAAGAAGTATTCAACGATTTTTCATTTGTTCTCCCAAAAGGAAAATTAACAGCAGTAATAGGCGAAAGTGGCTCTGGAAAAACAACCTTAGCTTCACTGCTCCAAAAGCTGTATCCGCTAAACTCAGGTAAAATAACTATAAACAACCTGGATATTAATCATTTTTCGTATGAAAGCCTAAGAGCCATTGTAAGCACTGTACCTCAACAATTGAACTTATTCTCAGGAAATATTGTGGATAATATAGCTGTTGGAGACTTGCAACCCGATATGGAACGCATTCTTGCCATTATTCAACAATTGGGCTTGATTCCATTTATAGAAAAACTACCGGAAGGATTTAATACTCAGGTTGGCGAAAATGGAACTTCCTTGTCCGGAGG